>JBDTMB010000076.1:0-15985 GCA_039934485.1 Vicinamibacterales bacterium
CGCTTCGGCGGTAATGTCTCGAGCAGGCGCGCCGGCTGATTGGCCGGCGCGTTTGCCAACCTCGCGTCCCAATCCCTCAGCGTGTTCCGCATCGCCCGTCGGCGGCGCGTCAACTCGGTCAATTGCGCCTCCACCCGTTCCAGCAGTTGTTCCGCGGCGTCGCGCACGGCGTGACATGGCGCGACGCCTTTGTCGCGCGACTTCATGAACACGGCGAGTTCCTTCAGTGAGAACCCGAATTGCACGCCGCGCCGGACCAGCATCACGCGATTGATGGCCTGTGGCGGGAAGACGCGCTGGTTCGCGTCGGTGCGACGAGCGGCCGGCAGGAGCCCGCGGCGCTCGTAGTGCCTGACCGTATCGACGCTGACGCCGCAGGCCTCGGCCACCTCGCCGATGCGCAAGCCCTTGACCCTTGAACTGGTTCCAGCTTCTAGCATGTGGATATCGTCCCTCTTTCGCAGGAGAATGAACCATGTCCTTGAAACAACTCACTCACGCCATCCTCGCGCTCAGCGCGCTCGGGGTGGCCGCCTCGGCCTCCGCCCAGACCCACCAGATGCCGGCCGGCATGACCCACGAGGAACACCAGAAGCAAATGGCCAAAGACGCCGAGCTGGCCAAGCGAGGCGCCGACGCCATGGGGTTCGATCAAGCCCTGACGACGCATCACTTCATCCTTGCCGCCGACGGTGGCTCGATCGAGGTCACGGTGAAGAACGCGTCCGATACCACGAACCTGGACGCGATCAGGACGCACCTGAAAGAAATCGCCGGCCAGTTTGCGGCGGGAGACTTCGGGAAGCCCCTGATGACGCATGGTGAGGCGCCCGACGGCGTGGCCGCGATGGTGGCCAACAAGAGCGCGATCAGCTACGGGTTCGAAAGCCTCCCCACCGGCGGCCGGGTGCGCCTTCGCACGACCGACGCCGCGGCCCTTGATGCGGTGCACAAGTTCCTCCAATATCAGATTCGGGAGCATAAGACAGGGGATTCGTTGAAGCCTGGCATCTAGTGACCTCGTGAGCTGGTGATCGAGTGGTCTAATTTGTTGAACTGTTGATCTGTTGATCTGGGGATCGCTTGCCGCGAGATCACCAGATCATCAGACTGCGCCGTTCCTACACCTAGTCCTGCCGAAGGGCGACCACTGGATCGACCAGCGTGGCTCGGCGCGCCGGTAGCCAGCACGACAACGCCGCCACCGAGAGCAGCAGCAACGGCACGCCGATGAGCACGGGCGCATCGGCGATGCCGCCGCGAATCAGGTGCAGGTCGATCATGAAGGCGACCACCCAGCCGCACAGGGCGCCGAAGCCGATCACCTGCAGGCTCTCGATCACAATCTGGCGGACGATGCGATTGGCGGTGGCGCCGAGCGCGAGGCGGACGCCGATTTCCGAGGTGCGTTGCGAGACGGCGTAGGCCACAACCGCGTAGATGCCAATCGATACCAGCGCGAGCAGGAGCGGTGCAACCACCACGAACAACCGCGCCGGCACCTTCCGCAAGATCAGGTTCTTGTCGATGTGCTCGGTGAGCGTGCGGATGTTGTAAACCGGCAGCGTTGGATCGAGATCGCGGACGATCGACTGCACCTCGGCGCCAAGGACCGACTCCGTGCCGGGCCGCGTGCGCAGGTGAATCTCGCCGACGTTCCTGGGGCGGTCGCGAAAGCCGAAGTACATCGCGGGCGTTGGCGGTTCACCGAAGGCCTCGTAGGTGGAGGTCTTGACGACGCCGGCGATCGCATAGGTGCGGCCGCCGCTGTCGAGGCGCCGGCCGAGCGGCTCCCTGCCGTCGAGAAACCGCCGGACGAATTCCTCGTTGACGATGACCTGCGGCGCCATCGCCGTGTCCGCCAGCTCCACGAAATCATTGCCGGCAACGAAAGCGATGCCCATCACCGTGAAGTAGCCGGAGGTCACGATGTTGCTGAGCGCCTGGTCGGGTTGGTTGCGATCGGCGGCGCGCCCTTCGAGCGTGAACCCACGAGCCGGCAGCCCATGGATGTCGAGCGGCACGTTGGAGGCAATCGCCGCCGCTTCGACCGACGGCAAGGCGCGGAGCCTCTCGAGGAGGCGGGTGGCAAAGCTCCTGGCCAGTGAATCGTCTGTGCTTCGACCGGTGAGGTCGTAAGCGGCCAGTAGTACTCCATCCGCCCGAAACCCGGGATCAAGTTCACGCGTCTCCACGAAACTGCGGAAGAAGAGCCCCGCGACCACCAGGATGAGCAGGGCCATCGCGACCTGGAACCCCATCAGGCCGTCGCGCATCGCGCTGCGCCCCGACCAGCGCGACCCGGCGCGGAGCGCCTGCTGCGGATCGACGCGCGCCAGCTGCAGCGCGGGCACGAGCCCGAAGAGCACGCCCGACGCGAGGCCCAGGCCGATCGCGAAGGCCAGCCCCATTGAATCGACGCTGGTTTGAAACTTGATGGGCAACGCGCCGTACGCCGGCATGGCGCGAAGCGCCTGCGTGCCCCAAATGGCGATGACGATGCCGAGGCCGGCGCCCAACAGCGCGAGCACGACGTTCTCGACGAGCAACAGGCGGATCACGCGCGCCGGACCGGCGCCAAGCGCCAGCCGGACACCGACCTCGCGATAGCGGGAGCTGGCGCGGGCGAGGACGAGATTCGCGGTGTTGCCGCACACGGCGAGCAGCACCAGCAGCATCATCCCCTGCAGCGCGTAGAGGCCGGTCGCGATCATCCGCTGCGGTCCTCGCGGCGCCATACCAAAGCTCTTCACGTCGCCCTGGATGTCGGCATTGCTCTCCGGATACGTCCTCTCCAGATCCGCCATCGTCGCGGTCAGTTCCGTTTGTGCTTGTGCCTCACTCACGTCGTCGCGCAGGAGGCCCATCACCTGGTAGCCGCGGAGATTGCGATTGTCGAGTTCATTCGATCCTGCCAGCAGCGCCGGCGCCATCGTGGCGGGCGCGAAGAGGTCGAACTGCAATCCCGTGATCGTGCCCTGGAAGGTTTCGGGCGCCACGCCAACGATGGTCAGGGGATGCTCGTTGATGGGGATCGATTGGCCGAGCACGTTGGGGCTGCCGGCGAAATGCGTCTGCCAGTAGTCGTGCGAAATCACCACGACCGGTTCCGTCCCGGGCTGCGTAGCTTCGCGAGGTTCGATGAAGCGGCCGAGGGCCGGCCGCAGGTTCAGCACCGAGAAGTAGTTGCCCGAGACAAGCATTCCATACGCGCGTTCGGTGCGGCTCGACTCGCCGACACTGAAGGGGACCATGCGGAAGGCCAGCACATCCTGGAACGCGCGGAGGCGTTCCTGGAAGTCGCGATACTCACGCCACGACACGCCTGGATAGGTTCCGGTGTTGGCCTTCGGCTCGACCGAGAAGTAGCTCGTCGCATCCGCGACGGCGGGCAGCGGCTTGAGGACCACTGCCTGGATCCACGAGAACACGGCGGTGTTGACGCCGATGCCGATGCCGAGCGAGAGGATGACCACGGCGGCGAGGCCGGGCATCCTGGCGATCGATCGCAACGCCTGCGCGATCATGACAGCGGGAACGCGCCTTCGCTGTCGCCGAAAGTCTTCAGGTCATCGAGGCCGAGCGAGTGGAGCAGGCTCAACATCACGTTTGCGAGCGGCGTACGATTGGGCGCCTTGAGGTGCACGCCGCCCTTGAGGGCGCCGCCGGCGTGGCCGGCGACGATAAACGGCACGCGCTTGTGATTGTGGAAGTTGGGATCGCCCATTGGTGAACCATACATCACGAGCGAGTTGTCGAGGAGGGTGCCGTCCCCATCGGGCGTGTCCTTCAGCTTCTGGAGGAAGTAGGGCAGCAAGCCCACATGATAGGTATTGATCCTGGCGAAGTCGAGGATGCGCGTCTCGCGGGCGCTGTGGTGCGAGGAATTGTGGAAAGGCCCGTTGAAACCGCTTTCTGGGAAGACGCGATTGGAGCCGTCGCGACTGAGCTTGAAGGAGAAGACGCGCGTCACATCCGAGGTGAACGCGAGCAACTGGAGGTCGAACATCAACTTCACGTGCTCGCTGTAGGAATCCGGAATCCCCGCCGGCGCGCCGGGCAACTCGCGCACTTCACCCGAGCGGTTGAACGCCTCGACCCTCTGGATGCGGCGCTCGAGCTCGCGGACGTTTTCCAGGTATTCGTCGAGCCGCGCCCGATCGGTGGCGCCAAGCCGGGACCGCAAGCGATTCGACGAGGCCAGCAGCCAGTCGAGCATGCTGCGGTTCTCGGCCAGCCGTTCCCGTTGTTCGGCCGGCGTGCCGTCCTTCTTGAACATGCCGAACAATTGATCGAAGACCACGCGCGGGTCGCGGACCATCGGCAGCGGCTTGCGCGGCGAGGCCCAACTGAGCGAATCCGCGTACGCGCACGAGTAGCCATACTGGCAGCCGCCGCCTTCATCCACGCTTTCGATCGAGACCTGCATCGACGGGATCGTGGTGTCCCGACCGAACCGCTGCGCGTAGAGCTGATCGAACGAGGTCCCTACTTCGACGTCGGCGCCTTCGGTGCGTTTGGGATACGACTGCGTGAGGAAAACCGCGGTGGAACGGAAGTGGTCGCCGCCAATTTCACGCGCCTCGGTGGCGTTGGCGCTCGGCACGTCGGTGTTGCTGATGATGGTGAGGTGGTCGCGGAATGGCTCGAGCGGCTTGAGGCTGGTGGGGCCGAGATCGAAGTCGCGGCCCTCGGCCGCGGGCGCCCACAGGTTCTTCTCGAAGCCGAACTGCGAGCTGCCAGCAGCGCCGTGGACCATCTCGATGCACACCAGCCGCACGTTTCGTGGGGGCAAACCTTCAGGTTTGCCCTGGCCGCCAAACGCCGGGGTCATCGCGTCGAGCAGCGGCAGCGCCATCGTGGCGCCCATCCCCTTGAGGACGGTGCGCCGCGACAGCTGTTTCCTGGTCACAAACATGGCGGGACCGTTACTGGGATTTCTTCTTCAGCCGTTCGGCCGTCCACTTGGCTGCGCCCTGCGGCATCGGCATCTCGCCCTCGAGCGTACCGTCGTCTTTCAGCGTCGCGGTCAGCTTCAGCGGCGTGGCCGGCGGCGCCGCCTGGTCGCCATGACCGTCACCGCCCCGAGGGCCCATCAACGCGCCCTTGCCGATGAGCGTGAGCTTGCCGTCAACGAAGTCGCCGTTCACTTCGACGTCCTTGCCCATGACCATCAAGGTGCCGGTGACCTTCGTCGCATCCTTGGCGTCGTGCTCCAGCACCAGCGCCATCTGGTGGCTCATCAGGTTGACGTCCCAGGTGCCGGCCACGTTCCTGGTGTCGTCGGACTTTTTGTCCTGCGCGGAAAGACCGGCCACGAGGGTGAACATTGCGACGAGGACGGCCGCCTGCTTCAACGCGTTCTTCATGTGGTGCCTCATGTTTCTTACTGTCCGTGAATCGCGGCGGCGAACGAGCCGCCGAAGAAGTGAATCGCCAACGCCAGCGCGACGACCACGGCCGCCGCGGCAAGCATCAGGATGGAACTGGTGCGCATGGTCCCCAGAGCGTAGCGATGGGCTGCTGAACGTCCCGTGAAGGTCTCGTTCAGGCGGCGTTCAGGGACCAGCCTGCAGCCTGTAGTCTGTAGTCTGATGAGAATCTTGGTCGTCGAAGATGAACAGGTCCTGTCTCAACAGCTGGCGGCGGCGCTCGCAGGGGCGGGCTATGCCGTGGATTGCGCGGTAGACGGGGCGAGCGCCGAATTCCTGGGACAAACGGAAAAATACGACGCCGTCGTGCTGGACCTCGGGCTGCCGAAGGTCGATGGCCTGACCGTTCTTCGCCGTTGGCGCGAAGGGGGCCAGACGATGCCGGTGCTGGTGCTGACCGCGCGGGACAGCTGGCATGAAAAGGTCCAGGGCATCGATGGCGGCGCGGACGACTACGTGGCCAAGCCGTTTCAGATGGAGGAGGTGCTGGCGCGGTTGCGGGCCCTCATTCGCCGGGCGAGCGGGCAGTTGTCGCCCGAACTCCGCGCCGGCGCGGTGGTCCTCGACGCGCGGCTGTCGAGGGTGACGCTCGACGGCATGCCGGTGAAGCTCACCAGCCACGAGTTCCGCGTCTTGTCGTATCTCATGCATCATTGCGGCCGCGTGGTGTCGCAAGGCGAACTGACCGAGCACATCTACGCGCAGGATGCCGATCGCGACTCGAACACCGTGGAGGTGTTCATTGCGCGGCTGCGGCGCAAGCTCGGCGCGTCGTTCATCGAAACGGTGCGCGGGTTGGGTTATCGAATCGATGGTGGCGCGTGAGCCGGCCACGGTCGCTGCGTTCGCGGCTGATCATCGGATCGGCCATTTGGGGCGGCGCCTCGATGATCGGGATGTCGCTGATCACCTCCGTCTTCGTTTACTTCCATGGCTATCGCGAGATTGCGCACTGGAGCGCGATGCTCGCCGGCTCGATCATTTTCCTGATCACGGGCCTGTCGATGCTGCAGCGAGGACTGCTGCCATTCGATCAACTGCGCGACGGTCTTGCCGCGGTGCGCGATGGCCGCAACCAGCGGGTGGCGGGCGAATATCCCATCGAGCTTCAGCCCCTCGTTGACGATCTCAATTCACTGCTCGACACCCGCGAACAGGCGGTGCGGCGGGCGATCGCGAAAGCGGGTGATCTCGCCCACGGCCTGAAGACGCCGTTAGCGGTGTTGTCGCAGGAGGCGCAGCGGGCCGAGGCCGCGGGCCAACACGAACTCGCCGCGTCGATCGCGCAGCAGGTCGATCGCATGCGCCGGCAGATGAACTACTACCTGGCCCACGCGCGCGCGGCCGCCTCGGGCGCCACTATTGGCGCGCGCACCTCGGTCAAGGAATCGGCAGACGGCCTGGCCCGGACGCTCCTCCGCCTTCACGCCGATCGAGGACTGTCGATTCACGTCAACGGGCTCCCCGAGCACGTCGTGAAGGCGCAGCGCGAGGACGTGGACGAGATGCTCGGCAACCTGCTCGACAACGCATGCAAATGGGCCAAGTCGACCGTCACCCTCTCGTCTTCGGTCGAAGGCGGAATGGTCGTGATCCTGGTGGACGATGACGGGCCGGGGTTGGATCAGCAGCTGCGCGAAGCGGTGCTGCGGCGAGGCGTGCGGGCGGACGAAGCTGCGCCCGGATCGGGGTTCGGGCTGGCGATTGTGCACGATGTATCCGAGCTGTATGGCGGATCGATCGCGCTGCTGGCGTCCCCCGCGGGGGGCGTCCGGGCACAACTTACGCTGCCGGCCGCGTGACCGGGCTGCAGGCTTCGGGCTGCAGCCTTCGGGGACCGCGGGCTTCGGGCAGCAGCCTTCGGGGACTGCGGACTGAAGCCTCCGAAGCCTGCAGCCTGAAGCCCGTAGCCCGTCACATGTTCGTCATCGGAAAAGCGCGATAATCCCGCCATGCACGACGCCATCCGCCTCTACGATCGGCTCCTCAGCCGGATGTCCCGGCGCGAACTTCTCAACGTGGCGTGGAAGCTGGGCGCGGCAGCGGTCCTTCAGCCCGTGGCCTCGCGCGTGGCGTTCGCGCAACCGATCTTCCGGAACTATCCATTCACGCTGGGCGTGGCCTCCGGCGATCCCTGGCCCGACAGCGTGGTGTTGTGGACGCGGCTGGCGCCGGAGCCGCTCGAGGGCGGCGGCATGCCGATGGCCAACGTCGAAGTGGGCTGGGAGATTGCCACCGACCGCACGTTCCGCTCGATCGCCCAAAAGGGAATCGTGGTGGCGCGGCCCGAGTTGGGCCACAGCGTTCACGTGGAAGCGCCTGGCCTCTCACCAGGCCGGGAGTACTGGTATCGCTTTCGCTGCGGCAGCGAGGTGAGCCAGGTCGGCCGGACCAAGACCGCACCGCCGGCCGGAGCGGCGGTCGACCGCCTGCGCTTTGGCGTCGTCGGCTGCGGGCACTACGAGACCGGCTACTTCACGGCCTACGGCCGGCTGGCGGACGAGGCGTTTGACTTCGTGTTCCACACCGGCGACTACATCTATGAAGGCCGGGGCGACGCCGGTCGCAGTCCCAACAACGTGCGCGTGCATCACGGCCAGGAGATCTACACGCTGGTCGACTATCGCAACCGTTACGCCCAGTACAAATCCGATCCCAATTTTCTGGCCGCGCACTTATCGGCGCCGTTCGTCATGGCCTGGGACGATCACGAAGTGGACAACGACTACGCCGGCGATCGCGACGAACACGACACGCCGCCCGAAGTCTTCCTGCTGCGTCGCGCGGCTGCCTACCAGGCCTACTACGAGACGATGCCGGTGCGTGCGGCGCAGTTACCGGCGGGCCCGAACATGCTGCTCTACCGGCGGCTGAAGTTCGGCAACCTGATCGACCTCAGCGTCCTCGACACGAGGCAGTACCGTTCGAAGCAGGCGAGTGGCGGGGGCCCGGCCAACCTCGCGGAGTTGAGGGATCCTGGGCGCACGATCGTCGGTGCGGCGCAGGAGAAGTGGCTCTTCGAGAACCTCGCGACGGTGCAGGCGAAGTGGACGGTGCTCGGCCAGCAGGTGCCGACGTTCTCGCGCGACAACCTCAACGTGAATCCGGCCGGCCGCTTCTCGGTGGACAAATGGGACGGCTACCAGGCCTCGCGCGAGCGGCTCTATGCACGGCTGAAGGACAGCAAGGCGCCCAATCCCATCGTCCTCAGTGGCGACGTGCATAACCATTGGGGCGCCGACCTCAAGGCCGACTTCCGCAACCCGAAGTCCGACACCGTGGGCGTCGAATTCACGAACTCGTCAGTGACTTCGGGTGGAGACGGGTCCGAAGTGGTCTCCACTTACGAGAAGATGCACCTCGACAACCCGCACATCACGTATCACAGCAACCGGCGCGGCTACATCGCCTGCACCGCGACAGCCGCCACGATGCGCGCGGATTTCAGGATCCTGGACAAGGTCACCGTGGCCGACCTGCCGGCACGAACGGGTGGCTCGCTGGTCGTCGAGGCCGGACGCCCGGGCGGCCAAAGGGCTTGAGGATCTCGTCGTTGGAGGGTCTGGCACCTTAACATCAAAAACGATGCAGTTTCTGCCATACGGCAAAACCTGCTACAAATTCGATGTTAAGGTGCCAGACCCTACTGTACTCAAGACACTGATCCTGGCCTTGGCCATTGGCCTGGGCCAGACGACGATTACGCCCGATATCTTCTTCTCGCCGACGCGCCACAACATCGCCGACGCGATGCTGGCGCTCGCCCGCGTGACGCCCGAGGACGTCGTTTACGACCTGGGCTCCGGCGATGGGCGCATCCCGATCATCGCCGCGCAGAAATACGGCGCGCGTGCGGTGGGCGTCGAGCTCAACGGCCGGCTGGTCGAATTGTCCTGGCAGAACGCCAACGAAGGGCTCGTCGCCAACCGCGTCAAGTTCATCGTCGGGAATCTCTTCAAGGCCGATATTTCAGAAGCCACGGTGGTGACACTGTATCTATCAACCAGCATCAACCGGGAACTGGAACCGAAGCTGCGCGCCGAGCTCAAGCCCGGGACGCGAATCGTCTCGCACGATTTCCTGATCGGCGACTGGAAGCCGGACGAGCTCGTCAAGATCGACGAAGCGACCATCTACCTATGGAGAGTGCCATGAGCGAACGAATCGAGACGTTGGTGGACGCATTCGAAGCGAAAAGGCTGACGCGGCGTGAGCTCGTCGCCTCCCTTACCGCGATTGCCGCCGGCGCGGCGGTCGCTCCGGCGTCGGGGCAAGAGGCCCAAGTGACGCAAGCGGCGCAAGGGCAGTCCCTCAACCACGCGTCGCTCGCCGTCACCGACGTCGAGCGGTCGGCGGCTTTCTACAGCAAGCTGCTCGGCCTCAAGGTCGTGAGCCGCCCCGACAACGGCGGCATCAATCTCGGGCTGGGGCCGGGTTTTCTCGGGCTCTACAAGCTGGCGAATCCGGGCACGGTGAACCACATCTGCATCGGCGTCGATGATTTTGATGCCGACCGCCTGGCCGAGCGGATGCGCGCGATGGGATTGAAGCCAACCGTCGATCGCAACCCCGCGAACCGGACCAGTGGAGGCGATCAGCTGTACTTCACCGATCCCGACAACACGCGGGTCCAGTTGGGACCGCACGGGTATCAAGGGTAGGTTGACGATTAGCCCGGTTTCCTCGGCTCGAGCAACAGCGCGTTGCCGACGTACTCGGTGATTGAGAGCCGGCACGCCGGGTTTGGCCCGGTGTAGCGCGTGGCGTGCCACGTGTTGGCGGGCACGTAGACGATGTCGCCTTCGCTGGCGATGAAAGGTTGCTGGCCTTCGAACGCGTAGCGAATCTGCCCGGTGAACACGAGCCAGAACTCCGCGCTCTCGGCGTGGAAGTGGCCCTTGTCCCTGGGATCGAGCGGCGGCAGGTTCTTCTCGTGACCGTAGAGCACGAGCATCTCGGACTTGTCGTCGCGGACGAAGCGGCCACCGGCGTATTTTTCGTTCTTCGCTGCCGCCTCGTGAATATTCAAGTGCGGTTGGTTGAACTCGTCATAGCGGCCGGCCGTGCGGTTGATCGTCACGGGAATCCACTCGGTGCCCGGCGGCGCCGCGGGCTGAAAGACGTCTTGCGGATAAAGGGTCTTCGCCTTCGCCACGTTGACCACGAATCGCAGGCTCGGCACTTCGCCGAGGGTTTCCACCGTGTAGATGGTCTGGCGAGGGATGTTGATGAGCGATCCGCGATAAGCCGTGATCGGGGCCTGGCCTTCGATCTCGACGCGGACCTGTCCTTCGACCACCGCGAACCACTCGCGCGTGTCCGGATGCAGGCGCCGCGGCGTCCTGGTGCCCGGCCAGGCCGACACGTACTCCCCAGTCAACCGGCCATCGTCCACGATCACGTCGGTCCAGTTATGCGGACCCTTGTGACGCGCCTTGATGTCGGCGAGCTTGGTCCACGGCTTCTGTATGCCGGTGTAGGCGGGCGTGTGGATGGGCTTGGCCGCCCACACGGCGGTGGGCACGGGCCTCGGCTGGGCGGGTTCCGGGCCGGCGGCGGGCGCGGGCGCCTGCGCCACCAGCGTCACCGAACCGGCGGCCACCATCAAGGCCAGCACGTGACGGAAGGTAAGTCTCTCCATCCGGCAGAGATTACACTACGGCCACGATGACTCGCGAGATTGCGTTTGAGATGGCCGTGTCGAGCGTCCGGTTTGGCACGGGCGTGACGCGCGAGGTGGGAATGGACCTGGCCGACCTCGGTGTGCGCCGGGCCCTGGTCATGACGGATCCGAACCTGGTCCACCGCGCGCCGGTCCAGACCGTGTTGTCGTCCCTCCAGGACAACGGGATCTTCACGATGCTCTACGACGCGGTTCGGGTGGAGCCCACCGACGAGTCCTTCAAGGACGCCATTGCCTTCGCGGCCGCCCACGACATCGACGGCTTTGTGGCCGTCGGCGGCGGTTCGGTGATCGATACCGCCAAGGCCGCGAACCTCTACACGACGTATCCGCCGGCGGATTTTCTCGACTACGTCAACGCGCCGATCGGAAAAGCGATGCCGATTCCCGGGCCGCTCAAGCCGCTCATCGCCATTCCCACCACCGCCGGCACCGGCAGTGAAACGACGGGGGTCAGCATCTTCGATCTCCTGCGGATGCACGCGAAGACCGGCATCGCCAGCCGGCGTCTGAAGCCGACGCTTGGGCTGCTCGATCCCGACAACACGCGCACGATGCCGCCGGAAGTGGCGGCGTCGAGCGGGCTCGACATCCTGAGCCACGCGATCGAGTCGTTCACGGCCCTGCCGTATTCAGAACGGCCGCTGCCGGAACGGCCGTCGGTGCGTCCCGCGTATCAAGGCTCGAATCCGATCAGCGACATCTGGTCGCTGCAGGCGCTGCGGATGGTGGCGCAGTTCCTGGTGCGCGCCGTCGAGGATCCGTCAGACGACGAGGCACGGGCGCAGATGTTGCTGGCGGCGGCGTACGCCGGTGTAGGTTTCGGCAACGCCGGCGTGCACCTGCCACACGGCATGTCGTATCCCGTGTCGGGCAACGTGAAGAGCTATCGTGCGCCCGGCTACGCGGTGGACCACGCGCTGGTGCCGCACGGCGTCTCCGTGGTGCTCAACGCGCCGGCGGTGTTCCGCTTCACTGCATCGGCAAGTCCAGCGCGGCACCTGCAGGCCGCCGAAGCGCTTGGCGCCAACGTGACGGGCGTACAGGCAGACGATGCGGGGAAGGTCCTCGCCGATCGCATCACCTGGTTCATCGAGCGGTTGAAGCTGCCCAACGGCCTGGCCGCGCTCGGCTACTCGTCCGCCGACATTCCCGCGCTCGTCGAAGGCACGCTGCCGCAGCACCGCGTGACCAAGCTCTCGCCGCGGCCGGCACAGCCGGACGATCTGGCGAGGATGTTCGAAGAAGCGATGCGCGCCTACTAGTCCCGAAGACACCTGGATTGCCGAGCGACTTGGCCCGTCCTGCATCAGGCTATTCGCTCCGAAAACCGCCGGATGGAGGATCCGCCTCCGCTCGCGAACTCGCTGGCGAGCTACGGCGGGACCTCGCCGTAGCGGCCTTCGGCCGCGAAGGCGGGTCGCTGGAGGTTCCCCGGGTGCACCTGCCCACGGTTTTCTCCGCGAACAGCCTGATGCAGCGGCTCGCCGTGCGGCGAACGCGCCAGCCGGCGTCAATCCCGACGACCACTTGGATTGCCGGGCGCGGCCTCCTGGGCGAGCAGGTTGTTGAAAAAATACGCCACCTGAACAAGAAAATGCGTCCACGGATTTCACGGATTTAAGGATTCGGAATGAGGCCTGCGGGCGCCTGGCTGGCCAGGCGCCATGGAACGAGCCCGAGATCCATTTTCGAGAGAGGAATATAACCGCCTGTCGTCCTCTCTCGAATATGGATATCGGGCTCGTTCCTGCGGCCTTCGGCCGCCGCAGGCCGCTCCATTTCTCCGACGCGGACCAACGACCTGCGTTTCGAATCCCCTTAATCCTCCAATCCGTGGATGGATCTTTGTCGTTCAAGCTTCCGATTTCCCGCGTCCCTGTTGACTCCTCAGGGCCGATCGGTGGGCGGCGCGATCAGGGTCACGCGGCCTTTGAGCCCGCTCGAGATCAGGACCTGGTTGGTCGCCGAGACGATCACGCCCTCCACATCCGGCAATTTCTCGATCAGGGCCATGCCGGCGTCAGGGCCAAGGATGAAGACGCCGGTGGACAACACGTCCGCCAGCACCGCGCGGTTCGAGACGATGGTGACGCTGCGGCAGCCGCGGGCGGGTTCGCCCGTGTCGGGATCGATCAGGTGGTGGTAGCGCCGGCCATCCTTGATGAAGAACCGCTCGTAGTCCCCCGACGTGCTGAAGGTCCCATCGCTGAGATCGAGCGTGGCGAACGACTGGCCGGCCGGTCCGCGCGGGTCGTTGATGCCAAGCCGCCACGGCTGGCCGTGGTTGAGGCCGGCGACGTAGAGGTCGCCGCCCGACTGGATCGAGAAGTCCTTCAGGCCGCGTCCGCGCAGCAGTTCCACGCCGCGATCGACGGCGTAGCCCTTGCCGATCCCGCCCAGGTGCACGCGCGATCCCTTTCGCGAGATGAACGCGGTGCCGGCGGTGCCATCCACTGCGACCACGCGGAAGTCCACGAGAGGCAGGCGCGCGCGAATCGCGGCGGCGCCGGGCACGGTGTTGTCCTGATCCTGATCGAACTTCCAGATCTCGGCCAGCGCGCCAAACGTGATGTCGAACTTGCCGTTGGTCCACTCGCTGGCCTGGCGCGCCGCCAGCAGCACGGCGCGCGTGTCGGCGCTCACCGGCACCGGACGATCGCCGGCGGCGGCGTTCAGTCGCACCACGTCGCTGTCCGGCCGCCAGACGCTCAGCAGCGAATCGAGGCGATCAAACGCGGCGAACACCTCCTCGAACGCCGCCACGGTGGCGGTGTCGTCGCGGGTCCAGGCCGCGAGCCGCAGCTCGGATCCCATCGACACGCGCGAGCGCTCGACCAGGTGCTCGGCCGCGCCGACCCCAGGCCCGCCGCAGCCGGCCGCCAGCGCCGCCAGCATGACGATGCCCAATCGTGTCACCCGACCAAGGTGACACAATATGAGGATGTCCGTCACTGCCGAAACCCCGGCCACGTTGACGATCGTTCGCGATCATCCGATGGATGTCCAGGATCGGCCGGTCTACCTATGGGTGGACGGGGAGAAGTGGACCGGCATCCTGCGCTTCGGGAAGACGTTCACCCGCGAGCTGGCGCCCGGCCGCCACACGATCAAGGCGCACAACACGCTGTTCGGCCACACCATCGAGATTGACGCCGCGCCAGGCGAGGCGATCAAGCTGCGCTGCTCGAATGGCCTCACCGGCGGCGGCATGGTGATGGTGCTGATGCTCGGCGTCGCGTATCTCCGCGTTCGCCTCGAACGAATCTAAGAGCGTGCCTGCGCCATCTGCGGCCTAGGCCGTTTGCGCTTTGGCCGCGAACATCGCCAGCAGGCCGCTCCAGCCCTGCGGTGAATCGATCCCGCCGCGCAACTCTTCGGCGAAGGCCGGCTTGTCGAGACCGCGGTGTTCGAGTTCAACCCGCGTGCGCGTCGGGCTCTCGGCAATGAAGCGGACCTCGACTTCGCTGGCCCGGGCCGGGTCGGCGTCATATTCCCAGCGCCCGTTCAGGTGCCAGGACAGCACCACTCGCGACGGCGACTCGTAGGCGATGACCGTGCCCCAGTCGCATTCCGAGCCGTCCACACCCTTCTCGTACCACCGGCCGCCGGTGCGCGGCTCGATGATGGCGGCGAGCATCTCGGCCTTGCCGATGTGATGGCCCTTGGGCCACCAGCTGTCGAAGCCCCTGGTGAACACCTCGAACGCGCGGGCCTGCGCGGTGTTGACGACGACGGATTTCCTGACGCTGAGAGCCGGAACGGTATTAGCCATGCGTTTTCCTCGACCGCCCTTCCGCGGCCTGCTTGAACGACATCAACGACGTGGACCAGAACTTGTCGAAATAGGCGCGGATCGCGTCGAGCGCCGGCGGATGCACCTGGTAGACGCGCCGCGTGCCTTCGGCGCGATCGGTCACCAAGCCGGCGCGCTTGAGCACGCGCAGGTGTTGCGACACCGCCGGACGGCTCACCGGGAACGCATTGGCGAGGTCGCCGACGGCCGATGGGCCGCCGACCAACCGCTCGAAGATGGCCCGCCGCGTCGGATCGCTGAGGGCGCCGAGGGCCGTGGAAACTTGGTTAGTGTTCACTTACGGTAAGCATATGCTTACCTAATGCGTCCGTCAAGCGGTGCCCGCTGACCCGTCATCACTCGTCCCACCATTCACAACAATTAATGGACAGACGGCATGGCCCGGCATACCTTAAGAACGCGGTTACAGAGCCTCATCCCCTGAAAGCATCGGCACCATGATTTGGTTGTATGAACGCGACTCGGAAGTCCTGCGGATTGAAACGCGGTACGACAACGCGTCGGGATCGTACGAACTCATCTGGCATCGCCAGGACGGCACCCAAACCGTCGAACAATTCAGTTCCGAAGCGTCCTATCGCGTCCGTCTCGAAGCGGTCGAGCGGGTCTTACAGACGGACCGCTGGATGAGTTCAGGCCCGCCGCACATCCTCAAGGACGGCTGGCGAACGTAGCCGCGGCGCTCGACGACGGGAAACACTCTCTCCGCGCCCAAACGTTGAGACGAGTTCATGACGCGCACCGTAAGCTCCCCGTTTGCCGCTTCGTGAGTATTTCCCGTCATCGAGCGGCGATCAGGACGCGCCGCGTCGTGGCTCGCCGGACTGTTGACAGGAATGTCGCTCCCGGAGTCTTGTTGGCCTGTCCATGACCCGTTCCACCCTCTGGCGAATGTCCCAGGCCGTGGCCCTGGCGGCTGCGGTGGTGCTGGCGGCGCCGTTTACCGGCCAGGTGATTTCCTGGTTGCGCGGTTCGTTTCCCCGGCAACTGGCGCCGATCGTGAGCGGTGGCGTGGCGCTGGCCGTCGTGGCGGCGCTCGGCGCCGCCGTGGTT
>JBDTMB010000077.1:0-15804 GCA_039934485.1 Vicinamibacterales bacterium
GAACCTCCAGGCGCTGGCCAACCAGGGCACCTCGCTGCAGAGCCATCGCGGCGGCACCGGCGAGGTCCGCTATGAAGAGGTGGAACTCTGCGACGCAGCCGGCACAGCGACGACGTTGTTCACCGCCGACGACACGCTGGTGGTGCGCGCGGACTACCGCGCGACGAAGGCGGTTGAGCGGCCTGTTTTCCAGGTGGCGATCGTCGACGTGGATACCGGCGTGATCGTGACCACCGCCAGTTCGGTGAATGGCGCCGTGCCGGCCATGGTGGATGGACCTGGTGCGATCGAGATCCGTTTCGGCCACCTGCCGCTGCGGCCGCGGCAATACGTCTTGCGCCTGTCGATCATGGATGCGTTCCAGCTGGCCTCGTACGACCAGGTGGTGGCGGGACCGCGATTCGCCGTCACCGGCCAGGGCGGCGGCGTGGACAGCCTGGCCGACGAGCAAGACGGCCTGGTCTCGGTGCCATACGAAGTGACACATCGAGGCCCGCGGTGAAGCAGCGATCGGTCTTCGTCTCGGTGCCGCATGGCACGAGCGCGGGCAACATGCTGCGTTCCGGCGGCCTGCTCGATCGCCTGCGCGAATTCGATCCGTCGCTGGCCATCGTCTTGCTCTCGCCGATGGTGAACGACCCGGCCTTCGTCAGGGAGTTCGAGCGGCCCGGCGTGACGATTGTCGATCTGCCGCCGCACCGGCCGGCGGGCCTCGAGGGCCGGCTGCTGGGCCTGGTGCAAGGCAGTTATCTCAGCCGCGGGCAGACGGAGTCGGTGCGCATCCGCCTCCAGGAGGCGCGCGCCAACGGCGTGATGCGGTTCCTGGGCATGAAGGGGCTGATCGGCCGCGTCCTGGTCGAGCCGTTCATGGCCAACGGGTCGCGTTACGCGCTGTCGGATCGCCTGGTCTCGCATCCATCCGTCGATGCGCTCTTCGACAACTACGACCCGGTGCTGCTCGTGGCCGCCAACCCCGGGCTGGTGTTCTCCGAAGTGCCGTTGCTGCGCACGGCGCGGCGACGGGGCGTCCGCAGCATGGCGATCGATCCGAGCTGGGACAATTTCACCAACAAGCTGATCCCGGTACGCCAGGTCGATCGCCTGGTGGTGTGGAACGAGATCATCAAGGCGCAGGCGGTGGCGCTCCATGGCTACGCGCCAGAATCGATCAGCGTGGCCGGCGCGCCGCAGTTCGATTCGTACTTTCGTCCGCAGTCGCGGACGCCGCGCGAGGAGTTCTTCCGGCGCATCGGCGCCGATCCGTCGCGCCGGCTGATCGCGCTCACGACCACGCCGCGGTTGCTCTACAGCCACCACGATCACGTGCTGCGCGCGCTGGCCCGCGCCATCGACGACCAGCGGCTGGCCGGCGCGCAGGTGCTGGTGCGCCTGCACCCGCGCGACGACGTCGAGGCCTACGCCGGGTTTGCCGGCCTGCCGCACGTCATCATCGAGAAGCCGTTCCGCCACACCGTGGCCGCCGGCGACGGGCTCGCCATCGACGTGATGCCGGAACACCAGCGGCATTTGGGCGACACGCTGTGCCACGCCGATTGCGTGGTCAACGTGGCCTCCACCATCTCGATCGAAGCCTGCATCTTCGACACGCCGGTGGTGAACATCTGCTTCGACGGACCCGGCGAGACGCCCTTCGTGCGGTCGGCGCGGCGCTACTACTCGTTTACTCACTACGTGAACATCACCAACCGCGGCGCGGTGCGCGTGGCCACGTCGCCTGACGAGATGGTGTCGATGGTGGCGCAGTACCTGGCGGATCCGTCGCTGGATGCCGCCGGCCGCCGGCACGTGGTGCTCGACCAGTGCCAGTTCACCGACGGCAAGTCGGCGGAGCGCGTGGTCCAGTGCGTCCTCGATGAGCTCGGGGCGGCCGCAGCGCAGGCGGCGGCGTGAGGATTTGTCACGTGGCGCCTGAATTGCTGCCGGTGCCGCCAACCAAGGGTGGAGCGATCGAGCGATGGGTGCGCGACGCCGCGGTGCGGCTGTCGGGACGCGGTCACGAGGTGCACGTGGTCTCGCGCGACCACGGCGACGGCGAGACGGCCGCGACGATCGACGGCGTCCATTACCACTTCATCCGCATCCCGCCGGCGATCGATCGCGGCCTGGCGGCGGTGATGTTCAGGGGACTCTGGTATTACGCCGCCGTTCGAGGCGCGCTCGCGCGCATCGCGCCCGACGTGGTGCATCACCACAGCCGGCCCGCCGGCCTCTGGATCAGCTCCAGCCGCTCGGCGCCCGGGCGGCAAGTGATCTCGCTGCACAGCATGGAATACGGCTGGGCGTTCGGCTACGCCCGATGGGACCGCCGGTTGTTCGCGCAGGGTTTTGCCGCCGCCGCCAAGGTGCTCTGCGTCTCCGACTTCATTCGACGCCACACCGTTGAGCGTTTTCCAGCCGTGGCCGACAAGGCGATCACCGTCTACAACGGTGTCGATGGCAACGTGTTCCGGCCCGATGCCCAAGCCCTCAAGCCCTCAAGCCCCCAAGCCCTCACCATCTTGTATGTGGGCCGTGTTGAGGAGCGCAAGGGTGTCCATGTCTTGCTCGACGCCTTCGAGAAAGTGGTAAGCCCACGCCTTCCCGAGGCGCGGCTGCGCATCGTCGGTCCGCATTCCTATTGGGATGAGCAGCCCTCGGCGTTCTATCAAGCGCTCGCGGCCCGGTGCAAGACCAACCCGAAGATCGAATTGCAGGGCCCCACCTACATCGACTCGGAACTCGCCGACGTCTATCGCTGCGCCACGGTGAGCGTGGTGCCGTCGGTGTTTCCGGAAGCGCTGGGCCTCACCTCGCTCGAGGCGCAGGCCTCCGGCGTGCCGGTGGTGGTGTCGGACGCCGGCGGGCTGCCAGAAACGGTGTCGGCAGGGGCCAGCGGCCTCGTGTTCGAGAACCGCAACGTCGAGCAGCTGGGCCAGTCGCTGCTCGCACTGCTCGAGGACGAGCCGCGGCGACGGACGATGGCGAAGGGCGCGCGAGAGTTGGCCATGAAACGATTTTCATGGGACGTCATTGCCGCCCAACTCGAGGCGGTTTACCAACAGGTGCTGGCCACCGGGCACGCCCGATGAGAGTCGCACTGCGAGACGACGACACCTCGTACTTCACCGCCCCCGAACGGCTCGAGGAGGTGTACCACGACGTGTGGGATCGCCTGCCGGTGTGCCTGGCGGTAGTGCCGCGGGCGGCGGGCTTCCAGGACAAGGCGATTCCAGAGAAGTACTGGCACGCTGAAGAAACGTTTCCGCTCGAGAAGAATCCCGCGCTGGTCGATCAACTGTGCGGCCTCGTGGCGAAGGGGCAGGTCACCATCGCTCAGCACGGCTACACGCACGAGGACTTCCCGGGCGGCTACGAATTCCAGGCCGCGCCGGACATCGAGCGACGGCTCGAGATCGGCCACACGTATCTCGAGGGCCTGCTCGGAACCCGCGTCGGCGTGTTTGTCCCGCCGCATAACGCGCTCTCGAAACGCGGGCTTGCCGCGGTGAGCACCGCCGGGCTCAACCTGCTCGGCTCGTTCCTGTCGTTTCGACCGTCGATGCGTCCGTGGGACAGCCTGACGCTGGCCAACTGGTGGCGGGTGCGCCAATATCGAGCCGCCACCGGTCGCGCGAAGGCCGACCGGTTTGTCTATCCGCACGTGCTGCGTTACCGCAATCACGCCGAGTTCGGCTGCCACAGCCTCATCCCCGGCACCACCGTCGAGTCGCTGGTGCGGGGGTTCGACGAGGCCCGGCAGGCCGGCGGCGACTTCTGCGTGGCGACGCACTATTGGGAAGTGGATGTCACCCTGAAGGACGTGCTGCGGCGCTTCCTGGATCACGCCGCGGGCGTGCCCGGCGTGACGCTGGGTTCGGTCGATCGATTGTTCGAGCCCATGCAATGACCAAAGTGCCAGTCAAGACCAGCTACTGGGGCGAACGCGCCGCGTCGCTGTACGACGATCAATACGCGCGCCGCTATCGCGATTGCGACGAGGAGTTGCTGCAGACGCCGTCCTACCAGCAGTTCATCGACTGGCTGCGCGATGTCTGCGGGCGGTTCGATCACCCGATTGAGGCGCTGGATCTGGGCTGCGGCACCGGGCGTTATTTCTGGGGGCTGCAGAACGTCGCGGCGCTCACCGGCATCGACGCCTCCGAAGCGATGCTCGCCGAAGCGGCGCATCCGATCCAGCAGGAGCAAATCACCGCAGGCTCGATCGCGCTCATCCTTGGCGACCTCGAGCTTCACGATTTCGACGCCGCGCAATTTGACCTGGTGTACTCGATCGGCGTCCTCGCCGAACATGTCCCGCTCGATGCGTCACTGGTGGGGCGGGTGTGGCGATGGCTGAAGCCAGGCGGCCGCTTCGCCTTCACCACCGTGGATCCCTCATCGCCTTCGGTGCATCGCACCGTCCGCCGCCGCCTTGCCGAAGCGGCGCTGCCGCTGATGCCGGGCGACGCCAATCACCGCCTGCATGCCCGGCTGATGGCCAACGGGTTGTACGCCGACGAGCGCTGGATCCGCGAACAACTCGCCCCGGCCTTCGCGATTGAGACCTTCGAACTATTTCGCTCGGATGTCCACCTGCACGGCCGCTGCGTCGCGCGAAAGGTCATGACATGAAAAGCCTCGCCGGCACGCCGGTCCTCGTGGTGGGTGGCCTGGGATTCATCGGGGTCAACCTGACCGCGCACCTGGCGCGGGTCGGCGCCCGCTGCACCGTGCTGACGCCGTCGCTCGAACGCCACGCCGAAACGGCGCGCCGCTTCACGTCGCAAGGCGTCCACCTCGTCGAAGGCGATTCGCGCGATCAGGTGCTGGTCGGGCAACTGGTCAGGGGCCAGGTGGTGGTCTTCAACCTCGCCGGACAGTCGGGCGCGGTGCGGAGCATGGAAGATCCGTGGACCGATCTCGACGTCAATTGCCGCGGCACGCTGGTGCTGCTCGAGGCGCTCCGCGCCGAGAATCCGTCCGCGAAGTTCATCTGCGCCGGTTCGCGCCTCGAGTACGGCATGCCGGCGCGGCTGCCGGTGACCGAAGACGACCTCGGCGATCCGCTCTGCCTGCATGCCATTCACAAGCGCACCGTGGAGCAGTATCTCGAGCTGTATCGGAAGCTGTTTGGTCTTCGCTATGCGGTGGCCCGGGTGACCAATCCGTATGGTCCCGGGCAGCCGAAGGGCCGGTCGGCGTACGGCGTCGTCAATCGCCTGATTCACCTCGCCCTGGCCGATGAAGCGCTCACGATCTACGGCGACGGTGCGCAACTGCGCGACTACATCCATGTCGACGACGTGGTGCTCGCGCTGGTGGCGATGGCCGAATCGTCCGCGGCCGACGGCCGCGCCTTCAATGTCGGAAGCGGCAGCGGGACGCGGATGGTGGATCTGGCTGACAGCATCGTAGCGATCGCCGGCGGCGGCCGGGTGACGCACGTCGAGTGGCCGACGCTCGCCGCGCAAATCGAAACCGGCGACTTTGTCGCCGACATCTCGCGCATCCGCCGGGAGCTGGGATGGGTGCCGGCGATTGAACTGCACGACGGCCTGGCGCGCACCGTGTCGGCATACAGGGCCGGCGCCGATTCGTGAGGGGCCGCCGCGCCCGCGTGCTCTACCTGTCGCACGCCTTCATGATGGGCGGCGCCGAAGAGATGGTGCTCAACCTGGTGCGCCATCTGCCGCCGCGGTTCGAGCCGGCCATTTGCTGCATCCATGAAGCCGGGCCGATCGGCGAGGAAATCCGCAAGACCGGCGTGCCGTTCTCGGTCCTCGGTCTCACCCCCGGCCTTCGCCGGCCGGTTGACGTGCTCCGTCTACGCAACGCCCTGGCGCAATTGAACGCCGACATCGTGCATACGTTTCTACTCACCGCCAGCCTCTACGGCCGCTTTGCCGCGATGATGGCCGGGGTGCCGATTGTGATCGGCACCGAGGTGAACGTCTACGAAAACAAGCAACCACTGCACGCGCGTGCCGAGCGGTGGCTCATGCGCGGGACCGACGCGGTGGTGGCATCCGCCGCCTCCGTCCGCGACTTCTACATCGAACAAGTGGGGGCGGAGCCGTCGAAGGTCGAGGTAATCTACAACGCCGTCGATTGGCGTCAACTCGAGCGCACCGTGACGCGCGAGGCGATGCGCGGCGAGTTCGGCATTCCCGAGGCGGCCCCAGTCGTCTGCATCATCGCGCGCCTCACCGAACAGAAGGCGCATCGCGTGTTGTTCGATGCGTTCGCGCGGCAGCCGGGTCTTGCCGATACCCACCTGGTGGTCGTCGGCGACGGTCACCTGCGCGACGACCTCCGCGGGCGCGTCAGCTCGCTCAATTTGCAGGGCCGGGTGCACTTTCTTGGCGCCCGCCGCGATCTCGGGAACCTGCTGGGTGCATCCGACATCTTCGTCATGCCGTCGTTCTGGGAGGGGCTCCCGCTCTCGATGGTGTTGGCGATGGGCGCCGGGCTGCCGGTGGTGGCGACCCGCGTCGCCGGGATTCCCGAAGTGGTGCAGGACGGCCGCACCGGCCTGTTGGTGCCGCCGGACGACGGCGCCG
Source organism: Vicinamibacterales bacterium (assembly GCA_039934485.1). Classification (GTDB taxonomy): domain Bacteria; phylum Acidobacteriota; class Vicinamibacteria; order Vicinamibacterales; family UBA2999; genus 12-FULL-67-14b. The sequence goes on from JBDTMB010000077.1 coordinate 6,561, forward strand.
CTCTCGGCAGCGCGCTCGCGCGACTGGTGGCCGACCCGCACCTGCGGGCCAACCTTGGCGAGGCGGCGCGGGCATTCGTGCTCCCGCGATTTGGCGTCGATGGTTACGTCAAGTCGGTGACGGCGTTGTACGACCGCCTGCTGGTCGAGAAGGGCCTGGCATGACGCTGGGCCTGCTGTATCACATGCCATTCTGGCAGGCGGCGGACGGCAGCCTCTGGGAAGCCGAAGGATCGTTTGCCCGCTACGTCGATTCGCTGGCACCTTACTTCGACGAGATCCTAATCGCGGTGCCGGTGTTCGACGTGCCGCCCGCATCCGGTTCGCGCGTGCAGGCGGCCAACGTGCGGCTGGCGCCGCTGCCGTATTTTCCCGGGCCGCGACAGTTCTACCCGCTGCTGCCCTCGATGCATGCGCGGCTGCGCGAGTGGGTGGAGCGCTGCGACGTGATTCATTTCCGCGTCCCCACGCCGGCGGCGATCTTCGCGTTCCGCCTCGCCAAAGCCCGGCGCAAGCCGATCTTTCTGCTCGTCGTGGGCGACTACCAGGCGCTGGTGCCGTACCTGCCGTATCGCGGACTGAAGAAAGTGCTCTTCGGCGCCTACGTGGCGTTCGAGGAGTGGGCGCTGCGGCACATGACGCGCCGCGCGCTGACCTTTGCCAACGGTGCGGCCCTCACCCGGAAACACTCGCGCGATGGCGTTCACGTGCACGAGACCAAGACGACGACCCTGGGCGTGCGCGACATCGCGTCGCGCGTGGACATTCCCGGAACCGCGCCGATCCGCCTGCTCACGGTGAGCCGCATCGATCCGCGCAAGGGCCTGCGCGTGCTGCCGGCGGCAGTCGCGGATCTGGTCGCGAGCGGCGTCGACGTCACGCTGGACCTGGTCGGGCCGACGATCGGCCAGATCGGCGACGAAGAGCGCGACGCGATTCGCGCCGAAGCCGTTCGCCTCGGCGTCGGCGACCGGATCACGCTTCGCGGAGCGGTGGCGCTCGACGAGTTGTTGCCGCTCTACCGCACCTTCGACATCTTTGTCCTCCCTACGCAGCCGGGTGAGGGCATTCCGCGCGTCCTGCTGGAGGCGATGGCCGGCGGCTTGCCGGTGGTGACGACGCGTGTGTCGGGGATCACCAGCTTGATCACCCACGATCGCAACGGTGTGTTGATCGACGAGTCGTCTGCGCACGCGGTGGCCGGCGCCGTCCGCGCGTTGGCGGCGTCACCGGACCTGCGCAAACGCCTGATCGCCGGCGGCTACGAGACGGCGCGGGCCCACACGCTGGAACGACAGGCCGCGGAGCTGATGCACGTGGTAGGCAGCGAACTCGGTCTCACCCTACGGGAACCCGCGGCGGCCTGAGATGTCGAACCCGCGCAGCAAAATCTGCTTCGTCTTACCGTCGCTGGCCGGCGGCGGCGCCGAACGCGCGGCCGTGCAGATCCTTAACGCGATGGACGCCGGGCTTTGGGACCGTTCGATGTACTTGTTCCGCCGCGAGGGTCCCTATCTTCCGGAACTGGCCCCCGCGATCGCGCTGTCCGCGGGATCGGGTGGCGGACGCCTCGGCCGATGGAACGAGTTGCGGCACTTCATTCACGAGACCCGTCCGGACATCGTGGTGTCGTTCCTCAGTTACTTCACCGTGCTCACCGCGGCGCGGGCCGCGGGCGTGGGGGCGCGAGTGGTCTTCAACCAGCAGACGCCGATGACCGCGTTCCTCACCGACGCCGACTACCCATGGCGCCATCGCTGGCATCGCACGCTGTTCAGCGCCGTCACCCGTCTCGGTTATGCGGCGGCTGATCTGGTGATTGCGACGTCGCGCGGCGTGGCTTCGGATCTGGCGGAGCGGTTCGGCGTCAACTCGCGCAAGGTGCGCGTGTTGTCGAACCCGGTCGATCTCGAGCGCGTGAGGGCCGCGGCCGCGGCGCCGCTGGATCCGCAATTCGAGGACGCCTGGCAGCGGCCGGTTATCGTCGCCGCCGGCCGCCTGGCCGACGCCAAGAACTATCCGCTGCTGATCGACGCGATCGCGAGCCTCCGCGCCCGCATCCCGGCGCGGCTCTTCATTCTCGGCACCGGTGAGCTGGAAGGCGAGCTGCGCGCCCAGATCGCCCGGCTCGGTTTGGACGAGGTCGTGACGCTCTGCGGCTTTCAGCAGAATCCGTGGAAGTTCATCGCCCGCGCCGAGGTGTTTGCGCTGACGTCGCGGTATGAAGGCTTCGGCAACGTGCTGATCGAGGCGATGGCCTGCGGCGTGCCGGTGGTGGCCACGGCCTCGGCCGGCGCGCGCGACATCGTCAATCACGGCGTGGATGGACTATTGGTGGAGACCCACTCGGCCGACGCCGTGGCCAGCGCGCTTGAAGAGGTGCTATCGGACCCGGCGCGCCGGCAGCGCCTGGCCGCAGCGGCGACCGCGTCGGCCGAGCGCTTCGCCTTACCCATCGCCGCGCGCGCCTACGACAGTGCGCTGCAGGAGGCGCTGCGATGAATCTCAAATCGCCCGTGGCGATCGCCGTGGCCGCCGGACTGCTCCTTGGTGTCGTCTACACGCTGTCGCCGCTCACCGTGTTGTGCCTGGGCGCGCTTGTACCGCTTGCCGGGTGGGCGAGTCGCGGGTTGTCAGCCCGGGAGCGCCGCTGGTTCTTTGGCCTGCTGGCCCTTGCCATCGCACTCCGGCTGATCGCCATCGGCGCCCTGTTCCTATTCGCCGATCCATCGCAGCCATACGCCAATTTCTTCGGTGACGAGGAGCTCTTCAAGAGCCGCACGGTATGGCTCCGCAACACCGGCCTGGGTATCCCGATCTCTCCAGCCGACATGATCTACGTCTTCGACGATGTCGGCCAGTCGAGCCACTTGTACCTGCTGGCCTATGTTCAGGCACTGGTGGGCGCCGCACCGTACGGCAATAACGTCCTGAATGCGTGCCTCTTTGTGGCGGCGGCGGTCGTGCTGTATCGATTCGTCCGTCCTGCGCTCGGCGGCGTGCCGGCCCTCGCCGGGTTTGCCTTCCTGTGTTTTCTGCCAAGCCTCTTCAGCTGGTCGGTGTCGGTTCTCAAGGAACCGCTCTACATCCTGGTTGCCGCAATCGAGATCAGTTGTGCTGCGCAAATCCTCCGTGGGCGGACCGGGCTGCTTCGGGTCCTCGCCTTTGCTGGTGTTGTGCTGTGCGGCTATGCGTTGGGCAGTTTGCGCGCCGGCGGGATGGTGCTGGCCGCCGCAGGCACAATAGGTGGCTGCGCGTTGGCGCTCATCCTGGCGCGGCCACGCCGGGCCCTGGTCAGCCTGATGGTCGCCCCCATTATCCTGGTCGCCGCCCTGATGCAGCCTCGCATCCAGGACCGCGTCATGGAAAACGTGCGTTACGCGGCGTTCCAACACTGGGGACACATTGCCACTCCAGGATTCACTTACGAGCTGCTCGACCCGGAATTTTACGTGGATGGCGAACGCCGGTCGGTGTTGACGATGACACCGTCGCAGGCCGGACGATTCGTCATCCGCGCGCTCGCCAGCTACAGCACGGTGCCGGTGCCATGGCAGATTGAGTCGCGAACGGCGCTGGCCTTCCTGCCCGAGCAAATCATTTGGTACGGCGTGATCTTGCTGCTGCCCTTCGGCCTGATGGAAGGCGTAAGGCGCGATGCCTTGGTCACGGGATTGCTGGCGTGCCACGCGCTGGGCGCCGTCATCATGGTGGCTCTCAGCGGCGGCAATGTCGGCACACTGATCCGGCATCGCGGCCTCGCGCTGCCGTACCTCGTATTTCTCGCGGCCCTTGGTGGTTGCGCCCTGGTTCGTCAGATGGCGGCGCGTGCCGGTGCGAGATCAGCAGAGTCGTCACTCGGTTCAACCGGAGAACCCGCATGGCCATAGTGGATGCAGAAGGACGCGTATTCGGGCGTTGGAACCTGCTCGACGCCCTCGTCGCTGTCTTCGTCGTCGGACTGATTCCCCTCGCGTACGGAGCGTATGCCTTGTTCCGCGCTCCCGCCGCCCAGCTTGCCGCGGTGGAACCGGCGAAGGTGCTTGGGACCGGCAACTACCAAGTCACCGTGCGCGGGATCAACCTGCGGCCCTACATGCGCGTGTCGTTCGGCGATCACCAGGGTCGCACTTACAAGTTTATGGACCCCACTCGCGCCGACATCGACGTCGACGCCATCGAGCCTGGGTCGTACGACGTGATTCTTTACGATCATGCGCAGGAGCGGTCGAGGCTCGTGCAGGCATTCACGGTCGAGGCGCCAGCCAAGGCGACGGTCGAAGTGGACCTGTTGGGAATGGTGACCAATGTGCCGGCGGCGACCATCGGCCGGCTCACGGCCGGCAGCGACTTGCCGGGGCTCGGGCAAATCCAGCGCGTGGGCAAAGCCTCGCCGTCGGTGACCAAGGTCACGATGGGTGCGGGCCGCCTGTTCGAATTGCCCGTTTCCGGCAGCGTCAGTCTCCCGATGGTCGTGCGGGCGAAATGCGAACTGGTGGCCAAGAACGGCTTCGCGATCTGCGTCGCGCTCGGCGTGAATCTGATGCCAGATGTCATCGTGCAGGTGCCGTCGAGCGTCGGCACGGTGTTTTTCCAGGTCGACCAGATCCGGACCGTGGCAAACCCTCGCCAGCTGGAGGTGCGCGTCCGACTGGTCGGTGACCGTGAATCGCTTGCCCGATTGCGCGTCGGTGATCGCGAGGATCAGTCCTTTGCCGCCATCGCGCCAGTCCCCTCGGTCGCCGCGGCCGCGGAGACTATCCCGGCGCAATCGGGAGTATCGGTTTCGATCAACGTCAATGCGCAGGGTTCGATCGATCCCATCCTTGCCGCCGGCAATGTGGCGACGCGCGATGTTACGCTGCTGGTTCCGGGTGAGGAGACCGCGGGGCGATGGAGCTATGCGGGACGGGACCTTCAGGTCGGCGGCCAGTTGACTTTCAAGACCCAGGACTATGCCTTGCGCGGTTCGGTCCTGAGCGTCGGTCCCGCGCGATGAGCCGATGGTCCGCGTCGATCCGGGCAAGTTCGATGACGCGATTCCTGCGTCGCGGCTTCGCCGGCCTCGAGCGTCGCGTCGCGCGGCTCTTGTCACCGGTACCGGCGACCGATCCGCTCACTACTCGCATCATCGAGGCCAGTTTCCTCCCGCGTCTCGTCCACGCCGCCGCGACGCAAGTGGTGCTGGCCGGCCAGCGGTCGCTGAGCGTCCGGATGGTTCGCGCAACCCTGGTGCCGTGGCGCGAGGCCTCCGCTCCTCGTCGAACGGTCCTCGCCGGCATTGCCTTGATCGCGGCAGTCGCGTCGCACCTCGTCCTGGTGCCCTTTGGCGACCGGCCAACTGGCTTCTACTGGTTGATTCTTCCATTCGTGGCCACGGCAGCGGGCGTCGCCCTGGTCGCAATGCGGCCGACGACGGCTGGCCATCAGTGAGCGACCGCCGCCTTCGAGTGCTGGCACTGGCGCCGTATTCCGACGAAGGTGCCAGCGTACGGTTCCGCGTCGTGCAGTTCCTGCCCCACCTCGCCGCGGCAGGGTTCGACGCGACCATTCACCCGCTCTTCGATACCGCTCTCTTCCGGATGCTCTATCAGCCCGGCCACGTGATCCGGAAGACGACGGCGCTGATTCGGCGGAGCCTCGATCGGGCCTCGACGCTCCGCGCCGGCGCCTACGACCTGGCGTTTATCCACCGCGAGGCGTATCCCGTGGGCGCGCCGTTGATCGAGCGTTGGCTGGCGAAGAAACGCGTGCCGATCGTGTTCGACTTCGACGATGCGATTTACCTCCCCAACACGAGCGACGCCAACCGCATGATCGGGTTCATGAAAAACCCGGGCAAGGTCGGCGAGATCCTCCGGCTTTCGACCGAAGTGATCGCCGGCAATCCCTACCTTGGGGACTATGCACGTCACCACGCGCGGTCCGTCAATGTTGTGCCGACCTGTGTCGACACCACGGTGTGGGTGCCACGCTCGTCGCCGCGACCCCCGGGGCCGCCGGTGATTGGCTGGATCGGCACGCCCACGACCACCTCGTACCTGCGCGGATTGCACGGCGTGCTGGCGGAGGTCGCGCGCACGCACCAGTTCATCCTCCGCGTCTCCGGCGCCGCCGGGCCGGTGACCATGCCCGGCGTGGCCGTCGAGAACGTGCCGTGGAGCCAGGCCGCCGAGCTCACGCTCTTCAACACCTGCGACATCGGCGTCTATCCGCTGCCCGACAATGAGTGGACGCTCGGCAAGTGCGGGTTCAAGGCGATTCAGTTCATGTCGTGCGGGGTGCCGGTCGTCGCCTCGCCGGTTGGCGTGAACCGCGACATCGTCCAGCACAACGTGAGCGGCATCCTGGCGGCCAGCGACGGCGAGTGGATGGCAGCGTTGCGCGGCTTGATCGAGAACGAAGCGGAGCGGCGGCGGCTCGGCGCCGGCGGGCGCGCACGGATCGAGGAGCGCTATTCCCTGGCCGCCAACGCCCCGGCGATCGTGTCAGTGTTCGAGCGAGCCGCGGCCGGCGTGCATGATAGCCGCGCCTGAGCGTCGATGGCGGTTTCGCAAACGCTGGGTGTTTGCGGCGGTGTTGGGCGTGCTCGCCGTGGCGGCGTTGTCGCCCTCGAGTCGATACATCGGCGTCAACTTCATCGTCACCCGGCAGACGCTGCCGCTCTGGATCAAGGCCGTGGATTTCGTCGATCGGGATCTGAATCTGGCACGCACTTCGCAAGAGGTATTGGGCGGCGTGTCCGGCGACGAAGCCCGGGCGCTGGCCGCGCTGGCCTGGACGCGGGCGCACATTCTTCCGGCGCCTGCTGGACTGCCGATCGTGGATGACCATATCTGGCACATCATCGTTCGTGGTTACGGCCAGTCGGATCAGCAGGCCGACGTGTTCACGGTCCTGCTGGCCTACGCCGGCGTGCCGGCATTCTGGGGATTTGTCGGGAAGTTCCCCAGGGAGATTCCGATCTCGTACGTGCGCATCGAAGGAACCTGGCGGGTGTTTGATGTGGCGCGCGGTGCCGCATTTCGGGATTCGACCGGACGCCTGGCATCGCCGGCAGACATCGCGGCGCATCCCGAATTGATCCGGCAAACGGCCGCGCTGCATGGCGGGGATCCGGACGGCTACCTCGAGTACTTCGCCGGTTACCAGCCACCGCCCGTACCGGACGTCCTTCGCGCCGACATGCAGATGCTGGGCAGGCGGCTCAACTTCGAAGCCCGCAAGCTGGTGGGCCGGCAAGGCGAGGTCTGGCAGGTGCGCCCGCATCCATCGCCCGCGCCACAACAGGAGCAACGCCCGTGAGCAAGAATTTCGCGATGACCGGCGCCGCCGGGTTCGTGGCGCCGCGCCACCTGAAGGCGATCAAGGAGACCGGCAACCGGCTGGTGGCGGCGGCCGACCCGCACGACGCGGTGGGCGTGCTCGATCGCTACTGGTTCAACGTCCGCTTCTTCACCGAGATCGAGCGCTTCGATCGGCATCTCGAGAAGCTCCATCGCAGCAATGATCCCGACCGCGTCGACTACGTCTCGATCTGCTCGCCCAACTACCTGCACGACGCGCACATCCGCATGGCGTTGCGGGCGGGCGCCGACGCGATTTGCGAAAAGCCCCTCGTGATCAATCCCTGGAACCTCGACGCGCTGCAGGACATCGAGCGGGAGACCGGCAAGCGCGTCTACACGGTGCTGCAGCTGCGGCTGCATCCGGATCTGATCGCGCTGCGGGAACGGCTGCGCGCCGAGAAGGGCACGGCGCGCCACCAGGTCACGCTGACCTACATCACCGCCCGCGGTCCCTGGTATGACATGTCGTGGAAGGGCCGGGAAGATCGCTCCGGCGGCCTCGTCACCAACATCGGCATCCACTTCTTCGATCTGCTGTTCTGGCTGTTTGGGCCGGCGCGCGAAGCCGAGGTGCACGAGCGCGAAGAGAAGCGGATGTCCGGGTGGGTGGGCCTCGAGCGCGCCGACGTCAGCTGGTTTCTCTCGGCCGAAGCCTCGGACCTGCCGTTTGAGCCGCAGCCCGGCATCAAGACGACGTTTCGATCGATCGCCGTCGACGGCCAGGAGGTGGAATTCAGTGAAGGCTTCACCGACCTGCACACCCGCGTCTACGAGGAGATGCTCGCCGGCCGCGGCTTTGGCATCGACGATGCGCGGCCGTCGATCGCCCTCACCTCGATGATTCGCCAGAGCCCGGTGGTGGCGGGCGCGCCCGAACGCCGCCATCCGTCGCGGATCAAAGGACAACCGTAAGTGGCCAAATACTTCGCCCACCAGTCGTCCTTCATCGACGAAGGCTGCGAGATCGGCGACGACACCAGGATCTGGCACTTCTGCCACGTGATGCCGCGCGCCAAGATCGGCCGCGGCTGCAACCTCGGGCAGAACGTCGTGGTCTCGCCGGACGTGGTGATGGGCAACAACGTCAAGGTCCAGAACAACGTCTCGATCTATACCGGCGTGATCCTCGAAGACGACGTGTTCTGCGGGCCGTCGATGGTCTTCACCAACGTCGTCAACCCGCGCAGCCAGGTGTCGAGGAAGGACGAGTACCGCCAGACCCTCGTCAGGCGCGGCGCCAGCATCGGCGCCAATTGCACGGTGGTGTGCGGCCACACCATCGGCCAGTTCGCGTTCATCGGCGCCGGCGCGGTGGTGACCAAGGACGTTCCGGATTTTGCGCTGATCGTCGGCAACCCTGGACGCGTGACCGGATGGATGTGCGCCTGTGGCGTCAAGCTCGCCGCCGGCAAGACCCCGCCCGCCGACGCCACCTGCGCGGTGTGCGGGAGCCGCTATCGCGCCGCCGGCGACGGCCTCGTTCGCATTGAAGGCTGACTTCCTGACCATCCTCACCATCGTCGGCGCTCGCCCGCAGTTCGTGAAAGCGGCTGCGGTGAGCGGACCGCTGCGCGAGAAACATCGCGAGGTGTTGCTCCATACCGGGCAGCACTACGACGAGGCGATGTCGGATCGATTCTTCAGGGAACTCTCGATACCGAAGCCGGACATCGAACTGGGCGTGGGCTCGGGCCCGCACGCCGAGCAAACCGGCAAGATGCTCACCGGCATCGAGTCGGCGATTCTCTCGACCAGGCCGGACGCGGTGCTGGTCTACGGTGACACCAATTCCACCCTGGCCGGTGCGCTCGCGGCGGCGAAACTGCAAGTACCCGTGGCCCACGTCGAAGCGGGTCTGCGCTCCTACAACCGGCGGATGCCTGAAGAGATCAATCG
>JBDTMB010000078.1:0-15680 GCA_039934485.1 Vicinamibacterales bacterium
ATCCGCCAGCAGTTCTGCACGCCGGTCACCGTGCAGATGGTGCAGCACAGCGTCCGCGTGTGGACGGTGTTCGACGCGCAACTCGGCACGCCGGCCTCGCGTCCGCGCGCTTGGTTTCGCCAGCGCGGGTATCTCTTTCTCGCCAACGCCGCCACCGCGGATCGACTGCAGCATCGTTACGAGGAAGAATTGCGCGCGGGCGCCAACGCCAGGAAGCTCACCATTGACGACATCCGCGCGATCGCGCCGGACCTGAGGCTCGACGACATCGTCTTTGGCGTGCTCGGCCCGGACGACGGTTACGCCAACCCACGTGAAGTGCTGGCGGGATTCCGGCGCGGCGCGGAGCACGCCGGTGCGGAGTACCTCGTCGATGAGGTCGTGGCGGTCGATCGCGAGGGCGGCCGCGTGACCGGCGTCACCCTGAAGAGCGGCACACACATCTCGACCTCGTTGGTCGTAAACGCGGCGGGCGCGTGGGCCGGGCAGCTGGCCGGGCTCGCGGGCTTGACCGTTCCGGTGGGGCCGATGCGGCAGATGCTGTTCCGCTGCGAGCTGCCGCACCAGTGGCCGTATCGCTTCCCGATGCTCATCGACCCGGGCGGCGTGCACTGGCGGCACGATGATCCGGTCAACGCCGGCGCTCGCGACGCGATCATCCTGGCGTTCACGAATTGGGCGGAGCAGCCTGGCGAGAACCTCGAACCCGATCACGCGCGCTGGGCACGCGACTTCGCCCCGGCCATGGTCCGCCGGCTTCCCGCGTTGAAGGATGTGACGAACGTCACTGGCTGGGCGGGACTCTACGAGATGACGCCGGACCACAACCCGATCCTCGGCACGCACCCGTCACTCGACGGCTTCATCTTCGCCAACGGCTTCAGCGGCCACGGCCTGATGATGTCGCCGGCCACCGGGAAGATCGTCTCGGAGATCGTCAGGCTCGGCCGATCGGAGACCTTCGACATCGCCGTCTTCGCCCCGGATCGGTTCGAGCGTGGCGCCTTGATTCACGACGCCGCGACGATCTAGGGCTCGCGGAGTCGGGCCTTCGGCCCTCCTGGGACTCGCGGCTTCCGCCGCTCGTGGGACGCGTTGCTTTGCAACGCGGGGGAGTCGGCCCCACGCCGAGCGGAGCGAGGCGTCCCACGAGGGAGCGAAGCGACCGAGCCCCAGGAGGGCCGCAGGCCCGACTCGCACGGTCGCGAAGCGACCGTCCCACGAGCGGCGCCGCCGCGAGTCCCAGGAGGCCCCGAAGGGGCCGACTCCTAGACCCTCCGTATCCGGACGAAGTTCGCGCCCCCGCGATCAAGATCCGTCGTCGTGTTGACGAACACCAGCATCGCGTTGGCAGGTACCGTGCTTCGCTTCAGCGCTTCCTCCACCACCTGCGCGATCACGGTTTCGGTGTCGCCGTCGAGGCTGCACACGAGCGGGACGACGCCTCGCCACAACATCAGCTGCCGGGCCACTTCCTCGCTGGCCGTGGCGGCGATGATGATCGCGTTCGGGCGCTTGGTGGCGAGCAGGCGCGCGGTCCAACCGGCGTGCGTGACCGCGACGATGGCGTGAGCGCCGGCGCGCTCCGACAGCGTCACCGCCGCGTCGCACAGCGCGCGCCCGTGGTCCACGTTACTGGTCTCCGCTCGTCGCTCGAACCATGCCGGCGGCATGGACTCAGCGTCGCGGATGATGGCGTCGAGCACCTCGACCGAGCGGACGGGAAACAGCCCGGTGGCCGTCTCGCCGGAGAGCATGATCGCGTCGGCGCCGCCATCCACCGCGCCGGCCGCATCGCTGGCTTCGGCGCGGGTGGGCCTGGGCTCGAAGCGCATCGACTCGAGCACCTGCGTCGCGACGATGGCCGGGACGCCGCGCACCCTCGCCCGCCGCAGAATTTCCTTCTGCATCCGAGGCACGCGCTCGAGCGGCAACTCCAGGCCCAGGTCACCGCGCGCCACCATCACCGCGTCGGCCACGTCGAGGATCTCGGCGAGATGATCCATCGCCTCGGGCCGCTCCAGCTTCGCGATGATCGGCACCGTGGGCCGCCCCTGGTCGACCAGGATGGCGCGCGCCCTGGTGATGTCCGAGGCGGACTGTACGAAGCTGAGCGCCACCATGTCGACGCCGAGCGCCAGCCCGAACGCCAGGTCCTTGGCGTCCTTTTCGGTCATGTCGGCGCGGAGCGGCACGTGCGGCGCATTGATGCCCTTGTGCTCGCCGAGCTCGCCGCCGTTGATCACGGTGGTCTGAATCGCGTCGCGAGTGGCCGACTCCACCAGCAGCTCGATCTTCCCATCGTCGAGCAACAGGTGGTCGCCCTTCGTCACCGCGCTGGCGAGGGGCGCATACATGGTCGAGATGCGCCCCGGCTTGCCGAGATCGTCACCCACGACGATCGTCAACGGCGCGCCGGCCTTCAGCAGCAGCGGCTGGCCGCCGTCGATCAGGCCGGTTCGAATCTTCGGGCCGCTAAGGTCCTGGAGGATGGCGACGTGCTTGCCGGCCCGTGCCGAGGCTTGTCGAACCATGTGAAACCGCGCCGCATGGTCGGCCTGCGTGCCGTGCGAGAAGTTGAGCCGGACGATGTCGGCGCCGGCGGCGATCAGCGCGTCGAGCACCTGCGGATCGCCCGACGCGGGCCCGAGCGTGGCGATGATCTTGGTGTGTCGCAAACCCAACCAGCTTACGCTGCTTCGCGCCGAAGTGCGATCATCTCGCCTTCCGCCTGGTCCGATTTCGCCTAGAATCCAGATCCCATGAGACGCATAACAATCCTGCTGATCGTCACCCTCGTCACGGCCTCCGGCCTCGTGTTCGCGCAGCCCGCGGGCAAGGATGACCTGGCCCTGAAGGACCTCGTCAAGCAGCTGATTGACGCGCAGATCCGCTACGACGTCGCCACGCTCGACAAGCTATTTACCGCCGACTATATCGAGATTTCGCCGGTTGGTGAATTCGATACGCGCGACAAGGTGTTGAGCTTTTACGCCCCGCAGAAAAAGTCCGACCCCGCGAAGATGTCCATGAAACTTGAAACCAGCGAGTATTCGATCCGCAGCGACGGCCAGGTCGCGATCGTGATCGCGCGGCTGAACATGGCGATCACCGCGGCGGGGAAAGCGATGCCGCCCGCGAGCATGCGCGTGACGTTCGTGCTGCGGAAGGAAGGATCGGCGTGGAAGTTCGCCTCCGCGCATTACACCGGCATCCGGCCGTCAAAGCCGCGGGGCCAGTGACGCGCCGCGACGCTCTGGTACAATTCGTCTTCGATGCCGTCGCTCACACCCATCCCGGTGCAGGAGTACCTCGCCGGCCTCCGCCGCGATCCGCATCCGCGCCTGGAGCTGGTGGCGGCCGAGGGCCGCGCGGAAGGTCTGCCGCTGGTCTTCCCCGATACCGGGGCGCTGTTGCACGCGGTGGCCCGCGCCAACGGCGCCAGGCGCATCCTCGAAATCGGCACCGCCATCGGCTACTCGACATTGTGGCTGGGCACCGCCCTGCCCGTGGACGGCACGATGATTTCGATGGAGCTGGACGCGGCGCGGGCGGCGCGCGCCCGCGATCATCTCGCCGCCGCCGGCCTCCACGATCGCGTCAGTGTGATGGTGGGCGACGCTACCAGGTTCCTGCACAAAGTGGCCGGGCCCTTCGACCTGATCTTCCAGGACAGCGACAAGCAACTCTACGATCCGATGCTCGATCGGCTCATCGCGCTGCTCCGCCCGGGCGGCGTACTTCTCACCGACAACGTGTTGTGGGACGGTGAAGTGGTGCCGGGATTTGTCGCCCAGCCGAAGAAGAAGGCGCAAGACACCGTGGCCATTGCGGCCTACAACCAGCGGCTCGCCAACGACGCCCGGCTCTCGACCGCGTTCCTGCAAGTGGGCGACGGCGTCTCTCTCTCCGTAAAGGTGACCTCATGACTGTTGCAGAGTGGTTGGCCATGGCCAAGGCCGACGCCGCCAAGCTTGGCTTGCCCGGCCTGGCCCCCGCGCTTGACGGCCTCGCCAAGGCCACCGAGGCATTGCGCGCCGCCGATTGGAACAACGATGCAGACGGCCAGACGCCGGAGGAAGACGAGGAACCCGAGTGACCATCGCCGACGCCGCCCCTCGCATCGCGCGCGGGGAACTCCGCGCCGAGAAGCTCGCAGAAGACTGCCTCTCGAAAATCGAGGCGCTCAATCCGAAGCTGAACGCCTTCATCACGGTGCTCGCCTATCAGGCGCTGAGCGACGCGCGCAAGGCTGACCAGGACATCGCGGCAGGCCGCTACCTCGGGCCGCTCCACGGGATCCCGATCTCGCTCAAGGACCTGGTTGACCTCGCCGGCTCGCCCACCACGGCGGCGTCGCTGGTGCGGCGCGATCATCGGGCCACCAGGGACGCGGTGGTGACGGCGCGCCTGCGCGAAGCGGGCGCGATCTTCGTCGGCAAGACCAACCTCCACGAGTTTGCCTTCGGCACCACCACCGAAGACTCCGGCTTCGGCCTCGCGCGCAATCCGATCGATCCCGAGCGATCGCCCGGCGGATCGAGCGGCGGCTCCGCGATCGCCATCGCCACCGGCATGTCGCTCGGCACCGTCGGCACCGACACCGGCGGCTCGATTCGCATCCCGGCGGCGGCGTGCGGGGTGGTTGGGCTCAAGCCGGAATGGGGAGAGATCTCCGCCTCCGGTGTGGTGCCGCTCAGCCGACAACTCGATCACGTCGGACCGCTGGCGCAGACCGTCACCGACGCGTGGCTGCAGTACAACGCCATGCGCCCCGCCAAGAAGCGCTGGGTCTCGCCGCTCGAAACGCCGGCCCTCAAGGGGCTGCGCCTCGCGATGCCGGCCGGCTACCTGTTCGATCGCCTCGACGCCGTCGTTGAATGGACCGTGCTCAACACCATCGAGCGGCTTCGCACCGCCGGCGTCGTGGTGAGCGAAACCACGATCCCGCACGCCAACGACATGGCGGCGATCTACCTGCACCTGGTCTTTGGCGACGCCGCGGAGTACCACGCGCGCAGCCTGGCGACGCGCCCGCAGGACTACACCCCCAACGTCCGCCTGCGGCTGGAGATGGCGCGCTACGTGATGGCCGAGGATTACATTCGCGCCTTGCGCGGCCGCGCCATCATCGCGCGGGAAGTCGATCGCGCCCTCGACGGCGTGGACGCGCTCGTGCTGCCGTCGCTGGCGATTCCCGCGCCGCCGATCGGCGCCGCGACGATGCCGGTCAAGGGCGGGGCCGATGCCGTGCGCACACTGATGCTGCGCTGCTCGCAGCCATTCAATCTCTCCGGCCATCCGGCCATTTCGCTGCCGTGCGGCACGACGCCCGCGGGCCTGCCCATCGGCCTCCAGCTCGTCGGCCACAAGGGCGGCACGCCGGCGCTGGTCCAGGCCGCGCTGGCCGTCGAACGCGCGATCGCGAACGCCGGATGATCCAGGCGTACTTTCACCGCTGGGAGCAGCGGCTCGCCGAGGTCAGCAAGGACGATCGCAAGGTCCGCCCGTTTGACTGGGGAGTCGATTGGATCGGGGTGCCGGGTGCTGGGTGCCGGGTGCCGGGTGCTGGGTGCCGGGTGCCGGGGGCTGAGGGCCGGGTGCCGGGTGCCGATCCACGAAGCGAAGTCTCCGCATGGGTCGATGACGTCATGCGCGACACCGACGCGTTCTTCACGCCCGCGCCCACCAGCGACTACGTCTTCACGGCCTTGCCCACCGAAGCCGGGGCGAAATCGGGCGGCGGAGGTGGGGTGCTGACGTTTCCGAGCGGGTTTACCACGCCGCATCCCGAGAACAATCTCGTGCGCGCGCGCTACTTCCCCGCCGACCCGATTTTCAAGCGGGCGCTGAAGCCCCCGCACTCCAACTCCAGGCGCGCCGTCGTGGTGCTCGCACAGTGGAATTCCGACCGCGAAGGCCATGTCGGGCTCTGCAAAATCCTGTCGAAACTCGGCATCGCCTCGCTGCGCCTCAGCCTGCCGTATCACGATTCCCGCATGCCGCCTGAATTGACGCGCGCCGACTACATCGTCAGCGCCAACATCGTCCGCACCGTGCAGGTGTGCCGGCAGGCGGTGATGGACGTGCGGCTGGCGCTGTGGTGGCTGCGCGATCAGGGCTACGACCGGCTGGGGCTGCTCGGCACCAGCCTCGGCTCGTGCCTGTCGCTGCTGACGGCGTGCCACGAGCCGCTGGTCCGCGCCCAGGCGCTCAATCACGTGTCGCCGTTTTTCAGCGACGTGGTCTGGCGCGGGCTCTCCACCGAGCACGTGCGCGAGGGGCTCGAAGGCCACCTCGACGCCGACCAACTGCGCGATCTCTGGCGGCCGATCAGCCCGTGGTCGTATCTCGATCGCCTGCGCGACAAGAGCACGCTGATGGTCTATGCAAAGTACGACCTGACCTTCCCGGTCGATCTGTCGCTGCGGTTGATTGCGGAATCGCGCCGGCGCGGGATTCCGATCGACGTGCGCGTGCTGCCGTGCGGGCACTACTCAACCGGCGCCACGCCGTTCAAGTATCTGGATGGTTGGTACCTGGGAAAGTTTCTGGCAACGAAACTGTGACGAATGGAGGGCGGGGGCTAGCCCTGCTGATCAGGCGACGGCTAAAGCCGTCGCCCTCCAAGAACCGCCCTCCAAGAACCGCCCTCCAAGAACCGCCCTCCACGTCACAAATACTTGAGCAGCCTCACCAACGCCTCGTAGATCGATCCCGCCAGCGATTGCACGAGCGGCGTCACCTCGCCGGAATCCACGGACTCGGCCACCGTGACCGGATCGGTCAGCAACAGCCAAATCGTGGCGCCGGCCACGATCGCGGCGAGCAGGCCGACAATGCCGACGAGGCTGAAGAGACCGCCGGAAAGGCCCCGGGACGGGCGTTGGATCTTGACGTCCATAAAGGAGGGTGACGAGGATCATACACCCCGTACTTAACCGTTTGACGACAGCCGAGCCGGCGCGGTTCAAACCGTCAGGACGACCTTGCCAAACTGCTCGCGGGACTCGAGGCGGCGGTGGGCGTCGGCGGCCTCGGCCAGGGGATAGGTCCGATCGACGACCGGGCGCAATTCCCCGGCGAAGAAGAACGGCGCGGCGCGCAACAACTCGCCCTTGCGCCCCATGTAGGATCCCAGCAGCGACAACTGGCGGCTGAAGAGGACGCGCAGGTCGATCGACGCGTCGTGGCCCGTGGTGGCGCCGCAGGTGACCAGGCGGCCGCCGCGCACCAGGCACTTGAGGCTCTTGTCCCACGTCGCGGTGCCGACATGTTCGACGACGATGTCCACGCCACGCCCGTTGGTGAATTCCCTCACGCGCGTTGGCAGGTCTTCCGTGGTGTGGTTGATCACCTCGTAGGCGCCGAGCTGCCGCGCCTTGGCGAGCTTGTCGTCGGTGCCGGCGGTGGCGAAGACCCGCGCGCCGTGCCGCCACGCGATCTGGATGGCAGCCTGACCCACGCCGCTCCCCGCGCCGAGCACCAGCACGTCGTCTCCGGCGCGCACCTTCGCGCGCGTGATCAGCATGTGCCAGGCGGTGAGGAACGTCAGCGGGAACGCGGCCGCTTCGACGAAGCCGATCGCATCCGGAATCGCGATCAGGTTCTGCACCGGGACCTTGACGTATTCGGCATAGCCGCCCTCGCTGCGATACCCGAGCACGTCATACTTCGCGCACTCGTTGTCGCGGCCGTCGAGGCACGCTTCGCACAGGCCGCACGACAGCCCGGGCTGGAGCATGACGCGGCGGCCAGGCGCGAATTCGCCGTCGTACGCGTTCTCGACCTCGCCCGCGACGTCGGCGCCGGAAATGTGGGGAAAGGGAATCGTGACGCGTTCGAGGCCGCGCCGCTGGAAGAGATCGAGATGATTCAGGGCACAGGCGCGCACACGAACGACGGCCTCACCCGGTCCCGCCACGGGTTCAGGAATCTCTTCGTAGCGGAGGACGTCTGGACCTCCGTGCGTATGGAACCGGACCGCCTTCATGGCCTGTCAACAACCCGCAACCAGGGGCTTATTTCGGCGTACAAGGACTCAAAATTCAGGACGGACGACACGTGGTTCGCCAAGCTGCAGCGACGCCAACGGTCCGCTGATTGTATCCAAGTCCCCCACCACTACGGTGGTCATTCTGCCGAGGTCCAGGTACTTCTGCGCCGCCCTGGTGACGTCTGCCGCGGTAATCGCGGTCAATTGGGGGATGAAATCCTCGAAATACGAGTCCGGCAGGCCGTGCAGGGCCAGTTGGGCGATGGATCGGGCCACCTGGCTGGCGGTCTCGAACCCGCGCGGGTAGCCCTTACTCACCGAGTCCTTCGCCATCGACAGCTCGTCGGGCGTCACCGGCCGGGCACCCGCGATGTCGCCGAGCTCCTTGAGCGACTCGCGCACCGCGTCGGCGGTGGCGCTGGTCGCCACGCTGGTCTGCATCACGAAGGGACCGATGCCGCGGCGCAGCTCGAACCCGGTGCGCACGCCGTAGGTGTAGCCCTTGGCCTCGCGCAAGTTGAGATTGAGCCGGCTCACAAACGCGCCGCCGAGGACGTTGTTGAGCGTCAACAGCGCGTGGTAGTCGGGCGTCGAACGCGCCGCGCACGCATGGCCGATGCGCAGTTCCGACTGCGCGGCGCCAGGGCGCGACACCACCGCGAGCCGCGCCACCGGCATCGCGGGAGGCGGTACCAGCGCCGCCGCGCGATCGATCGTCATCGTCGCGGGACCCGCCTGCCATCCCGCAAAGGTCTTCTCGACGGTGTCGAGCAACTCCTCTTCCGGGCGGTCGCCGACTACGATCAGGGTGGAGCCGGCGGGAACGAGCAACGCGGCGTGCAGCGCGCGCACGTCGTCCGCGGTCATCGCCGACAGCGCGGCCTCGGTGCCGACACCCGGCGAGCCGTAGGGATGCGTGGCGTAGAGGGTTTGCGCAAACGCGCGATCGGCCACCGCGGCGGCGTGGTCCTTGATTTGCCGGAGCCGTTCCACCCGATGGTTGCGGACGCGGTTGAAGTCCTCGGGCGTGAGGTTTGGCGCCGTGACGATCTCGTGGATCAGCGAGACACCGGTGTCGAAGAACCGATCGAGCGTCGTGAACGAGATCACGTGGGCGTCCGATCCGGTCTCGAGATCGAGATCGCCGCCGATGCGCGCCACGCGATCGGCGACGTCGAGCGCGGATTGGCCGCGGCTGCCCTCGTCGAGCAAACCCGCGAGCATCGACGCCAGCCCGGGCATGCCCGGCGGATTGACCGACGAGCCGCCCGGCACGAGGAGCACCATCGAGACGATGGGGACCGAGCGGTGCGTCGCCGCGCGCAACTCGAGTCCATTCGCGAGCCGGCGCCGCGCGAGGCGCGGAAAGTGAAACGGCCGGTCGGCGCCGGGCACCGGCAGCCGCGATCGATCGACGCGGCTCATGCGACCTGCACCGCAGCGGCGCCGGGCATGCCCAGTTCGGGTTTGCCGCGCGGCACCACGCTGAGGGTGACCGACGGCGCCGCGGCCAGCCATCGCTGGACCGCCGACGAGACGCCGCGCGGCGTCACCGCGCGATAGCGCTCGCGATCGGCGTCGAGGTAGCCCGGGTCGCCGCGGAAGGTGTTGTAGGCGTTCAGCTGATCCGACTTGCCGCCGAAGCCGCCGATGGTTTGCAGCCGGTAGATGAAGTGCGCTTCGGTTTGCGCCAGGCCGCGCGACAGTTCGTCGTCGGTGGGCCCCTTGGCGGCCAGCTCCGCCACCGCGCCGCGAATCTCGGCCTCGAGGGACGCCAGCGTCACCCCGGCGGCGGCGGTGCAGGCGATCTGAAACGTCCCCGAGATCTCGCGCGAGTGTTGATACGCCGAGACGTCGGTGGCGACGCGCCGTTCGAAGACCAGCGAGCGATAGAGCCGCGACGTCTTGCCCTGGGTGAGCACATCCGCCGCAACGTCCAGCTCCGCGTCGCCGGCGCCAAACATCTCCGGCGAATGCCAGCCGATGTACAAACGCGGCAGCTCGACGCGATCCTCGAGCAACAGGGTCGCGCTGGACGCGAGGCGGGCCTCGGCGCGCACCGGCGCCGGCACCGGGCCGGCCGGCAAATCGCCGAAGAATTGCTCGGCGAGATCGAAGGCCTGCTCGGTTTCGATGTCACCGGCGAGGGCGAGCGAGGCGTTGGCCGGGTGGTAGTAGGTGCGGAAAAATTTCTGCACTTCGTCGAGCGACATCGCGCGGATATCGTCGGCGCTGCCGATCGTCAGCCAGGAATACGGATGCTCCGGCGAGTACATCGCGGCCGCGAGCGCCATGCCGGCCAGGCCGTAGGGGCGGTTCTCGTAGTTCTGGCGGCGCTCGTTCAGCACGACGTCGCGTTGGTTCTCGAACTTCGCTTCGGTGAGGGCCGGCAGCAGATAGCCCATGCGATCCGATTCCATCCAGAGCGCGAGTTCGAGCGCGCCGGTCGGCACGACTTCCCAATAGTTCGTGCGATCCGTGCTGGTGGAACCGTTCAGCAGCCCGCCCGCCCGCTGGAGCGGTCCGAAAAAGCCATGGTCGTGATGTTCGGAGCCTTCGAACATCAAGTGCTCGAAGAGATGCGCGAAGCCGGTGCGGCCGGGGCGCTCGTCCTTCGAGCCGACGTGATACCAGAGGTTGACGGCCACCATCGGCAACTGGTGATCCTCGTGCACGATCACGTCCAGGCCGTTGGCTAGTCTGCGTTTGGTGTAGGGTATGTGCATTCTCGGGGATCAGGGATCAGGGATCAGGGGATACAAGAGCAACGTATTGATTCTATCGGGTTCTGAAAGTCGCGCTTGGCGGATGTTGGCGGTTGTGTGCCTGGCTGAGTTTCTGGGCATGACGCTGTGGTTTTCCGCCACCGCCGTCACGCCCCTTCTGGTCCGGGAGTTCGGGATCACCACCACTCAGACGCCGTGGCTGACCATGGCGGTCCAGGCGGGATTCGTCCTCGGCACGCTGGTCAGCGCCGTGGCCAACCTCGCTGACCTGCTGAATCCGCGGATGCTGATGTTCCTTGGCTCCCTGGCCGGCGCCGCCGCCAACGCCGCCGTGCTTGTCGCCCCGGGGCCGCTGTCGGTGATCGGCTTGCGCTTCGTCACCGGCGCGGCGCTGGCGCTGGTGTATCCGCCGGGCATGAAGATCGCCGCGGGGTGGTTTCGCGATCAGCGCGGCTTCGCGCTGGGCCTCCTGATCGGCGCGCTTACGCTCGGCAAGGCGTTTCCGCACTTGCTCACCGCCGTGTTCGGCGACGACTGGCGCGAGCCGATGCTGATGGTCTCCGGGCTGGCGGTGATCGGCGGCGTGGGCGTGATTCTGTTCGTGCGCGACGGTCCGTTCGTCGCGGCGACGGCGCCCTTCGATCCCCACGCCATCCGGCGCATCGTCGCCAGCCGCGGCGCGAGGCTGGCCACCTTCGGGTACCTGGGCCACATGTGGGAGCTCTACGCGATGTGGACGTGGGTGGCGGTGTTCGCGACCGCCAGCCTCGCCGCAGCTGGCGTCGGCACCCCGAGCGCGACGGGTGAGGTCGCCGCGTTCCTCGCAATCGGCAGCGGCGCCGCCGGATGTTCGATGGCCGGCTATCTGGCCGATCGCCTGGGCAAGGCGCGCGTGGCGATGTGGTCCATGCTGGCCAGCGCCGGCTGCGCGGCGTTGACGGTGGTCACCTACGGCGCGCCGCCGATCTGGCTCTTCGCGCTCGTGATGGTCTGGGGCTTTGCGGTGGTCGCCGACTCGGCGCAGTTTTCCGCCCTCGTCACCGAATACGCACCCGCCGATCACATCGGCACGGCGCTGACGCTGCAAACCTGCCTCGGGTTCCTGCTGACGATGGTGACGATCGAGTACTTGCCGCGGGTGGCCGAGATGACGAGTTGGCGATGGGCGTCGCTCCTGCTCGTCCCCGGCCCGCTGTTCGGCGCGTGGGCGATGAGAAAGCTGATCCCTACTTCTTGATCGTCCCGCAGTCGATCATCTCGGAGCCGTAGTAGGGATTGTGGATGACGTCGCCCTTCTGCAGCCACGGCTTGTCTTCCATCGGGCAGTACGCGACGTGCAGGTCTTTGGGCAACGTGGCCTTGGTCCTGGTGACGTAGTCCTCGAGCGCCACGCTCAGTTCGCCAAACGCCGTCCGCGATTGCGACAGCGTCCTGGCGGCGCCGAGCTTCTTCGCGCCCGCCGCGACGGCCTCGGCCTTCTTCCCGAGCTTGAGGGCGGCCGCTTCCACCGCCTGGGCCGCCACGTCGATGCCCTTGGTCTCGTCGTTGGCCAGCAACACCTGCGCTTGCAGGTACGGCTCAACCAGCGCCTTTGGCAGCTCCGCCGCCGAAGCGGTGACTCCAAACGCGAACCACGCGATTCCCGACAGCAGCACGAACTTGCTCATTCTTCCTCCCGACAAGCATCGCTTCCCGGCTCTTCACTTCACCTGCATCAAGGGAATCTTTCCCTTGTTGGCAATGGCGGACTTGTAAGCCGAGAGGGCGATTTGTGACGCCGCGCGATCGGCCAGCGCCATGAACGCCTTCGTCGCCACCGACTCCGGTTCCGCGATCACCAACGGAATGCCGCGATCGCTGCCGACCCGAATCGGTTGATAGATCGGCAAGCGACCCAGGAACGGCACCTCCAGTTCCTCGGCGAGTTGCTCGCCGCCGCCGCGCCCGAAGATGTCCGACTCGTGATGGCAGCTCGGGCATTCGAAGAAGCTCATGTTCTCCACCAGCCCAAGCGGCGGGATGTTCAGCTTCTGGTACATCTTCACCGCGCGCCGCGAGTCCGCCAGCGACACCTGCTGCGGCGTGGTGACCACGATCGCGCCGGCGACCGGAACCGTTTGGCTCATCGACAGCGCCACGTCGCCGGTGCCGGGCGGCATGTCCACGATGAGGTAATCAAGATCGCGCCAGCCGAAGTCGCGGAAGAATTGCTGAATGGCGCTATGCAGCATCGGGCCGCGCCAGATCACCGGCGCTTCGTCCTGGGTGAGAAAGCCCATCGAGACGATCTGGATGCCGAACTTCTCGGCCGGACGAATCTTCCCACCGTCGGATTCAAGCTTCGCCGAGATGCCGAACATGATCGGCACGTTGGGCCCGTAGATGTCGCCGTCCAGCACGCCCACGCGCGCGCCGAGCTTCGACAGCGCCACCGCGAGGTTCACGGCCACGGTGGTCTTGCCCACGCCACCCTTGCCCGCACCGACCGCGATTACATTCTTGACGCCCGGCAGTGGCGGTCCGCCCTTTTCAGGCGCCGACGCCGACTTCACCAGGAATGTCATCGCGAGGCTCACGTCGGTGACGCCGGGCAGGGCCGCCAGGACCGCGCGCGCCTGATCGTGCACCAGCGTCTTCGTCACGCTCGACGGGCTCGAGAGCTCGATGGTGAGCGCCACGCGGCCGTCGGCCACCGCCACGTTCTTGACGAAGTGCAGGGAGACGATGTCCCTGGCCAGGTCGGGGTCGTTGACCACCCTGAGCGCATCGAGGACCAGTTCCGGGGTCATAAGAGACTCAGCTTACCACCGCCGTTTGGCGCCCTTCATCTGCGGCCTGTCTGTGTTCATCTGTGGCCTCTCTGTGGCCTCTCTGTGGCCTATCTGTGGCTAACTGTGTCCATCCGTGGCTTATCTGTGGCAGACTCAGCCGGTACGTCCCCTCGTAAAGGAGACTTCAGATGGCCGACACCGTTCCACCGATTCCGGGCAGCACGGCTCCCTCCAGCAACCGCAACATCATGATCGTGTTGTCGTACCTGTGGCTGCTGGCCCTCGTGCCCTTGCTCACGGAAAAGGAAGACAAGGAAGTCCAGTGGCACGCCAAGCACGGCATCGTGCTGATGGTGGCCGAGATCGTCCTGTGGATCGTGATCACGCTGGTCAACATCGTGACCGGTGTGTTCCTCGGTTGCATTGTCGGACTGCTCAGCCTGTTCGTGTGGGTGGGCCTCATCATCCTGCACATCATGTGCATCGTGAAGGGCATCAACGGCCAGCGGCTGACCATCCCCGGCCTCAGTGAGTACGCGGACAAGTTCTAGACTTCGCCTTGCGCTGGTGCTCGCCGTCGTGTGTGCGGGCGTCGCAGTCGATCTGCGGCGTCCGCCCTCGGCCCAGTGGTCGACGCGCGCCGCCGTCGCCGGCATCCACCTCTACCAGGACACGCTCTCGCCGCTCTATGCCCGCGCCGGCGTGCAGTGCCGCTTCACGCCGACGTGTTCCCACTATGGAGAGGACGTAATCCGCCGCTTCGGCATCGCGCGCGGCGGCTGGCTGGCCACCAAGCGGGTCTTGAAGTGCGGACCGTGGACGGCGATGGGCACGATCGATCCGCCGCCGATCTCCTGAAGGACGCGAGTTCAGGATCAGCGCTCACCGCTCCAGCCCGCCAGGCCATGGCTTGACGTAGTCGAACGGCGCGTACCGGTGGATGCGCCGAAAGTCGCGCTCGTTGTCGGTGACGAGCACGCAACCAGCCTCCAGGCACGACAGCGCAAGCAGGACATCGTTCGCGAACGACTTCGAGATGCGGCCGATCTCCAGCCCCTCCTTTCTTGCCATGGCCGACAGCAGATCCCCCGAACGATGCCAGGCGTTGGCGGATGGTGCGAACGTCCGCGCGGATCGCTCGAAGACGCTGAGGACGTTGCGTTCGAGCGCCTTCCGATCCTGGTCCCGTTTCACACCCGCCCGCAGCTCCTGAGCCACGACGACGCTGAGATACTCGAACGGCGCGAACGCTTGATGGAATCGCTGGAGAGTCTCGTTGGCGGCCGGCTCGCGGAACGCATTGATGAAGAGCTGTGTGTCGAGCGCGTACTTCCGCGTCGCTCGAGTCACGGCTCGATGGCGGGAGACGTAATGTCGACGCCGAGCATGGCCCGTGTACCGTCGACGAGCTCGCGCTGAAACACGGCGAGGTCGAGCGCGCGCTCGATGGCTTCAGTCGCCGTGGCCGCGCCAAGCGCTCGCTGGGCCGCCTTCAACTTCGACAGAGGCAGGCGATAGGTGCGGGACACCCGCTCTTCGCGGCGAATGGGTCGCTTCCGCTCACTGGCGTTGGGCATGGTCGAGTGTATTTACATGGAATCTGATGTGTCAATACGTAACGGTCGCGCCCGGGCAGAGTGGGCGGGCCTGTCCTGCCAGTTGCGGACATCGTCCAGTGCGGCCATCGCACCTGCCAAGCATTGCGAATCAATGGCTAGCGAGCAGACAAACGGAGACAGCCCGCAAACAACTGATTTAATTGATGTTATCGGTGTGGCTCCGCAGGCTGGACCTGGAACCAGCCACCCTCCGGTGACGGTTCAGGCGATGCGCGCGACCACGATCAACGTGAGGCCCACGACAAACGCCGCGAACATCAGCGCCAGAAGAGGCGACGTGCCCGCAGGAGCCGTCTTGAACTCCTTCCAGATGAACACGCCCCACAGCGCGGCCACCAGCGTGGCTCCCTGCCCGAGCCCATAGGAAATCGCGAACCCCGCCGCGCCGGCGGCAATGATGCTGAGCGACATCCCCAGATTCCAGATGACACCGCCGAGAATGCCAATCAAGTGCAGCCGGGGTGAGCCTTTCGAAAAATAGTCGCCAAAGGCCACCGGCGCGCCAACGAAGGGGCGCTTCATGACAAGCGTGTTCCACAGGAAGTTCGAGACCAGGAGCCCGACCGAG
>JBDTMB010000079.1:0-15652 GCA_039934485.1 Vicinamibacterales bacterium
TCGCCGACGCCGTCGGCGCGAAGATGAACTTGTTGACCAGCAGGTGATCGCCGACGAGCAGGTTCGGCTTCATCGACCCGGTGGGAATCTTGAACGCCTGGAACACAAACGTCCGCACGAACAGCGCGAGGATCACGGCGACGACGATCGACTCGAAGTATTCGCGTAGCGTCGATTTCTGAAAGGTGGCCTCGGTCATTCTGATCCCTGATCCCTGATCCCTGATCCCTACTCGTCGCCGATCTTGAGCACCGCGAGGAACGCTTCCTGCGGGATGTCCACCGTGCCGACGCGCTTCATGCGCTTCTTGCCTTCCTTCTGTTTCTCGAGCAGCTTGCGCTTGCGCGAGATGTCGCCGCCGTAACACTTGGCCAGCACGTTCTTGCGCAGCGCCTTCACCGACTCGCGGGCGATGACGCGGGCGCCGATCGCCGCCTGGATCGCCACCTCGAACATCTGCCGCGGAATCAGCTCCCGCATCTTCGACGCCAGCATGCGGCCGCGGTCGTAGGCGCGGTCGCGATGGACGATGATCGACAGCGCGTCCACCGGCTCGCCGTTGACCAGGATGTCGAGCTTGACGAGCGGCGACTCCCAGTAACCCGTCACATGGTAATCGAGCGAGGCGTAGCCGCGCGAGATGGTCTTGAGGCGATCATAGAAGTCGAGGACGACTTCGTTGAACGGCAACTCGTACGTGATGAGCACGCGCCCCTTCGAGACGTAATCCATCCCCTTCTGGATGCCGCGCTTCTCCTGGCACAGCTCGAGGATCGCGCCGACATACTCTGACGGCGTCAGCATTGTCGCCGTGATGACGGGCTCTTCGATGACCGCGATGCGACCCGTCTCCGGCAACTTCGCGGGACTGTCGATTTCGCGCACCACGCCATCGGTTGTCGTGACGCGGTACAGCACGCCCGGCGCGGTCGTGACCAGGTCCATGTTGAACTCGCGCTCGAGCCGCTCCTGCACGATCTCCATGTGGAGCAGGCCGAGGAAGCCGCAGCGGAAGCCGAAGCCGAGCGCCACCGAGGTTTCGGGCTCGAAGAAGAACGCGGCGTCGTTCAGCCGCAGCTTCTCGAGCGCTTCGCGCAGTTCCGCATACTGATGGCTTTCCACCGGGTAGAGCCCGGCGAAGACCATCGGCTTCAGTGCCTTGAAACCCGGGAACGGCGCCGGCGTCGGGCGCTGCGTTTCGGTGACGGTGTCGCCGATTTGCGCGTCGGACACCACCTTGATGCCGCAGGCGATGAAGCCGACTTCTCCCGGCCCGAGCTGCTCCACCGGGACGGGCTTGGGCGTGAAGACGCCGAGCGATTCCACTTCGTGGTCCTGCTTGGTGTTCATCAGGCGGACCTTCATGGCGTTGCGGATCGTGCCTTCGAGCACGCGCACGACGATCACCACGCCGCGATAGGAGTCGTACCACGAGTCGAAGATCAGCGCCTTCAGCGGCGCCTCCGGATCGCCATCGGGCGGCGGCAGCCGATGCACGACGGCCTCGAGGATCTCCTTGACGCCGGTGCCTTCCTTCGCGCTCGCCAGGATGGCGGTGTCCCCATCGAGCCCGATGATCTCCTCGATCTGGCGGCGCGCCTCCTCGGGCTGCGCGCTGGGGAGGTCGATCTTGTTGATGACCGGGATCACCTCGAGACCGCCGTCCACGGCGAGGTAAGCGTTGGCGAGCGTCTGCGCCTCGACGCCCTGCGACGCATCAACCAGCAGCAGCGCGCCTTCGCAGGCGGCCAGCGACCGGGTCACCTCGTAGCCGAAGTCGACATGGCCCGGCGTGTCGATCAGGTTGAGGATGTAGGTCTGCCCGTCGTTGGCCTTGTAATTGAGGCGGACCGGATGTGCCTTGATGGTGATGCCGCGCTCGCGCTCGAGGTCCATGCTGTCGAGCACCTGCGCCGACATCTCGCGCATCTGCAGCGCGCCGGTGACCTCGAGGAAGCGGTCGGCCAGGGTCGACTTGCCGTGGTCGATGTGCGCGATGATCGAGAAATTGCGTATATGAGGCTGTTTCACTGAAAGGTTTGGGTCCCAGCTGGGAGGTGATCCTTCCTATTATGCCCGGAAGAACTGGGTCCGCGCTATGCTGAGCCGCATGGCTGAGAGCGAGTCAGCCCGGTTCAGTCGCCTGTGCCCGGCGTGCGGCCGCCGAGTGGTGCGCCGGGTCACCACGTGCCGGTGCGGCGCCGCCTTGCCCGTCGAGCCGGACATGGATGCCGCCAACGGGCCGGACAACGCTCAAACCTCTGGTTTTCAGGCCGCCGCGATCTTCGGCCTGGCACTGGTCGTGACGGTGGCTTTCGGCGTCTACTGGCTGGGCCGGACGCCCGCCCAACCGGCCACCGCGCTCGCGGTTTCTGACGGGTTCTCCGAACTCGACAATCGCGCGCCCATGGAAGTCGTCGACCTGCCCGTCACCGTCCCCGAGGGGGCCGTTGCGGACCTGCCGCCCCCAAGCGTCGCCGCACCACCATCAACACCCGAGCGCGAGCCGAACGCCGCCCCGACGCTGGCGCTCGAGGACGTCATCGGCCGCGCCATGCCCGCCGTCGTGCTGGTTGAAACGCCCACCGCCCGCGGCAGCGGTTTCTACGTGACGCCTGACACCCTCCTGACCAACGTGCACGTGGTCGGGGCCAACACCACCGTGACAGTGAAGCGCACCGACGGCACGTCGGTGATGGCGCGGGTGGAATCCCGCGCGCCGGAGTTCGACATCGCGGTCCTCAAGATCTTGAGCGCCGCCCCGGGCCAGGTGACCATTCCGCTCGGCCACCAGTCAACGCTGCGGCAAGGCCAGGACCTGATCGTCATCGGCGCCCCGCTCGGCCTGCTGCAGAACACCGTGACCCGCGGCATCGTCAGCGCCCTGCGCCGCAGCGGCACCGCGATCCTGGTGCAGACCGATGCCGCGATCAACCCGGGCAATAGCGGCGGTCCCGTCCTCGATCGTACCGGCGCGGCGATCGGGATTACGACGATGAACTACGGCGGATCGCAGGGCTTGAACTTCGCCGTGTCGATCGATCACGCGCGGTCGATTCTCGAAGGCCACGCCCCAACCTCGGACACGGCATTGAACACCGAGCCGTCGGTCCTCCGTGACCTGGCCTCACCCGGCGGATCCGCGGCCGACGCCGCCAGGGCCGAAGGGCAACGCGTCTACGAGGAGACGCTCGATACGCTGGCCAAGACCGCGACGAACTACGAGAGCGACTGGCGCCGGTTCAAGGACGAGTGTTATGCCGGCGCGATCGCCGGCGTCTTCGACCGCGAGTGGTTCGCGGTGCTCGCGAGCGGCGCGATGCCCGGCACGGTATCGACCCAATGCAGCGCGTCCTTCAAGGAGTTCAAGCGCAACGCGGGCCTGTTCCAGGACCAGATGCGGGCGAGCGGCGAGGCGGCGCGCCACGCCGGCGTTGATCCGGGCCCGATCAGGGACGCGCGCCGCAGCCGCCGGCTGGACTTCGCGGGCTGGGATCGTTAGCCGAATGCGTTGATCGTTCCGGTCTATTGGAAGTAGTTGGCGAGGTCGAGCGAAAAGCCCGTCAGGAGCGGGGTCGTCAAGAGATCACCAGTCGCCGAGTACAAATCGAGGGAAGTTGACAGTCGCCCTTCAGCGCCTCGACGATGCACGCCGATACGGTTGCCAACACCGTCGATGACCCAATACTCCCTGACACCGACGCGATCGTAGAGGTTGCGCTTGATCCGCTCATCGACCCTGCGTGTGCTCGGCGATAGGATCTCGACCACCAGCGCCGGCACGCCACGAACATGTTTCTCGGTGATGATGCCGAGTTGGTCATCGGCGATCCACAACAGATCCGGCTCAACCACATCGAAGTCGGTAAACACACAGTCGTACGGCGCATGAAATAGCCGGCCGCCCGCGAGATGGTTGCCCAATGCAAGAATCAAACGGACTGAGAGGTCCTGATGCCGTGTATTCGGTGAAGGCGTCACGTAATGCTCCCCATCGATGAGCTCGTGCCGCTGCCCATCGTCGGGGAACAGAAGGAAGTCGTCGTAGGTCAGCTTCCGCATGGACGCGCGGGCGTCGTCGGTGTGCTGATGCCCGTTCATGCGGCCATCCTACCATCGTCCGCCTACGCGCAAAGCGCTTCGGCGAGACAGGTCCTTCGGCCCCCCGATCGATCGGCGGCGGCGCCCTGACATCTGCGAACGGCGTGCCGTCGAATTCCATGAGCAAAACGGCCAGACGGGCTCCTCGTGATTGATATTTCTTCCACATCGGCAGCCAGAACACATTGCAGTTTCCGCAACCCCGCGAGGTAGTGCTAGCATCCGGGCGATGCAATTTCGCGACGAGATTCCGACCCCCGCCCTCCTCCTCGATCTCGACGCGTTTGAATCGAACATCGCCAGGATGGCCGGGCACCTGCGCGAGCGCAAGCGGGGATTCAGGCCGCACGGAAAAACCCACAAGTGCCCGCAGGTCGCCCAGGCGCTGATCAAGGCCGGCGCCGTCGGCATCTGCGCCGCCCGCCTGAGCGAGGCGGAGGTCTTCGCCGACCACGGCATTCGCGGCTTGCTGATCACGACCGCGGTGGTTGGGGCGCCGAAGATCGCTCGCGCGATCGAACTGGCAGCCCGCGCGCCGGACACGATGTTCTGCGTGGACAACGAACAGAACCTTCGCGACTTGAATGACGCGGCGCGGGTACGCGGCATCACGGTGCACCTCGCGGTCGACCTGTTTTTCGGCCGCACCGGAATCCCTCCGGGCGCGCCCGCCCTGGACCTGGTGCGGACGATCGCGTCGCTCTCAAATGTCGCGTTCGCCGGCCTGCAGTCCTATGACGGCGCCGCCGCGCACACCGCGCCGTTCGACGCGCGCGCCGCCCGGACTCGCGGCACCATGGCGCAGGCGATCGAGACGCGACGGCTGATCGAGAATGACGGCATCGCCTGTCCCATGGTCACCGGTGGATCGACCGGCACTTATCGCGTCGACTCCGAGATCGAAGGCATGACCGAGCTGCAGCCGGGAAGCTTCGTGTTCATGGACATGGAGTACGGACAGATCGGCGGGCCGAACGGGACCGAGTACCGCGACTTCAAGAACGCGTTGACGGTGGTCACGACCGTGGTGTCGAGACCGTCGGCGTTCGCGGTTGTGGACGGCGGGTTCAAGGCCTTTTCAACCGATCGGCCATTCACGCCGCAACCCGTGGGCCTGGCCGGTGCCCGATACGAATGGGCCGGAGACGAGCACGGCCGGCTGTTTCTCGCCGACGGCGCCGGCGGCGTCAAGGTTGGGGATCGCATCGAGTTCATCCCGCCGCACTGCGATCCCACCGTGAACCTCTACGACCACATCCACGCGCTTCGTGGCGATCGCCTCGAAGCCGTGTGGCCGATCGCCGCGCGCGGCAAGAGCCAATAACGGTGAGCGACGCCCTCCGGCGCGAGCTTGCGGCTGCGGTCGACGGCGAGGTCCGCTTCGATCGGGTGTCCCGCGCGCTCTATTCCACCGATGCCAGCGTCTACCAGATCGAACCGCTCGGCGTGGTCCTGCCCAAGTCGGCGGAAGCGGTGGTGCGGACCATCGAGATCGCGGCTCGCCACGGCGTGCCGGTCACGCCGCGCGGCGGCGGCACCTCACAGGCCGGGCAGGCGATCGGCGCCGGCCTGGTGCTCGATACCTCGAAGCACCTGAACCGGGTACTCGAAATCAATCCCGACCAACGCTGGGCCCGGGTTGAGCCTGGCGTGGTCCTGGACGATCTGAACCTCGCGCTGCGGCCTCACGGCCTGCGCTTCGCGCCGGATGTGTCGTCGGCCAGCCGCGCCACCGTGGGCGGCATGATGGCCAACAACTCGAGCGGCGCGCGATCGGTGGTGTACGGCAAGACGATCGATCACGTGCGCGCGCAGCAGGTGGTGCTCTCCGACGGCGCGGTGGCACATTTCCGCCCGCTCGACGCGCGCGAGTTCGCCAACGCCGGCAGCGGCGACAGCGTCGAAGCGAGGGCCTATCGGCTGATCCCCGGGCTGGCGCGGACGCATGCGGCGGAAATCGAGCGCCGCTATCCGAAGATCCTGCGGCGCGTGGGCGGCTACAACCTCAATGAGTTCGTCGATCCGTCGAAGCCAATCGACCTCACCAGGATCCTGGTCGGCTCCGAGGGCACGCTGGGATTCTTCGTGGAGGCGACGATTGGCCTGGTTCCGCTGCCCAGGGCCAAGGCCGTCCTGACGGTGGAATTCGATGCGCTCCTCGACGCGCTTGCCGCGACTCCCCTCGTCTTGAAGCACGGACCGTCGGCGGTGGAGGTGATGGACGATTTCATCCTCAGCCACGCCCGGCAGAACGCCGCGCTCGAGGCGCAGCGGCGATCGATGGTGGAGCAGGAGGGCTCCGCGCTGCTCTGCATCGAGTTCTACGGCGATCACCAGGACGAGGTCGCCGGCAAGCTCGACGAGCTCGAGCGCGACCTGAAGGCGTCCGCTTTCCGCTGCCGTTCCCGTCAGGTGACCAACGCGGCCGAACAGCAGCGCATCTGGTCGTTCCGCGAAGCCGCGCTCGGCCTCTCCACCGCGACCAGGGACGATGGGAAGGCGATTTCGTTCGTGGAAGACACCGCGGTGTCGCCCGAGAAGCTGCGCGACTACATCGAGCGGTTCGTCGGGATCGTCAAGCGGCATCACACGACGGCCGGCGTCTATGCGCACGCCTCGGTGGGCTGCCTGCACGTGCGGCCGGTGGTGAACCTCAAGACCGCCGACGGCGTGGCGAAGTTCGAGGCCATCGCCACCGAAGTGGCGGACCTCGTGCTCGAGTTCGGCGGCGCGTTGTCGGGTGAACATGGCGACGGCCTCGTCAGGGGGGCGTTCAACGAAAAGATGTTCGGGTCCGAGCTGTATCAAGCCTTTCGCACGCTCAAGCACACGTTTGATCCACAGGGCCTCTTCAACCCCGGCCGCATCGTCGATACCCCGCCGATCACGTCGCACCTTCGCTACGGCGCGGGATATGCGACGCCGCAGCCGGCGACCGTCTTTGATTTCTCGGAGCAGGGCGGCTTCGGCCGGGCCGTCGAGTTGTGCAGCGGCGTAGGGCTCTGTCGCAAGAAGAACGAAGCCACGATGTGCCCGTCGTACATGGCCACCAGGGACGAGGCCCACTCCACGCGCGGACGCGCCAACGTGCTGCGCCTGGCGATGACCGGCCGGCTGGGCGAGGCCGGGATGAGCGACGCCGGTGTGCTCGAGGTGCTGGACCTCTGCCTCGAATGCCGGGCGTGCAAGCAGGAATGCCCGGTGAGCGTGGACGTGGCCCGCTACAAGAGCGAGTTCCTGTCCGGATACTGGGAGCGCCACGGCACCTCGGTGCGCGCGCGCGTGTTCGGCAACGCGCGCTCTGCGGCGGTGATGGGCAGCCGGCTGGCACCGATGGCCAATGCGCTCACCGCCAATGCCACGTTCAGGCGCCTGGCCGAAGCCGTGGCGGGTGTCGATCGACGACGAACGCTGCCGGCGTGGACACGGAACACTCTCCGTAAGCGGATCGCGAGGCGCGATCGGGCGAACCTGAAGGTTCGCCCCCACCATGCCCGCCTCCTGGAGGGCGAGGGCTTTAGCCCTCGCCAAACCGCGATCCTCTTCGCCGACACGTTCACCGATCACGAGGCGCCGGAGATTGGCGAGGCCGCGATCGATGTGCTCGAGGCCGCCGGCATCGGCGCGCGGCTGGTCCCGCACGCCTGCTGTGGGCGACCGCTGATTTCACAGGGACTACTGCCAGAGGCGCGCGCGCTGGCGGCGCGAAACGTGTTCGCGTTGTACGACGCCGCCGCGCGCGGCGAGGCGATCGTCTTCGTCGAGCCCAGCTGCCTGTCGGCGGTCCGCGAAGATGCACCGGCCCTGCTCCGCGGCGAGCTCCAGAAACGCGCCCACGTGATTGCAAAGGCCAGCGTGTTGTTCGAGGAGTTCCTGGAACGCGAATGGTCGGCGGGCCGGGCCGAATTGACCCTGCGCGCTGGACCGTCCACCGTGCTGCTGCACCCGCACTGCCATCAACGCTCGATGGGCCTGGCCGCGCCGGCCCGCGCCTTGCTGTCGCGCATCCCCTCGGCCACCGTCACCGACCTCGACGCGGGTTGTTGCGGCATGGCAGGGTCGTTTGGCTACACCCGCGATCACTACGAGGTGTCGCGGGCGATCGGCGAGCGGAAGCTGCTGCCGGCCGCGCGCGCGATGCGGTCCGGCGATACACTCGTCGCCGCGGGAACGTCGTGCCGCCACCAGGTGGCCGACCTCGGCGGCGTCCAGGCGATTCACCCTGCCGTCTTGTTGCGTTCGCTCCTGGAGGAGACCCGATGAACCTCGCGTGGATTTCGCTGGCCGCCCTGATCATTGCCATCACGCTCAGCATGGTGAGCCAGGTCAACGTGGGGGTGGTCTCCCTGGCTTTCGCCTGGATCGTCGGTGTTTACCTTGGCGGCCTGCCACTCAACACGGTGATCGGGACCTTTCCTGTCCAGTTGCTCCTGACCCTGGTCGGCGTGACGCTGCTCTTCGGCATGGCCACCGGCAACGGCACGCTCAGCCGGCTCGCCGGCCATGCCGTCCGACTGTGCCGCGGCAACGCCGGCGTGATTCCGGTGATGTTCTTCGTCATCTCGCTCGGCCTGTCCACGATCGGCCCCGGCAACATCGCGACCACCGCGATCATGGCGCCGATGGCGATGGCGGTCGGCGCGCTGGCGGCGATCCCGCCCTTCTTGATGGCGCTGATGGTCGGCAACGGCGCGCAGGCGGGGGCGCTCTCGCCGTTTGCGCCCACGGGTGTCATCGTCAACGGCATCATGGACAAGATCGGCCTGCCGGGACACCACTGGCAGACCTACGGCAACAACC
The DNA here is from genome assembly GCA_039934485.1 of Vicinamibacterales bacterium. Classification (GTDB taxonomy): domain Bacteria; phylum Acidobacteriota; class Vicinamibacteria; order Vicinamibacterales; family UBA2999; genus 12-FULL-67-14b. The sequence continues at coordinate 8,902 of JBDTMB010000079.1, forward strand.
TCTTCGCGCACGCGCTGGTGACGTTCCTGGCCTATTTCCTCTTTGGCGGCTGGCGTCTGTTCACCAGGGGCCGGGTCGCCCAGATGTCGCAGGCGGATCAGGCCGGCGCGCGCGCTGAGGCCGAGATCGCGGGCGGCGAGCCGTTCGAGTGGGTGCACTGGCTGACGCTCGCGATTCTGGCCACGCTGGTCATCGGCGTGGTCGGGTTTGAATGGCAGGTCGGGATGGCGGCCCTCTCCCTCGCCGCGCTGCTCTCGCTGTTCGGCGCGGGCAACGAGAAGGAGGCGATCAAGAAAATGCCATGGGGCGTCGTCTTGATGGTCTGCGGCGTCACCGTCCTCATCGGCGTCCTCGAGAAGACGCAGGGCATGTCGCTCTTCGCCGACCTGCTGGCGAAGATCTCGACGCCGGGCACCGTCACGCTCACCATCGCGTTTGTGACCGGTGCGGTGTCGGTCTACAGCAGCACGTCAGGCGTGGTGCTGCCGGCATTCCTGCCCACCGTGCCGGCGCTCGCCACGCAACTCGGCGCCGATCCGCTGGCCATCGCCTCGGCGATGTATGTGGGCGGCCACCTGGTCGATCTGTCGCCGCTGTCGACCATCGGCGCGCTGTGCATCGCCGCCTTGCCGCAGGAAGCCGACCACAAGAAGTTGTTCAACCAACTTCTCGCCTGGGGATTGTCGATGATGGTCGTGGGCGCGTTGATCTGCTGGGTGTTGTTCTAGGGTGTCAGACACCTTAGTCCCACCTTAGTACCATCGCGGCGATCGCTTTTCAAGGAAGGCCGCAACACCCTCTGTGAATTCCGCGCTGCCGTAACACTCGCGCAGGATATCGGCGTCGGTTCCCGCGGCCGGACGGCGATGGTCGCGCAGCGCCAGCAGCATCTTCTTGGTGGCGATAATCGTGCTCGCGGCGTGTCCGGCCAGTTCGTCTGCCAGCGCGTGGGCTTCAGCGCGCACGCGATCGACGGCAACCACGCGCGTCGCCAGCCCGATCGCCAGGGCTTCGGCAGCGTCCATCAACCGGCCCGTCAGCATCAGGTCTTTCAGGCGCGCCGCGCCAATCACGTCCACCAGCCTCGCGGTATTCGCGATCGACAGGCAGTTGCCCAGCGTTCGCGCCACCGGCACGCCAAATCGCGCGCGCTCGGAGCAGACGCGCAGATCGCACGCGACGGCGATCGCGCAGCCGCCGCCCACCGCGGCGCCATCCACTTCGGCGATGGTCGGCTTGCTCACCCGCTCGATGCGATCGACGACAGCATCGAGTCGCCGCTCGTAGGCCACGCCGTCGTCGCCGGAGCGGAAGTCGCGAAACTGGGCGATGTCGGTGCCCGAGGCAAACGCGCCGCCCTCGCCGCGGATGATGAGCACACGCACGTCGGCCGAGGCATCGGCGCGGTCGCAGGCCTCCACCAGCGCGTCGTACATCTCCCAGGTGAGCGCATTGCGCGCCTCGGGGCGGTTGAAGGTGACGCTGCCGACGGATCCATCGACGTCCCAGGCGACCTGGCTGGAAGGCATGTGGCTGGCGCCGCTATTTCTTCGGAACCGCGGACATGAGCAGCGTCATCGCGCGCTCCAGGGCCTTTCGCCCCGGGCCGGCGCCCTTGAAGTGGCCCAACCGGACGATCACCAGGTCGTGCGAGGGAATGATCCAGGCGGACTGTCCGCCCGCACCCGACATGTAGTACGCCTCCTTGGGCACCGGGTAGCCGCCGTCGCCGTTGACCCAGAAGAACGCGCCATAGATGGGCCGCCCATCGGCGACCCAGGCCGGCGCGAGGGTGCTGACAAACTTTGCGTAGCCTTCCGGCAGGATGCGCTGGCCTCCGGGGGCGACGCCGTCGTTCAGGTACAAATTCGCCAGCCGCGCCCAGTCACGGCCCGACATGAATTCGTAGCCCTGCGTGAGGAAGTTGCCGAACGGATCGGTCTCCATCACCATCGTGCGGACGCCGATCTTGTCGAACAGCATCCGCTGCGGATAGGTGTGGTACGCCTCGCCCTTCTTCTCGATCCCCAGCCGGTTCAGGTAGTTGATCAAGACCGGATCGGTGTTGCGATAGCGGCCCACCGAATTCGGCGGCCACTGTTGCGGACGGGTCGCCGCGTATTTGTACGAGTCGACACTGCCGGTGTAGAGATACAGGTGGTCGGGATACGTGCCCTTCGGATCGAAGTCCGGATCCGAAGGCGACTTGATCCGGATGCCGCTCGACATGTGCAGGATGTCGGCGATGCGAATCGCCCGCCGCGGGTCGTTGGCGCCCTGCCATTCGGGCACCGGCGCCGGCTGATCGAGCGTGTAGACGCCTTGCTGAATCAGGGTGCCCATGATGGTGGCGGTCACGCTCTTGCCCATCGACCAGCTTTCGAGCGGCGTGGTGGAGGTAATGCCCTCACCGTACCGCTCGCCGATCAGGCGGCCCTTCCAGGTGACGACGAATGCGGCGGTCTCGGCGTCGGCGGGATCGAACGCCGCATCCACCGCCTGCTTGATCTTCGCGGCGTCCAACTCCGCCGGGAACGACGTCTTCGGCAGCACGTCGCCCATCGGCCACGCCTGGGAGTTCGCGGGCGGCAGCGCCGGCTTGATCGCCACTGGTGTAAACGACAGCCGGTCCGAGCCTTCGGGCAGCGTCACGCACCCCTGGCCGCCGGTGTAGACCGCCGTGCGCACGACGCCATTGGGCAAGGTCACGCTCACGCGCTTCTTCACCCGGTCGACCACCGGTTTGCCCACCTTCTTGCGCTCTTCGTAGGGCCCCGTGAAATAGCCCACGTGTTCGGCGGCGAACTCGACATCGAGGCCGGTGATGAACACCGCCGAGCACATCGTCTTCACGAAGCCAGAGGTGTTGTGCGACAGCGCGTCGCCAGGCGGCGGTTCGTAGCTGGTCGGCAGTTCCAGCGACTTGGCGCGGGCGATCAGTTTGTCGCGCGCGGCGGCGGCCGGATCGGCCGGCGCGGCGGGCGCGGTGGCGGCCGGCGCCGGCGTCTTGCTCTCGCAGGCGCCGCCCAGTCCGGCGAGACAGATCATCAGGACCACTTGCGCGGTCCTCGGCTCGAATCGGCGCGTCGGCATCAGTCGTGCCTCCTTTAATAACGGTCATCCTATTACACGCGGCGACGAATGGTGCACCGGGCCACCCTTGGCGACCGCCCGGGGCTCATTTGACGTTGGCGTCAAACACCCCGGTCAGCACGCCGCCGGCGCGCTTCACCTGGACGAAGATTCGATAGTCACCCGGCTCCGGAAAACCGTATGGAAACGTCACGGTCGACGGTGGCGAGCTACCGGCGAGGTGTTGTGCGTGCGCAAGGCTGGACGGCATCGCGATCTCCATCGCCGCCATCGGCGCCGAGCCGGAGGGATGCACGTGCGCGAAGACCTTGCGGTCGCGCCGCAGGAAAACGGCGTGGCCCGGCATTCCCATGTAGAGTTCGAGATCGCGCGCGGGCTGGCCATTCTCATCGTCGACACGAAACGTGAACAGCGTCAGGCGCTTCGGCACGAGCGGCGCACTATCGCGCACCCAGGCGATGTGGCCGCCTAAGCCCCCGCCTTCGGTCCATGCGCTGTCGTCGCCGGCCAGTGGCGCGCCGTGAATCTCGGCGGTGTCGAGCCGACCGGTAACCGTCTCCGACACGCCGGTCGCGTGCACGAGATCGGCAAACAGCTCGTACTGACCGGACGGCAGGTCCGGCAACCGCTGCTCAAACGCGCCAGTCTCGATTTCGTCAGGATGCAGGTGCCAGAAGCGATCGAGCGCCGGTGACACGACAAACAGGTGCATCAGGTGGCCGTGGTCGGGGACGAAGTCGTCCAACCGGCGGCTGCCGATCCAGCCGGGATCGGAGAGGTCGAGCCTGAGCCGCGCCTCCGGGGTGACTGTCGGCGTGGCCGCGAGCGGCTTGTAGACGTACTGCGCATAGCTCGAGGCTTCGGCCGTCCACCACCTGTTGCCGAGGAACACGATCCCGGCGACCACGACCGCGGCCACCGCGCCGGCGAGGCGGCCGCGCCAGCGGGCACGGCGATCGATCACCTCGCCCGCGGCCAGCCCCGCTTCACGGGCCAACGCGGAGACGATCCCCACGAAGCCGGCGGCGAGGAGCAGCATCAGCGCGAACAGCGTCGCGCGAAGCAAGGGATTCATGGCGAGTGTCGATTGCGGGAGCGTCGGCACCGGCACCGCCAGGAGTCCCTCGCCGCGATCGCCGGCGACGGTGACGCGCACCTGCCAGGCGCCGGCGCTCATCAACCAGAGATGGCCGGTGAACAGCCGGGGGTCTTCCGCGGATCGCGACGCGCGGTCGGCCACCGGCGCAAACTGCGCGCCTTCACCGGTCAGCGGCAACGGGACGATCCGCACGTCGCGGATGTCGTCGCTGGTGACCTGGACGTCGACTTCGGCGATGCCGGGAATCGCATACGGCGGACGCACCGTCACGAGAACGCGGTACGGCCCGGCCTGCCCCTCGATGAACACGTCGGGACTGCCGATGTGCGCGCGGGCCGGCGCCGGCCCGGCCACCGCGACCAGCAGCAGCGCGAGCGCGATTCGCGATCGGCCGAATCTCACCGCCGCACCTTTCGCATCGCGCGTCCGGCGTGCAGGCCGATCCAGATCATCACGCACGACAGCGCGGCAGCGATGAGCATGCCCCGCCAGAACTGCGCCGCCCCCGCTTCGCGGTAGAAGAACACGTTACGGACCAGCGCCGATCGGGCGGGCGTGCTGAAGTCAAGGTAGCCGGAGCCGAAGAACCAGTTGCGCGCCCAGGGCGTGAGCATGAACGTCGCAAACGGCCACTGCACGGCGACGAACACCACGAAGAACGCCAGCCCACCCGTCAGCGCGCGGACCAGGGGCCGCCATCCGCCGGTGCGCTGCAGGATAAGATCCAGCACGAAGGCCGGGACGATCAGGAGCAGCGGGAACTCCCACGGGATGAAGTGTGTCACCTGGCGGTAGACGGGACCGAGCTTCGGCTCCGCGGGGAACAGCGGAAGAATCCACAAGAACCCGAGCGCAAACGCGCTATACACGCCCGCGATGATCGTGCTCGCCCATCGCCGTTCCGACGCGATCGCGAGGGTGGCGAGGATCATCGGCGTCCCGAGCAAGACGACGATGTAGAAGCGCGCGTTGTGCTGATCGGCGCGGCTGATCGATTCCAGTTTGATCAACAGCGATTCGCACAAAACGGTGCCGCCGACATACAGGAACAGGCGCTCGAGCGCCGGCCGCGCGCGTTGATGGGCGCGGTTCATGAATGCCAGCATCAGCATCACCGTGCCGAGTTCGATGCCGAAGAAGCCCGCGGCCAGCACCATGTGCGGCGGGCTGATGATCCGCACATCGAGGCCATAGGCGTTGTGCCACCAGTCGTCGAACGGCGCCGACGCCAGCATCGCGAAGCCGCCCCACGCCGAGATGAACGCGCCGAGCGGTCCCCGCAGGCCCCAGATGCGGACGCTGACCCCTTCCAACGCGGCGAGCCGGCCGAACGTCGTCGAAAAAATCAGGTAGCCAGACGAGATGCCGGCGAGGATGCCGCAGGCGTAGATCGCCATGTGCGGGGCCGACCAGAACGAATCGCGGCCGATCGAGCGGTGCCACGAGATGTCCCAATAGCCGCCGACGTACGCGGACGTCACGGCAAGGGCGGAGCACCACAGGTACCAGGGAACGCCGGCGCGAGGGGCCCCGCCATCGCCAATCACCTGAGCTGGAGCCATGCGGCACAGCCTACCATTGGCCGCGCCCCGCTACTGCTTGTCGAACACGAGGCACGCAACGCCGATTACAACACCGATGACGAGGGTTCGAATGCGCATCGTGAACCTCCCGAAAAGTGGTGAACGTGACTTTGGATCCTACACCCGAAGTAACCGCGCGCGAAGATACTGTGCAAGTCGAAGGACGGCAGTGCGGCGCCTCGCCCCCACGGAAGACGCCGATCCGTTACACTGGCGCCTCTCAGCCTTAACGGAGGCCTGTCATGTCCATTCCCTGGAAGAACTGGAGGCGCGGATTCGCCGCGCTTCTGATCGTGCTCGGCGTGCACGCGCCAGCTGCCGCGCAAACCCCCACGTTCTCGGTCGAAGGAGTCGTCAGCGACACGCAGCAGGCGGTGCTGCCCGGCGCCACTGTCACCATCACCAACACGTCCACCGGGCTCACCCGCGCCGTGGTCACCGACGCCGGTGGCCGCTATGTGATCGCGTCGATGCCGACCGAGGGTCGATACCGCGTGCAGGTGGAGCTGACCGGGTTCGCAACCGCGGTGCGCGAAAACATCGTCTTCAGCGCCGGTCAGCGCGCGCTGATCAACTTCTCGATGCCGCTCTCGACGGTGCAGGAGACCATCACGGTCGCCGGCGATACGCCGATCGTGCAGACCACAACCTCTGAAGTGTCGAGCACGATCGATCGCCAGCAATTCGAAAACCTCCCCGTGAAGGAGCGTAATTACTTTCGGCTGCTGACCCTCGACTCGAACGTGGTCGCCACCGGCACCGGCTCCAACGCCCTCAACGTCGGCGGCCAGGAAGTGTGGAACTTTGGCACCTACGTGGATGGCACCAACAACCATTCGAAGTGGCTGACGCTGCAGCGCGCGCCGCAGCTCGGATCGAGCGGCTTCGCGATCGAGACGGTCAAGGAAGTGCAGCTCATCACCAACCAGTTCTCCGCCGAGTTCGGCGGGCACTCCGCCGGCGTGGCGAGCATGAT
>JBDTMB010000080.1:0-15417 GCA_039934485.1 Vicinamibacterales bacterium
GGGTGGCCCTGGGGGAAGGTGAGGGCCTGCGCACGCTGGAACTGGCGCCGCAGCGTGTCGTCACGCCGCTTCGCCGCCTGGATAACCTTGTTATGCAGCGCCTGCACCTCGTGCTGTAACTTGCCGAGCGTGGACTTGACGGCGCCGTCGAGCGTTTGATCGATTTGCGGCACCGCCTTCGCCACGGCGTCCATCCGCTCGTTGATGGCCGCGGCCACCGCCGTCAGCGACTGCTCCACGGTGGGCGGCAGCTGGCTTTCGAGCAGGTGATTGAGCGCCGCTTCATCCTGTGCGCGAAACGCAGTGAGGGGCAACTCGTACTTCGTCAGGAACCGCAGCGTGGCCGAGTCGGCCAGCGTCGCCGTGGCGCGCTGATACATCAGCGGCATCGGCACGCCGAAGTGGTCGTAGACCTCCTTCAACTGCCCGAGGTACGCCAGTTCGTTGGGTCCGGCCACGTAGCAAATCGTTGGGAACACCGTGTCCTGCACGAGCGGGCGGAGCAGCACGTTGGGGCTGAAGTGCTCGGGCTTCGACCGCGCTTCTTCCACCAGTTCCGCGAGGCTCAACTGCCGTTCGCCGATGAAGGCCTGCACGCCGTCGACGTGAACCGCCTTGCGCTCGGCGTTGAGGTGGAAGAGCGACACCGTGCCTTCGGCGAGCGTGGCCTGGGCGTGATACCCCAGCGCCACCAGCGCCTCGCCGGCGCGCGCGGCGATGAGCGCCGTCGTGCCGGGCTGGCTCACTTCCCTGACGAACACGTCGCGCGCCAGCGGCTTGGCGGCCCGATCCGACGAGTCGTACACCACGAGTCCGTGCGGGCCGAGGACGCTTTCGATCCAGCGGCCGAATGCCGTCGCCATCCCGGCGCCAGGCTTGTAGCAGTCGCGCAGGGTCTCGATGATCTCGGATCGGAATTCGGTGTCGGGAAGGGCGGCGGCCAGTTCGTCAACCGCGCTGGTGATCGCTTCGTTCAGGGTGAGCTGGGCGATCGGCAGATCGCCGGCTCCGGGCAGGTCGGCCAGCCGGATCGACCGGGGAGCCAACTCGCCGTCGAGCACCGTACACCCGCTCACTTCCGGCCAATCGTGGTCTTCCGCGTCGATCCAGAACACCGGCACCACGGGCACGCCGTGCTCGCGCGAGACCTTCGCGGCGAGTTTCATCGCCGTCAGCGCCTTCAACAACGTGAACAACGGTCCGCCGAAGAGCCCGGCCTGCTGGCCGGTGATGACCACGCGGGTGGCCGGTTCGGCGAGGCGGGCCGCCATCTCGCGCGACGCCTTCGGAGCGCCACGGCGTTCCTGCTGGTCGGCCAGCACCTTGGCAATTTCCGCCGGCTTGCGGGCGTAGCCCTGCGAACGGCGGATGGTATCGGCCCATGCTTCGGGCGTGGCCGGGTCGCCGGCAAAAAAACTGGAGACCTTGTCGTACGCAAACGCGTAGTCCGACGCCAGACGCCGAATCCAGGGGAAAGTTCGAATGTCCACCGCTAGAGCAGAGGTGGTGGATGGAGAGACGTCGGCAGGCACCGCCACGTACTGTCTCAGAGGCTTACTAAAGCTGCACGCACCGGTCGTGATCAAGGTGCTGCGGATGAATCTTGCTCCGAAACGCGCGAAAGAGGTGGCCGACGGCCTGGCCCACCTCGTTGGGCGCATGCCCGCGCACCCGGCGTTGGCCGTGCCCCTCGCCTCAGGCTTGGATGAGGGCGAACCCTACCTGGTTTCAACCTTTACACCCGGTGACTCGCTCGAGGCCGCGCTGCGTGATTATGGCCCGGCGGCGATCGAAGATCTCGTCCCCAGGCTCCGCCTGCTGGCCGAGGCGTTGGACCGCGCGGCGCAGGCCGGCTTCGTTCACGGCTCCCTTCATCCCCGCGATATCGTCGTGTCGACCGACGCGACGCGCCTGGGCGGCGTCGGCGTGGCGCCGCTCGTGGCGCGATCCGGCGTCGCCATTCCGCGCCGCAAGCCGTACATGGCCCCGGAAATTGCCGGTGGCAGCGACCCGTCGGCCCCGGCGGATCAGTTTGCGTTGGCGGCGTTGACGTTTGAATGGCTGTTCGGCCAGCGCCTCGACGGTCCCGCGAAGTCGCGCGTGGATGTGCCGTCGCTGCCGGGCGTCGATGGCGATGCACTGTCTGGCGCCTTCACCACGGCGCTGGCCCCGGATCCCGCGGCGCGATTCGAGAACTGCGAAGCATTCGCCGACGCGGTTTCGGCTTCCGTGATTGGTGCCACCGCAAGTGTCGGAGCCACCGCAAGTGGGGGCAAACCTTCAGGTTTGCCCGACCCCGTCGCATCCGCCTCCGCTCGCGAGCCTGTCGCACCCGTCCCAGTGGCGTGGCAACCCAGCGCGCAGCCGGCGAAGGAACCCGAACGCTGGGGCAACGGCATGCTGGTGTTGACCCTGGCCGTCGGGTTGATCTTCGGCTTTGCCGCCGGCTACATGGCCCGCCCACGCGCCCTGCAACATCCCATGCTCGCACGGCCGATCGATCAAACAGCACCGGTATCAGCACCGGCACCGGCACCGGCACCTTCGGCACTGGCACCAGCACCTTCGGCACTGGCACCGGCACCTTCGGCACCGGCACCCCCCGGCCGCATCCTCGTTCGCTCCACGCCGAGCGGCGCCTCGGTGATGGTGGACGGCACGTTACGCGGCGTGACGCCGCTGGCGCTCAGGGATCTCGAATTGGGCGCGCGCGTCGTCAACATCGCGCAGCGTGGCTACGTCACCGCGGAGCAGCGCGTGATGTTGACCAGGACGCGCCCGTCGCGATCGCTCGAAGTGCGCCTCACGACCGTGGCAAACGCCGGTGGGGCCAAGCCTTCAGGCTTGCCCGGGGCTGTGGGCAAACCTAAAGGTTTGCCCCCACCGACTCCGACACCGGCTCCGACAACTGGTGGGGGCAAACCTTTAGGTTTGCCCGCGGCGATGGGAAGCATCACGGTAGATTCTCGACCGCCCGGCGCCAACGTGACGGTGGACGGCAAACTGATTGGCGTGACGCCGGTGACGCTCGATGCAATCTCGGCTGGCGAACACGTCGTCACGATTATCCTTAAGGGGTATCAGCCGTTCTCGACCACGGTGCGCGTGGTTGCAGGCGAGCGCGCACGCGCAGCGGCATCACTGAGCGCACAGGAGCAGGAATGAACGCAATTCTGGCACTTGAAGATGGCACCTGGTTCAAGGGGGTGTCCGCGGGCGCGCCCGGGGAAACCAACGGCGAAGTCGTCTTCAACACGAGCATGACCGGTTACCAGGAGATCCTCACCGATCCGTCCTACGCGGGACAGATCGTGACGATGACCGCGCCGCAGATTGGCAATTACGGCGTGGCGGGGACCGACGAGGAATCCGGCCAGCCGCAGGTGGCGGGCTTCGTGATGCGCGATCCGTCGCCGGTCTCGAGCAACTGGCGCGCGCAGGGGACGCTGCGCGATTACCTTACGCGCAACCACATCGTCGCCATCGGCGACGTCGACACCCGCGCGCTCACCAGGCGGCTGCGCTCGGGCGGCGTGATGCGCGGCATCATCGCCACGGGTGCCGTCGATCCGATGGAGCTGGTCGAGCGCGCCAAGACGATCCAGCGGATGGAGGGGAGCGACCTCGTGAAGGACGTCTCCTGCACCGAGGCCTACGACTTTGAGTCGACGCTCGCCGATGATGTGGCGCAGGCCAGTTTTGCCTCGCCGCCGCTGCGCCGCGCCAACCGCCCGATCAAGGTGGCGGCGTACGACTTCGGCATCAAGCGCAACATCCTCCGGCGCCTCACGCAGCATGGCTGCACGGTGCGGGTGTTCCCGGCGTCGGCCCCGGCCTCGGAGCTGCTGGCCTGGCAGCCCGATGGCGTCTTCCTCAGCAACGGCCCCGGCGATCCGGCGGCGGTGACCTATGCGGTGAGGAACGTCAAGCAGGTGATTGAGTCGGGCACGCCCACGTTCGGGATTTGCCTGGGCCACCAGTTGATGGCCCTGGCGCTCGGCGCCAGGACCTTCAAGTTGAAGTTCGGGCATCGCGGCGCCAACCACCCGGTGAAGGAACTGGACTCGGGGGCGATTGAAATCACCTCGCAGAACCACGGGTTCGCGGTCGATCCGGATTCGCTGCCGGCCAACGCGCGGGTCACGCACTTGAATCTGTACGACGGCACCATCGAAGGCTTGCGGCACGTCGACAAGCCGGCCTTCGGTGTGCAGTACCACCCCGAGGCGTCGCCGGGTCCGCACGACGCGGACTATTTGTTCAGCCAGTTTCTCGACGAGATGAAAGCTTAGGAATGCCGAAGCGTACAGACATTCACCGCGTCCTCGTGATCGGGTCGGGCCCGATCGTCATCGGGCAAGCGTGCGAGTTCGACTACTCGGGCACGCAGGCCATCAAGGCGCTGCGCAGCGAGGGCCTCGAGGTCATCCTCGTCAACAGCAATCCCGCGACGATCATGACCGACCCGGAGTTGGCCGACCGCACCTACGTCGAGCCGCTGACGGTGGACGCGCTCGAGAAGATCATCGAACGCGAGCGGCCCGATGCGCTGCTGCCGACGGTGGGCGGCCAGACCGCGCTCAACCTCGCGGTCGACCTCGACGAGGCCGGCGTCCTCGCCAAGTACCACGTCGAGCTGATCGGCGCGCAGATCCCCGCCATCAAGGTCGCCGAGGATCGCCTGCTGTTCAAGAACGCGATGAAGGAGATCGGCCTCGAGACGCCGGCCAGCGGCGTGGCGAAGAGCCTCGACGAGGCGCTGCGCATGGTCGGCGAGACCGGCTTTCCGTCGATCATCCGCCCGTCGTTCACCATGGGCGGCGTCGGCGGCGGCATTGCCTACAACCTCGAGGAGTTCAAGGAGATCGCCGGCCGCGGCCTGAGCATGAGCCCGGTCCACGAGATCCTGGTCGAAACCTCGGTGATCGGCTGGAAGGAATTCGAGCTTGAAGTGATGCGCGACTGCGCCGACAACTTCGTCGTCATCTGCTCGATCGAAAACATCGACCCGATGGGCGTGCACACCGGCGACAGCATCACCGTGGCCCCGGCGCTGACCCTCACCGACAAGGAATACCAGCGCATGCGCGACGCCGCGCGGCGCATCATCCGGCGCGTCGGCGTCGAGACCGGCGGCTCGAACGTCCAGTTCGCGGTCAACCCCGCGGACGGCCGCATGGTGGTGATCGAGATGAACCCGCGCGTCTCGCGCTCGTCGGCGCTGGCCTCCAAGGCCACCGGCTTTCCGATTGCGAAGATCGCCGCGAAGCTGGCGCTCGGCTATCGCCTCGACGAGATCCCCAACGACATCACCCGCGTCACGCCGGCGTCCTTCGAGCCGACCATCGATTACATCGTCGTCAAGATTCCGCGCTGGAACTTCGAGAAGTTTCCGCAGGCCGATCGCACGCTGACCACGCAGATGAAATCGGTGGGCGAGGCGATGGCCATCGGCCGCACCTTCAAGGAAGCCTTCCTCAAGGGCATCCGCTCGCTCGAGCTCGGCAAGGAAGGCCTGCTGTTCCGGCGTCCACAGTTCGAGGATGTCGAAGGAGACGATGCGTCGCAGGAGGAAGAGGATGCGGCGCTGCGCCGCAAGCTGGTGATCCCCACCGACCGCCGCATGTGGGCGCTGTTCCGCGCGCTCGACAAGGGCTGGGATCTCGAGAAGCTCCACGAGTTGACCAAGATCGATCCCTGGTTCCTGCAGCAGTTCGCGGAACTGGTGGAGCTGCGCAAGACGGCGGAGATGATCGGCCTGCGCGACATGTCGCACGAGCTGATGCGCACGCTGAAGCGCGCCGGCTTCGGCGATCGCGAGCTGGCCGACATCCTCGGCGTCAACGAGGCGGCGGTGCGCGAGAAACGCGAGGAGCTGGGCATCCACACCGCCTTCAAGCGGATCGACACCTGCGCGGCGGAGTTCGAGTCCTTCACGCCGTACATGTACAGCAGCTACGAGGACGCCTGCGAAGCGGACCCCACCGACAAGCAGAAGATCATCATCCTCGGCAGCGGCCCCAATCGCATCGGCCAGGGCATCGAGTTCGACTACTGCTGCTGCCACGCGGTGTTCGGCTTCAAGCACGAGGGGTTCGAGACCATCATGGTCAACTGCAACCCCGAGACGGTGTCCACCGACTACGACACCGCGGATCGCCTCTACTTCGAGCCGCTCACGCTCGAGGACGTGATGGCCATCGTCGAGCGCGAGCGCCAGGGCAACGTCGACGTCTCGTGCGTGGTGCAGTTCGGCGGCCAGACGCCGCTCAAGCTGGCCCTCGACCTGCAGGAAGCGGGCGTGACCATTCTGGGCACGACACCGGATTCGATCGACCTCGCCGAGGATCGCCAGCGCTTTGCGCAGCTGCTGTGGGACCTCGGGATTCCGCAGCCGTCGAGCGGCAGCGCCACCTCGCGCGCCGGAGCGCGGGAAGTCGCGGCCAAGGTCGGCTTCCCCGTGGTGGTGCGGCCGTCGTACGTCCTCGGCGGTCGCGCGATGGCGATCGTCTATGACGTCGCCACGCTCGATCGCTACATGTTGAGCGCGGTGGACGTCTCGCACGATCGCCCGATCCTGATCGATCGCTTCCTCGAGCACGCCAAGGAAGTGGACGTCGACTGCGTCGCCGACGACACCGGCGCCGTGGTGATCGGCGGCATCATGGAGCACATCGAGGAGGCCGGCATTCACTCCGGCGACAGCTCCTGCGTCGTGCCGCCGCCCGCGCTGGGCGATCGCCACATGACGACGATTCGCGATTACACCCGCCGGATTGCCAAGGCGCTCAAGGTGATCGGCCTGATGAACGTCCAGTACGCCATCAAGGACGACACGGTCTACGTGCTCGAAGTGAACCCGCGGGCGTCGCGCACGGTGCCGTACCTGTCGAAGGCCAACGGCGTGCCGCTGGCGCAGGTCGCGGCCCGCGTGATGACGGGCAAGTCCCTCGCCGAACTCGGCATGACCGAAGATCTGCAGCCGGCCGGCGTGTTCGTGAAGAGCCCGGTGTTCCCGTTCGTGCGGTTCCCCGGCGTCGACACGATTCTCGGACCCGAGATGAAGTCCACCGGCGAGGTGATGGGCGGCGCCGGCAGCTTCGGCATGGCGTTTGTGAAGGCGATGCTCGGCGCGGGCCAGCGCCTGCCGGAATCGGGCGCGGTCTGCGTGAGCGTGAACAACGACGACAAGGCCGAGGTCCTGCCGATTGCGCGCGGCCTGGCCGAGCAGGGCTTCACCATCCTCGGCACCCGCGGCACCGCCGCCTACCTGCGCGCGCACGGCGTGGAATGCTCGGTGGTCTTCAAGGTCAACGAGGGACGCCCGAGCCTGGCGGACGAGATCGTCAATCGCAAGGTGGCGATGGTGATCAACACGCCGATGGGGCGCGAGTCGTTCTTCGACGACAAGGCGGTGCGCCGCGCCGCGATGATGGCGGGGGTGCCGTGTATCACCACGATCACCGGCGCCGCCGCGGCGCTCGAGGCGATCAAGGCGCTCAAGACGGAAGGCATGGACGTCCGGGCGCTGCAGGACTATTACGCCGCCGTCGGCTCGACGACGTAGCTCCTGATCGCCCGCACCCCTGTTGGCCGTAGGGCATCCCTTCAGGGGTGCCTGGGTGACGCGGCGCGCGATGAGAGGTATCCCCCGTCGCTCACGATCTCGCTCGGCGGTCAAATGCCGCTCGGCAGTACCGGGCCCTCCGGGCAACTCGCGCGACTTCGCTGCGCTCAAACAAGCCCCTGTGCCGGCCTCTGCGGCATTTGTCGGATCCGTTCAGCGCCTCCACGCTCGCGCCGGGGGATACCTCTCATCGCGCGCCCGGGCGAACTCAGCGTGTGAGGGCAAACGTGCGTCCGGTAAACGTGTGGATCCCCACGGAGCGTCCGTCGGTCACCACTTCAATCTGCCCGTCTTGATCGGTCCGGAAGATTTCTGCCCGCATCGACCGATAGCGATCCAGTACGTACGGCACCGGGTGTCCATACGGGTTGCCTCGTCCGCAACTAATGAGGACGATGTCGGGCTTCACCGCGGACAGGAACGCCTCCGTGCTCGACGTGCCGCTGCCGTGGTGCGGCGCCTTGAGCACGACGATCGGCAGCAAGTCGAGCGCCGGGATGAGGGCTTGCTCGCCCTCGCGTTCGATGTCTCCCGTGAGCAGCATCGACACCTGGCCGAAACGGATCTCGATGACCAACGAGTCGTCGTTGCGCACTTTTTGACGTTCCCAATCCGGCGGGGCGGGGTGGTGGATCCGCAGTTCGACACCGCCGGCTTCAATGCGGTCGCCGCGTTGAAGGGTGCGCCAGCTCGATCGCCCGAGCGTGGCGGTGTCGTGGAGCACGCGGGTCGGCTCATGCCTCGGGACCGGCGTGCCTTCCCAGAGTTCAAGCGGTGAGAAGTCTCGAGTCAGGGAAGCGGCACCGCCGATGTGATCGGGATCGCCGTGCGTGACCGCCAGGTAGTCCAGGCGGCCGACGCCCCTGGCGCGAATGGCGGGGCCGAGCACGCGGTCCCCGATGTCGAAGTCGCCGCGCATCGACACGCCGCCGGCATCCACCATCAGCGTCCGGCCGTTCGGCAGGGTGACCAGCATGGCATCGCCCTGGCCAACATCCATCATCGTCAAATGCAACTGTCCGTCGCCGTGCACGCGCGCGAGGGTGGCGGGTGCGACCGCGATCCAGAGAAAGGACGCGACCGCGGCGATGAGAGCGAACCGGCCGCGGGTGCGCAGCCACGCCACGAGCGCCACATAGTAGGCGGCCACGAGGGCCAGGCCGGGCGGCGGCACGCGCCACACCAGCCATGGCGCCAGATCCACGAGTGCCGCGCTTTGCACCAACCCGTCGGCAGAAATCCGAGTGACCCATCCAGCCGCTCCGGCGAGACGCGCGAGTCCCACGCCATCGGCAGCCACCGTTCCCATCGCGGCGATCTGCACCACCGCCATGCACGGCACGGCAGCCAGGTTGACCACCAGCCCGGCGAGGGTCACGCGTTGAAAGATCAGGGCGCCCAGCGGCATCAACACCACCTCCGCGCACGCCGAGGCGAGGACGAGGGCGAGCGGGTTCCGCAGCCAGGCTGCCTGCGGCAACACCACGCGGCCCGCGCCGACGATGATCGCCGCGGTGGCGCCGAAGGTGAGCCAGAAGCCGACATCGCCAATCGACAGGGGCGAGACAATCAGGAGCGCGGCGGCGGTAATGGCCATCGCCTGAAGGGGCGGGGTCCGCTGATCGATCAGCCGCAACGAGAGGTAGATCGCCGCCATCATCGTGGCGCGCATCACCGAGGCGCCGCCGCCGGTGAGGAACGCATACGCGACGAGCACGATGATGGCTGCCGCGGCGCCAATGTGATCGCGAAGGCCGACCCACCACAAGGCGCCGATGACCAGGCCGGCGAGAATCGCGATGTTGCCGCCGGAGATCGCGATCACGTGGTACGTGCCCGCCTCCTGGAGGCGGCGCTCGACACTGGCGTCGAGGGCGCCGCGATCGCCAATCAGGATCGCCGTCGCGATCGCGCCCGCCTGCGAATCCCGCGCGCCAACATGGTGCTGAATCGATCGCCGCGCAAACCCTCTCGCCCGGGCTGCCGCTTCATCGAACCACCAGCCCCGTTTCACCACGTCCACAAGGGCGGCGCTCTTGACGGTGCCCACCAACGCGATGCCGCGGCGGGCGAGAAGGCGTTCTTGATCGGGCACGCCCACATCGAGGTAGCGCGCCGGCCGGCGGAGAATCGCGGGCATCCGCAAGACTCGGCCCGCCCGCCATTCCGCCGCCTGTGCCGCGGCGAGGCTGCCGCCAATCGATAACGACACGCCGCCGGAGGTCGCCTCTGCGATCGAGCCGGTCCACGCGCGGTCGACGCGAAGCAGCAGGCCCGCGCCGGTTTCCGATGGCGTCGCGTCCTGGAGGACACGTCCCTCAATCAGCGTCGGCGTGTCGTTGGCGAGCCGGTCCTCGACGAGGCTGCGGAGGGGCGGGTGCACCGCGCGCGCGTTGGCGGCCGCACCAATCAAACAGGCCGCTCCGCCAATCGCCAAGGCGCCGCCGGTCCTGGCGACGCCGGCCGAGGAGCGAAACACGATGGTGATGAGGCTGGCCCCGGCGATGAGCCAGGGCGCGACGACGGAGACAGCAGGGTCGAGAAACACCCCGGACGCAACACCAGTAGCGACGGCCATGACGAGCAGGAGGGAGGTGGGCATGCCACCGGATCTGCAAATCGCGGGGCAAGCGGATCTTCGAGCAAAATCGACTGTTGCCTGGCCGGACAGCGCAAGAATTTCGATCGAGACGTCTTGTCAGGATCGCAGATTCTTAAACGCGGCGCGCGCTAGACATTAGTCTTGGCGGTCTGCCAGTGTTCTTCAAGCTGCTCGAGCGATAGGTCACGGAGCCTGTGGCCCTCCGCGGTGACCTGGCGCTCCACCTCGTCGAACCGGCGATGAAACTTGTCATTCGCCACTCGCAGCGCGGCTTCGGGCTCGATGCCGAGCTTTCGGGAGAGGTTCGCCATCGCGAAGAACAAGTCTCCCAGTTCCTCTTCGGCATGCGCGGACGCGGCGCCCTTTTCGGCGACGGCCTCCCTCAGCTCGCGGACTTCTTCCTCGATCTTGTCGAGCACATCCTCCGGCTTCACCCAATCGAAGCCCACGGTCGCGGCCCGGCTGCTCAGCTCGTAGGCCCGCAGTAGCGACGGCATCGATCGCGGCACGCCGCTCAGCACGGTCTTCTCGCGGCCGGCGGCGTCGTGGCGCTCGCCCGCCTTGATGTCCTCCCACTTCTCCTTCACCTGGCCCGGGGTCAGGGCGGGGGAGCCGTCGGCTTCAAACACATGCGGGTGCCGGCGAATGAGCTTGTCGGCGATCGCCTGCACCGAATCGGCGATCGAAAAGCGCCCCTCCTCCTCGCACATCTGCGCCAGGAACACCGCCTGGAACATGAAATCGCCCAGCTCCTTCTCGAGCGCGGCGTAATCCTCGCGGTCCAGCGCGTCGAGCAGCTCGTAGGTTTCTTCCAGCACAAACGGCCGCAGCGTCTTGATCGTCTGCTCGCGATCCCAGGGACAGCCGCCGGGCGATCGCAGCGTGCGCATGATCTCGACGAGCTGCTGGAAGCGGGCGCCGGCCAGTTCGGTCATGGCCGTATGCTAGCATTCGATCTTTTGGATGAAAGCCAAAGTCACAGTCCTAGGATCGGGCACCTCCCACGGTGTGCCGATGATCGGGTGCAGCTGCGCGGTCTGCCGCTCGGAGGATCCACGCGACAAGCGGTCGCGCCCGTCGATCTACATCGAAGTGGAACAGGGGCCGTCGATCCTGATCGACACCTCCACGGACTTGCGCCAGCAGGCCCTCACCTTCGGCGTGCCTCGCGTGGACGCCATCCTCTTCACCCACAGCCACGCCGACCACATCATGGGCCTGGACGATGTGCGGCGGTTCAACCAGATGCAGAAGGCGGTGATTCCGGCCTATGCGGACGAGCGGACGGTGGCGGCGCTGAAGCGGGCCTTCTTCTACATCTTCGACGCCGGCACCGAGAAGGGCGGTGGCCTGCCGCAGATCACCCTGGAGGCGATCGCCGCGCCGTTTGCTGTCGGCGGCGTCCGCGTGCAGCCGGTGCCCCTGATGCACGGCTCGCGGCCCATCTTCGGCTACCGCTTCGGCAACTTCGCCTACCTCACGGATTGCAATCGCATTCCCGACGACACCTGGCCGCTGCTGGCAGGCGTGGACACCTTGATCCTCGACGCGCTGCGCCACCGCCCGCATCCCACCCACTTCAACGTGGCCGAAGCGCTGCAGGTGGTCGAGCGCATCAAGCCGCGGCAGACCTACTTCACGCACATCTGCCACGATCTGCCGCACGTGGCGACCAACGCGGCGCTGCCGCCCGCGGTGGAACTCGCATATGATGGTTTGGTTTTGATGATCGACGCCGAGGCCGCGTAGGCGGGGGAGCATGGACGTCATCCATTTCCCGGAAGACCCGCGGCCGGTCCAGTGGCGTCACCCGGTGCTGGCGCTCGGCAACTTCGACGGCCTGCACCGCGGCCACCTCAAGATCATCGAGCGCATTCAACGCGGCGCCTCGGAGCGCGGCGGCACCAGCGTGGTGCTGACCTTCGATCCGCATCCCCCTCGCATCCTGCGCCCCGACAAGGCCCCGCCGCTGCTGATGACCAAGGTGCAGAAGCTCGAGGCGCTGGGCCGCGCCGGCGTGCAGGGCGTGGCCGTGGTCCGCTTCACCCGCGAGATGTCGCAGTGGGAGCCCGACACCTTCGTCCGCACCGTGCTCGTCGAATGGCTCCATGTCGCGGAGGTGTGGGTGGGCGCGGACTTCCTGTTCGGCCGCGATCGCAGCGGCAACTTCACGCTGCTCAAGTCGCTCGGCGCGCAGTACGGCTTTCGTGCCGAGAAGATCGATCCGGTGCGCTACAAGGATTTCGTCGTTTCGAGCACGCGCATCCGCCGGCTGGTGAGCGAAGGGCGCGTGGACGAAGCCGGCGCCCTGCTCGGCCATCACTACGTCATCGACGGCGTCATCGTCGAAGGCGCCAAGCGGGGGCGGGAGATCGGTTTCCCCACCGCGAACCTGTCCACGGACAACGATCTGATCCCGCCGCACGGGGTCTATGCCACCACCATCCGGATCGGCGACGCCGTGTATCCCAGCGTGACCAACATCGGGACCAGGCCGACGTTTGGGGACGACACGGCCACGGTGGTGGAAACCCACGTGATCAACCAGGCCATGGACCTTTACCGCCGCCAGGTGCGTCTAGCCTTTGTACAGCGGCTCCGCGACGAGCGGAAGTTTCCCGATCTCGAGGCCCTGCAGGATCAGATTGCCGCGGATGTGCGGCGTGCGGGCCGCTTGTTCGATAGACTATCGGTGTGAGAGGCTATGCGCTCCTTCGTTATTGGTAATTCGTTATTCGCTATGTCCCGATGAACCCAACCGACTTTACCTTCACGCTGACAGTGCCCCGGGACTCGCAACTGGTGGTGATCGTGCGCGCGGTCGCCGCCCACGCGGTGGCCTACGCGGAGGTGGACGCCGCCAAAGGCGAGGATTTCGTGGAGCGCGTGGCCGAGGCCAGCGCCCGCAAGCTCTCGGCCGGCGGCCCCCACGGCTGCGTCGTCACCTTCTCCGGCGACCCCACCGGCCTCCACGTCACGCTGGACGGCGAAACCGTGCGGACGGCGTAGCGCCATGCGCCTGCACAACACGCTGACCCGGCAGCAGGAAGAGTTTGCGCCCGTCCGTGACCACACGGTGCGGATGTATACCTGCGGCCTCACCGTCTACGCGCGCGGCCACATCGGCAACTTCCGCACCTTCGTGTGCGTGGACGTGTTGCGCCGCACGCTGAAGTACGTGGGCGGATGGCAGATGCACCACGTGATGAACTTCACCGACGTCGACGACAAGACGATCGCCGGCGCCGAGCGGGAGAAGCTGCCGCTGCGTGAGTACACGGACCAGTACATCAAGGCGTTCAAGGAAGACGCGCTGGCGCTCGGCATCGAGCCGGTGGAAGATTCGCCGCGCGCCACCGACCCCGAGAATTTGCAGGCGATGGCCGACATGATCGGCGAGCTCGGCCGGCGCGGCCACACCTACACCAGCGAGGGCTCGACCTACTTCAAGATCTCGACCTTCGACGATTACGGCAAGCTGGCGCGGCTCGATCACGCCGGCATCCAGTCCGGCGCCCGCGTCGATTCCGACGAATACGAAAAGGAAAACGCCCGCGACTTCGTGTTGTGGAAGGCGAGCAAGCCCGGCGAGCCGACGTGGGATCACGGCTGCGGCCCGGGGCGCCCCGGCTGGCATATTGAATGCTCGGCGATGGCGCTGCGCCTGCTCGGGCCGTCGCCGATCGACATCCACACCGGCGGCATCGACCTGGTGTTCCCGCATCACGAGAACGAGATCGCGCAGAGCGAAGGCGCCACCGGCCAGCCGTTCTCGCGCTTCTGGGTGCACATCGAGCACCTCCTGGTGGACAACCAGAAGATGTCGAAGTCGCTCGGCAACGTGCACAGCGTGGCCGACGTCCTGGCGCGCGGCTTCCGCCTGTCGGCGCTGCGCTACATGCTGCTCTCGGGCCACTACCGCAAGCAGTTGAACTTCACCTGGACCGGCCTCGAGCAGGCGGAAGAGTCGCTCCGGCGGATCACGGACTTTCTTGGCCGCGTCGATGCGCTCAAGGGCGGTGGTGAACACGCCGAGGTCGCCGCGCGCGTGAAGCAGGCGGTGGACGCCTTCAACGCCGCGCTCGGCGACGACATCAACACGTCAGCCGGCTTCGGCGAGATCTTCGACCTGGTCCGCGCGCTCAACACGGCGATGGACGCCAGGCAGTGCGGCGAAGGCGACGCGGCGGTGATCAAGGGCGCGTTCGCGCACTTCGATCGCGTGCTCGGGGTGCTGTCGCTGCGGCAGGCGGAGGACGCCACGCCGCCGGTGCCGGAAGGGGAGATCGACGCCGCGATCGAAGCGCGCCACGCGGCGCGCCGGCGCCGGGATTTTGCGGAAGCGGATCGGATCCGCAAGGACCTGCTCGATCGCGGAGTGATCCTGGAAGATTCCGCGCAGGGGACGAGGTGGAAGCGAAAGTAGCCGGGTGCCGGGTGCCGGGTGCCGGGTGCCGGGTGCCGGGTGCTGGGTGCCGGGTGCTGGGTGCCGGGTGCTGGGTGCCGGGTGCCGGGTGCTGGGTGGCTGTGGTCGTAGGGCACCGCTTTAGCGGTGCCAAGGTCGGCCCACCACTTGCATCCCCCCGCGCATGACATTTGCGCGGCAGGAACTCGGTGAGCGTGGCGAGGGAATCGCGTGCCGGGAACTCGAGCACCTCGGGTATCTGATACTCACCAGGCGCTACCGTTCCCGTTTTGGCGAGCTCGACATCGTGTGTGACGATGCGGGCACGGTGGTGTTCGTCGAGGTGAAAACGCGTACCGATAGCAAGTTTGGCGATCCCGCGGAGGCGGTGACCTGGCACAAGCAGCACCGGGTGATTGCGATGGCGGAGGACTACGTGTCGCGGCAGCGGCTGGGCGACAAGCCCTGCCGGTTCGACGTGGTCACGGTGGACATGACGTCGGATCCGCCGCGGGTGACGGTCTACAAGGACGCGTTCCGGCCAGGCTGGTAACGAGCGAGTTTTCGGGATCGGCCGCCTAACTACTGGAGGGCGAGGGCTTATGACTGTTGGAGCGCGAGGGCTCATAACTGTCGGAGCGCGAGGGCTCATAACTCGAGGGCTCATAACTGTCGAGGGCGAGGGCTCATAACTGTTGGAGGGCGAGGGCTTTAGCCCTCGCCGTTTCGCAAAGGTTGTTGCGACCTTCGCGTTGGGTCTGATAGGATTGGGGGTCTGAGCGC
>JBDTMB010000081.1:0-15342 GCA_039934485.1 Vicinamibacterales bacterium
TGCCCTCGCGCGGTCGAGCAACAACTCCCGTTCGCGGGCGTTGCGCGTCAACGAGGCGGCGCGCTCGAATTCGGTCCGGGCCTCGTCAAGCCGGTGGAGCTTGAACAGCAGGTCGCCGCGGGCCGCGGGCAGGAACTGGTAGTTCGAGAGCGACGGTTCGGACCTCAGCGCATCGACCAAGTCAAGGCCGGCCTGGGGACCGAAGGCCATCCCAACCGCAACGGCCCGATTCAACTCCACGACCGGAGACGGCATGGCCGCCGCCAGGGCCTCGTAGATCGAGGCGATGCGCGGCCAATCCGTCTCCTCCGGCGTTCGCGCTCGCGCGTGGCACGCGACGATCGCGGCCTGCAGGACGTACGGCCCGGGAGTGCGGCCAATCGCCTGCGCCCGCTCGAGCGCGGCCAGGCCCCGGCGAATCAGGAGCTGATCCCACTGGCTGCGGTTCTGCTCCAGCAGGAGGATCGGCTCCCCCGCGGGACCCACGCGCGCCTTCGATCGTGAGGCTTGGATCTCCATCATCGCGACGAGACCATGGACCTCCGGCTCCTGCGGCGCCAGCTCCGCCAGGATGCGCCCGAGCCGCAGCGCGTCTTCGCAGAGGCCCGGCCGCATCCAGTCGTCGCCGCTCGTGGCCGTGTAGCCCTCGTTGAAGATCAGGTAAATCACCTCGAGCACGGAGGCGAGCCGCGCCGCCAGCGCCTCACCGCGCGGTACTTCAAAGGGCACCTGTGCCTTCGCGAGCGTGCGCTTGGCGCGCACGATGCGCTGGGCGATGGTGGGCTCGGAGACGAGGAACGCCCGCGCGATCTCATCAGTGGTGAGGCCGCCGAGCAGGCGGAGCGTGAGCGCGACGCGCGCTTCGGTAGACAACACCGGGTGGCAGGCGGTGAACACCAGTCGCAGGAGGTCGTCGCCCACCTCGTCATCGAGCCCGGCATCGAGGTCGGGCGCCGAGGCCTGCTGCTTCGCATCGAGTTGGTAGCCGAGCTCCTCGTGCTTCCGATCGAGGAGCTTGTTGCGACGGAAGTAATCGATCGCCCGGTGCTTGGCGGCCGTCATCAGCCAGGCGCCGGGATTGCGCGGCACGCCGTCCTTCGGCCACTGCTCGAGGGCGGCCACCAACGCATCGTGCGCCAGGTCTTCGGCGACGCCGATGTCGCGGACGATGCGGGTGAGGCCGGCGATCAGCCTGGGCGATTCAATGCGCCAGACCGCGTCGACAGCGAGGTGGGAGTCAGTGTCAGACACCCAAACAGGCTACATCGGCTTGTGCGTCCTTCGGAACTCGTCCTCAGCCGCGAGCAGCGCCCTGCCCGCGTCGGTCTTGACCTCGAAGTCCCCGGACTCAAAGACCTGGCGGATTTCAATCTCGGTGTTTTCAAACGGCGCGCGCTTCAGCCACGCAATCGCCTCGTCCTTCGAGTTCACCCGCCAGATCCAATAGCCGGCAACCAGCTCCTTGGTCTCGGCGAACGGCCCATCGACCACCACCGTCGGACCGCCCTTGGCGCCGAACTTGACGCGCGCGCCCTTGGCGCTGGGATGCAGGCCTTCCCCGGCCAGCATCACGCCGGCCTTGATCAACTCGTCGTTGAACTTGCCCATCTCGAGGATCATCTCCTCGCTGGGCGCCGCGGTGGCCCCCTCGGATTCCTTGGTGGCCTTGACCAGGATCATGAATCGCATCACTTGTTTCTCCTTCTACTGACACGTCGAACGAGACGTGCTGAAATCGACGCGCGAGGTGTAAGCTCCGTTGCAGAAGCTCTTGCCATGACCGATCCCCTGCTTTGGCATCGTCTGCAATTCGCGTTCACCGTCATTTATCACTATCTCTTTCCCCAGCTGACGATGGGGCTGGCCCTGCTCATCGTCATTATGAAGGCGCTCGGCCTGCGAACCGGCGACGAACGGTGGGACGCGGCGGCGCGATTCTGGATCCGCATCTTCGCCATCAACTTCGCCGTGGGCGTCGTCACCGGCATCCCGATGGAGTTCCAGTTCGGCACCAACTGGGCACGGTTCTCGAGGTTCGCCGGCGGCGTGATCGGGCAGACGCTGGCGATGGAAGGCATGTTTGCGTTCTTCCTGGAATCGAGCTTCCTGGGCCTGCTCGTGTTTGGCGAAAAGAAGCTCGGCCGCACTGGCCACTTCTTCGCAGCACTCGCGCTCTTCGTGGGGAGCTGGCTGTCTGGTTATTTCATCATCTGCACCAACGCCTTTCTCCAACATCCGGTCGGTTACGCCGTCGGTGCGGACGGCATGCTGGTGCTGGCCGGTTTCTGGGCGTTCCTGCTCAACCCGTGGGCGCTGGCGCAGTACGCACACAACATGGTGGCGACAGTGGTCACCGGGTCGTTCGTGGTCGCCGCCGTTGGCGCGTGGTACGCGCTGCAGGGCCAGCATGCGGATCAGGCAGGCCGGTTCCTGAGGGTCAGTACCATCACCGGGTTGCTGGCGAGTGTGCTCGTGGCCTTCCCCACCGGTGACCTCCAGGCGAAGTTGGTGGCGCGGCATCAACCGATCGCCCTGGCGGCCATGGAAGGGCGTTTCGCGAGCGAGACGCCGGCCGGCATCGTCCTGATTGGCCAGCCGAACGTGGCTGAGCAGCGCCTCGATAATCCGATCATCGTTCCCGGCGTACTGAGCTTCCTCGCGTACGGAACGTTCCACAGCGAGGTCAAGGGGCTCAACGAGTTCCCGCGCGACCAGTGGCCCGACAACATCGAGCTGCTCTATTACAGTTTCCACGTGATGGCCGGGCTCGGCACGCTGTTGATCGCGATCATCGCCGCGGCGGCGTTCTTCTCGCTGCGCGGATCGCTGGTCAACCAGCGCGCGATGTTGTGGGTGCTGTTGCTGGCGTTTCCCTTCCCCTATATCGCGACCACGGCGGGATGGATCACCGCGGAACTTGGACGCCAGCCCTGGCTGGTCTACGGTTTGTTCAGGACTGCGGAGGGCTACAGCCTCACGGTTCATTCCGGCACGACGCTGTTCACGTTGATCGGATTCACCGGCCTCTATTTCGTGCTCGGCTTGCTGTTCCTCTTTCTCGTCGGCCGTGAAATTGCCCACGGGCCATCGGAGGTGAGCCATGGTTGAACTGTGGTTCGCAATCGCGTCGGTGATGCTGGCCGGCTACGTGGTGTTCGACGGCTTCGACTTCGGCGCCGGCGCGCTGCACTTAATCGTGGCGAAGAGCGATCGGGAGCGCCGCCAGGTGCTGGCCGCCATCGGCCCGTACTGGGACGGCAACGAGGTGTGGCTGCTGGCCAGCGGCGGGGTGTTGTTCCTGGCGTTTCCTCGCGTCCTGGCTTCTGGGCTGTCGGGCTTCTACTTCGCGATCTTCCTGGTCCTGTGGTCGTTGATCCTGCGTGGTATTGCGATCGAGTTCAGGAGCCACCTCGAACAACCGGTGTGGCGCGCGGCCTGGGACGCGGTCTTCTCGGTGTCGAGCGGGTTGCTGCCGGTGTTGTTCGGCGCGGCGCTGGGCAATCTCGTCCGTGGCCTGCCGATCGGCGAAGACGGGTGGTTTTCGCTGGCGCTGTTCACGGATTTCTCCGCAGCCAATCCGGTGGGGATTCTCGACTGGTTCACCGTCTCGGCCGGTGTATTTGCGCTGGCAACGCTCGCGGGCCACGGCGCCACATTTCTCGCGTGGAAGACCGACGGCCCGGTCCACGAGCGCAGCCGCCTCGCCGCTTTCCGGCTTTACGGCGTGGTGACCGTGCTCTGGCCCGTGCTCACGATGGCGACATGGATGGTGAACGCCCCGATGCTGGCGGCGTTGCCGCAACGGCCCCTGGCTATCGTCCTGGTGCTGGTGGCGATCGCCGGACTTGCCAATGTCTGGCTGGGCCTCAGCCGGCGACGTGAGCTGCAGGCATTTGCCGGATCGTGCGCGTTCCTGGTGGGCATGCTGGCCGCCACCGCCGCCTGCGTCTTTCCCGTGATGCTTCGCTCGATCACCGACGAGCGATGGTCGTTGACCGCCTACAACTCGAGCGTGCCGGCAGAGAGCCTGCAACTCGCGCTGCGATGGTGGGCGGTGGCGTTCCCCCTGGCGCTCCTCTACTTCTACACGCTGTTCCGGATACACCGTGGCAAGGCCGTGGCTGCCACGGGCAATGACGGGTATTAAGTTGAAAGTGGAAAGTTGAAAGTGGAAAGTTGAAAGTTGAAAGGCGAGAGTCAAGAGTCAGAAGTCAGGAATCGATCGACCGCGCTGCGGAGTTCATCGAGCGAGGCATAGCCGGTGGTGCGGCACGCGGGATGGGCGTTGCCGGTAATCAATCGCGAGACGGCCCTGCGCCGCGCCACGTCGTAGAGCACGAGGACGCGCTGGCCAGACTGCCCGGATCGCCCGAGCACAAAGCCCACTTCGAAGCCGACGCCGTAGCTCGATCCTGACGCTTCGGCGATGAGGAGATCGCAACTCGACACCCAGTCGAGATCGCGGCGATAGATCGCCTCGTCGGTCAATTTCGCCTCGTTCGACTCCACCTCGTCGACCAGCAGGTGCTTGGTGAGCACCTCGTGGCCGAGCGCTTCGAGGCGTTCGGCGATGGCGCGGCCCGCGGCGACGCCGGCTCGATCGCCCCGTACGGTGCAGGCAAGGTAGACACGCATCGGTAAATCCTATTCGTCGAAGGCGGGGAACACGTGGAGGCCGTCGGCGCCAAGCGGCAGCGGCTTGACCCACTGCACCGCGTCGAACATCAAGTCGCCGTACAGATGGGGAAAGAGCGCGCCACCGCGAGATGGCTCCCAGCGAAGGTCCATGGGCAAACCTGAAGGTTGGCCCCCACCGCTGGCCTCGACCGCGACAAGAAGAAGATCGGACGCGCCCGCAAAATGCTTCGCGGCGGTTTCGCGCACCTGCGCGGCGGTCGAGAAGTGGATGAAGCCGTCGCCGAGATCGACGGGTGAGCCGCGGAAGCACCGGGCCGCTTCGCTCGAGCGCCACAACGCGGCCGGCACTATCTTGTAAAGCGTCACTCCGGACAGCTGCCGACGAGCGGACGCCATCCTTCGACGTCGAGGATGATCTGGCTGAAATTCGCCGTCCTGGTCGGATCGTTGTTCATCGGCGTGGCCGCCCCTACGGTGACGTGGCCGCCGAGGGCTATTCCGCCCTTCTCGTACTGGCCCTTCTTGATGAGGCCGGTGACCTCGATCATGGTGCCCTTGTGGGCCTTGATCTCGTTGATGATTTCCTTCTTCCCGTTGAGGCGGAAGCGCGTGCCGGGTGTGACATCGGAGCGGCCGGGCTGATCTTCCATGCGCTCGCCGGCGACGAACATCTGGCCCTTGGCGCAGCCGTTGATGAAGATGCGGGTGGAATCCTTGGGCACCGGCTTTTCCTGGGCCGCGACAAGCCCGCCGAGGGCAAGGAAGCTAAGAACGAGGAAGGTCTTCATGAAGCTAGTGTAATCCTTGGAGGGCGACGGCTTTGTGGGAGGGCGACGGCTTCAGCCGTCGCCGGCGGGGGCTAAAGCCCCCGCCCTCCAGGATCAGGGCTAAAGCCCCCGCCCTCCAGGATCAGTCGCCGGCGAGGGCTAAAGCCCCCGCCCTCCAAGATCAGGGAGGTGGCAGCTGGTCGTCGACCTTGAACGTGCGCTTGCCTGCGGGCTGGCCGTCGACGAGCACCTCGACGGTGTAATCGCCGCGCGGGAAGCCGCCGGCGCTCTGGATGTGAAACTCGGTGGCCGACGCCCCCTGGTAAGACACCGTCTTGATGGGCTCATCGATGACCTTCGTCCCATAGAACCACCGCACGCCAATCTTGCCGGATCCGGAATCCGTCGTCAGCACCGACACGTAGATGGTGTCGTGCGGCCGGAACAGCGTGGTGGACATGGCCACGGTGCGGTCGGGATTGATGGCGCGACCGACTTGAATGGTCTGCACTTCGAGGGGCGCGTCGCAGCCGGCGGCAGCCAGACAGGCGACCCCGAGAACAGCAACGGCGACTGTCTTCGACCAAAGGGAGGGAACCATACGATCCAACACAGCATGAATCGTACCTGATCTGCAGCCCGGGACGGCCCAGGTAGCGGGGTTCGGGGATGTAGAATCGGCCGTGCCGCCGGAACAAATTGCCCACCGGGCGCTGATTCTCACGAAACTCCCAGACGAATACCGCCGCCTCGTTGAGGACGCCCGCTTAACCAATCTCGCGTTGGTCGCCTCGCCTGACGTGGCCGATGGCCTGAGCCGCGCCGGAGACAGTGACATCGTGCTCGGCGACCCGGCGCGCGTGGTCCAGGCGCTGCCGCACCTGCCACACCTGAAATGGGTGCAGCTCACCTGGGCGGGCGTGGAGCCGATGCTCGACCCGGCGTTGCGGCGCGACTACTTGCTCACCAACATCCGCGGCGTCTTCGGCCCGCTGATGTCGGAGTACGTGTTCGGTTACCTGCTCGCTCACGAGCGCAAGATCATCGCGCGCCACGAGGCCCAGCGTGCCGGCAAGTGGGACTCGACGCTGCCCGGGACCCTCCAGGGCAAGACGCTCGGACTGGTGGGCGTCGGATCGATCGGCGCGCGGGTCGCCGCCACCGCGAAGCATTTCGGCATGACCGTGAATGGCTACACCAGGTCCAGCGAAGGCTGCCCCGACGTCGATCGCTATTTTCACGGCGCCAACAAGAAGGCGTTCGCGACGGGCGTGGACTATCTCTTGGCGGTGTTGCCGAATACGCAGCACACGCGCGGCCTCGTGGATGCGACGATGCTTGGCGCGCTACCCGCGCATGCCGTGGTCGTCAACGCCGGTCGCGGAGACGCGCTGGATGAACGCGCGCTCGTCGACGCGCTCACCGCCAGGCGACTGGCGGCGGCCGTGCTCGATGTGTTTCCCGAGGAACCGCTGCCTGAGGGACATGTCTTCTGGCAAACCCCCGGCGTGCACATCACGTGTCACACCGCCGCGCCGAGCTTTCCGTCGGACATCGTCGGCGTGTTCGCGGATAATTACCGCCGCTTCGCGCGCGGCGAGGCGCTCCGCTATCAAGTGGACTTCGAGCGCGGCTACTGACAATCCGGTGCCCGGGTAACGCCGGACGGACCCACCTACTGCCCGGCCGGTCTGCGATCGAGCGGTGTCACCGTCAAGGTGAAGCTCACCGGCACCGCAGCCGGGGGATAGCACAACTTGTCGTCACACGCTTGATAGTTCAGTTTGCCGCTGAGTGTAACCGTCGCCAGGCCGGCGAGCAGCTTCTGGACATCCGGCGTCGCCAGGATGGTCACGTCCTGCAGCAGCTTGAACGGCTTCGAGTAGACCTCCACCTGTTCGTTGAGTTCCTTGAAGTCATGGATTTCCGACTTTGGATAGACCGCCGGCTGCAACTTGAGCCAGGGCTGGGGGTCGAGGGCGACGGAAATCACCTGGTAGTCGTGTTTGCCCGGGGCGTAGACGTGCATCTTCGGCTTTGGCGCAACGTCGAACACCATCGAGATGCGCTTGCCTGGTGCGACTTCGGCATCCGTCACCGATGCCGTCACCGACAAGTGCCTCGTCTCGGACCGGATCGCAACGGCGGGCGACGAACCCCGGCCCTCACGGGTGAGAATGCTGGCGACGGTGTTGCGCTCCTGGTACGCGTCCTCGAAGTAGCGCGCGGTGACGACGCCTTTTCGGTCGAGGATGAACGTGCCGGGATGGGGAATGCCGTAGGTGCGCGATTTCGGATCCACGGTGTCGTTGAACAACCCGTAGCGCTTGATGATGGCCGACCCGGGGTCGGAGACCATGGGAAACGTGATGCCGCGCGAGTCGGCAAACTTCTTCAGCGTCTCAGGGGAATCGTAGCTGACGGCGATCAGGCCCAGGCCCTGCTGCCGGATGTCGTCGACGCGGCGTTGCAGCTCCACGAGCTGCGTTTTGCAGTAGGGTCACCAGTCTGCGGATCGAAAGAAGACGAGCATCGTCCCCTTGCGACCGGCCGCTCCGTTCAGGGTTCGCGCGACGCCGTTTTGATCGCGGCCAGCGAAGTCCGGCGCCGTCGATCCCACCGGTGGGCCGATCTTCGACGTATCGACAGCCGCGGGTTCTTGTGCCGCGATGGCAAGGCCGGCGACGAGGACCAGCCCGGACAAGATGGCCGGCGAACGCAGGGGCTTTATCGACCTCATCTCTGACAACTCCATGCTCGAGGTTCTGTTGCGCAGGCGGTGCCCAATCTTACCGACTTCCGCCGAAGAAAGCTCTTCGACCGGCGTCATCTTAGCCGTTGAAGTAAGGCGGCCCTTCATGGGCCGCCGCACTTTCTAGCGGATTCGCCACCCGTTGACGGGTCCGGCGTGAAAGAAGGCGGCCGGCGTCATCACGCCGTCCTTCTTGAACACGGTGCCGTCCTTCATCACGAACTGGACGTTCCTGAGCGCGTTGAGATCCTGCAACGGATCGCCCGGCACCGCGATCAGGTCCGCGAAGAACCCGGCCTTGATCGGCCCGCGTGTCTGATCGGTCTCGCTGACCTTGTAGCCGTTGATGGTCATCGCCCGCAGCGTATCCGCGGTCGGGATGCCGGCGTCGATCCAGGTGCGGATGAAATCGATCACCAGCTCGCCGCGGGTCTTGCCTTCCACCCAGTAGTCGGCGTCGGTGGAAAAGGTCAGCGGCACCTTGTTCTCGTAGGCGTTCTTCAGGCTGTCGATCGTCCGCTTGTAGGCCTCGGGCGACACCGGATGGCCGGCGAGGCCCGGCGGCGTGTCGGTGCCCGCTCGCCAGATGCCCTTCTGCGCCATCAGCTTGTGCATCTCGTCGTTGAGGCCGGTGGAATGCGCGATCGACCAGATGCCGGCCTCGATCGCGTTCCGCGCGCCGTTCACCGTTTGCACGTGACCTTCGACCTTGAGGTCCGACTTGGCGGCTTCCCTGATCACCAGCCGGATCTCGTCCGCCGTGTAACCGTACGGCTTGCAGTCCACGCAGATCTTGATCACCTTCGCGCCGAAGAGGATGTTCTGGCGGATTGCCTTGACGATCTCATCCGGCGTGTCGGCGTCGAGATACTCCGGGTAGACGATGTTGTGGTCGGTCACCATCTCGGGCGTCGGAAAGAACTGTCCGCCCAGGCCGCCGATGATGATGCCGGAGTTGATGATCGTCGGGCCGGGGATCCATCCCTGGTCGATCGCCTGTCGCAACGCGGTGTCCGCGTAGAGCGCGTTGTTGCCCATGTCGCGGACGATGGTGAAGCCCGACGCGAGCATCTGGATGCCGTTGGAGGCGGCTTGAATCGCGCGCAGCGCCGTCGACTCCTGCACGTAGGTGTAGTAGTAGACGTTGTTCTCGGGCACCGGCTTGTAGGTCAGCGCGAGATGGTTGTGCGCCTCGACCAGGCCCGGCATCACCGTCATGTTCAACAGGTCGATCACCTGTGCCCCGGCGGGAATCGGCAGGTTGGCGCCCACCTCGCGGATGCGCGCGCCCTGGACCAGGATCACCTGGTTGGTGAGGAGACGTCCGCCTTCCGGATCGAGGAGGCGGCCGGCGCGAATCGCGGTGACGGGTGCCGGTGCCTGTGCCGGTGCCTGTGCGACGACGCCGGCGGTCAGGAGTGCGCAGGCACCAATGACGAATAACCAATAACGAATAACCAAACGTGGCATCGGACACCTCCCAGGGTTGGTAGAAGGTATCAAAAGCCTACTTTTCGACAAACTTCTGGAGGCGCGCCAGCGCTGCGTCCCACTGGCTCGAGACGTCGTCCAGGAACTGGCGGGCCTCCTCGAGTTCGGCGGCTTCGAAATTCCAGATGCGCTCGCGGCCGCGCCTTTCGCTGCGGACCAGTCCGGCGTCGCCGAGCACCTCGAGGTGCTTGGTAATCGCCTGCCGCGTGAGGTGGGACTCGGCGGCCAGCTGCGCGATCGAGTGCGGGCCCGCCGAGCCGAGCCGCACGACGAGCGCCAGCCGCGTTTCGTCGCCGAGCGCGGCGAAGACGGGGGCGGTGTGGGCCAGGCCCCGCGTCGACGTCCGGTGGCGCGACGCGCCCTTCACCGCCCGGCCCCGGCACGCGCGATCACGTGTTTCTCGATATTCAACACCTGCTGCGTCCACCCGCCGTCGTTCATGCGCAACGCGAGGTCGCGGCGTTCGGCAGGAAGGTGGTCGAAGCCGGATTCCACGACCGTGAGCCGGGTGCCCTCGGGTACCTCTTCGAGGCGGAACTCGACGAGCGTGGTCGGCTCCTTCGAATAGTCGGTCTTCGGATCGATCGCGTAGGGATGCCAGCGATACGAGAACAGCTGGTCGGGAACCATCTGCTCGATGAACAGGTCCATGGTCAGGTGGTCGTAGCCGGGTGTGGTGATGCGGCCGGTGACGCGGGTCCCGGGCGTGAACGCGCCGTCGATCGTGCAGCCGAACCACTCGCCGAAGTGGCCGGCGTTGGCAAGCGCCTGCCACACCTGCGACCGCGAGGCGCGGAGGACGAGGGTCTTTTCGATCCGGTCTGGGCTCATAGGCAACCTGTCGGTTGCATATTAACGCAGCCGCACGGCGGGCGCAAGTCGGCGTAGTATGGGCCCCTGATGACAGTCCACCAACCCGTGCTGACCGCCGGCGCGCTGGCGCTCTTCATGATTGCCAGCCTGGAATCCGCGCAGCAGCCGCGGGTGCCGATGCCGGACCTCCTCAGGGACTACGCGCCGGTCACCGCCGAGCGGCTGACCAGCCCGGCCGACGGCGATTGGCTGATGGTCCGGCGCACCTATAACGGCTGGGGCTACAGCCCGCTCGATCAGATCACCACGGCCAACGTCGACCGGCTGCGGCCCGCGTGGGTGTTTTCCACCGGCGTGATTAGCGGCCACGAGGCGGCGCCGCTCGTCAACAACGGCGTGATGTTCGTCTCCACGCCGCAGCACCGGGTGGTGGCGATCGACGCGAAGACCGGCGTCATCCTGTGGCGGTACATCAAGGAAGTCCCCGAGCACCTCGTGGTGCTGCATTCGACCAGCCGCGGCGTGGCGCTCTACGGCAACAAGGTGTTCTTCGCCGCCAACGATGCGGTGCTCGTGGCGCTCAACGCGCAGACCGGCGAAGAGGTCTGGAAGGCCAAGGTCGCCGAGAACAAGGACGGCTACTACATGACGCTGGCGCCGCTCGTGGCCGACGGCAAGGTCATGGTCGGCGCGTCAGGTGGCGAGCTCGGCGTCCGCGGTTTCATCGCCGCCTTCGATGTCGACACCGGCAAGCCGTTGTGGAAGACCTTCACCGTGCCTGAGCCAGGCGAGCCGGGCAGCGAGACGTGGCCGAAGGGCAAGCAATGGAAGAACGGCGGCGCGCCGATCTGGGTCACGGGCAACTACGACCCGCAAACCAACCTGGCGTTCTGGGGCACCGGCAACGGCGGCCCGTGGATGGGCGACCAGCGGCCCGGCGACAATCTCTACACCTCGTCGACGGTCGCGATCGATGTCGCGACGGGCGCGATCAAGGGATTCCACCAATACCACCCCAACGATTCGTGGGACTGGGATGAAGTCTCGCCGCCGATCCTCGTCGACTACGAGCGCAACGGCCGGACCATCAAGGGGCTGATCGACGTCGCGCGCGACGGGTATCTCTGGTTCCTCGAACGCACCGACGGCAAGATCAACTTCGTCGAGGGCAAGCCGTACGTGAAACAGAACGTGTTCCGGAGTCTCGATCCGGCGACGGGACGTCCCGACGTGGATCCGATTCGCCAGCCGGGCACCGGCAAGACCGTGGGCTTTTGTCCCTCGCACTGGGGCGGCAAGAACTGGCCGCCGATCGCCTTCAGTCCGAAGACGCGGATGATCTACATTCCCGCCAACGAAAACCTGTGCGCCACCATCGCCGGACGCACGGTGAAGTACAAGGCTGGTAGCGGCTTCACCGGCGCGACGAGCAACCTCTCCATCGCGCCAGGCGCCGATCACATCGGCGAGGTGCAGGCATGGAACGTGGACACCGGCTCACGCGTGTGGACCCACACTTACGAAAAGTCGCAGAATTGGGGTCCGATGCTCGCCACGGGCGGCGGGCTGGTGTTCAGCGGCGGGACCAACGACCGGATGTTTCACGCGTTCGACGCGACGACCGGCAAACTGCTGTGGGAATTTCCGACCAATTCGGGCATCACGGGACAGCCGTCGACGTTCGTGGTCGATGGCCAGCAGTACGTGGCCGTGATGTCGGGATGGGGCGTGGACGCTCGCGCGATGCAGGCGCGCCTCAACCGGCTGTCGCCGGGGAATTATCCCGAGGTGCCAGAAGGCGGCGCGGTGTGGGTGTTCGCGGTTAAGTAGCCTGGGCTTTTTCGGCGTTCCGGGTCTGCATCTCGATCTGCCCCTGCAGGATCGAGCACCAGTTCTTGTGCTCCTTCACCGGCATGCCACATTCCACGCATACCTGGATCCGCTGTTTCGGTGGTTCGTCTTTTCCCAACAAGCGTTTCAAGAACGACATAGGCTGCCTCTCCGGTGGCTAAGGTCCCAGGCTTTTGGTCCTAGGTCTTAGTTACGTTTGACGGGCCAGCGAGGTTCACGGTTGGGAGTCCCAACCTTGGGACGGTGGCCCCCGTCTAACCCGCCATGACTCAGGCGATCCATGACCTCCGGCTGGCGATTCGCGGGCTTCTGCACAGCCCCCTCTTTGCAATCGTCGCCGTCCTGTCGCTGGCCCTGGGCATCGGCGCCAACACGGCTATCTTCACCTTGATCGACCAGATCCTGCTCCGCAAGCTCCCGGTGAAGAACCCCGAAGAGCTGGTCATGCTCTACCAGACGGGCGCGCACAACGGCAGCAACATGGGCTCGCGCATGCACTCCTATCCCATCTACCAGGAGTACCAACAGCAGGCGGAGCCGCTGGCCGAGGTGGCGTGCCGGCGCTTGATCGCGACCTCGGTCAGCGTGGACAACCAGACCGAGCGCGTCGAAGCCGAGATGGTGTCAGGCAACTTCTTCTCGATGCTGGGCATCGCGCCGGCGGCCGGCCGCGTCTTCAACTCGCGGGAAGACGACCAGGTCTACCAGGGCCACCCCGTCGTCGTGCTCGCCTACGACTATTGGAACCGCCGCTTCAACCGCGACCCGGGCGCGATCGGCAAGAAGATCCTCGTCAACAACTACCCGATGACGATCGTCGGGGTGTCGGCCGAAGGCTTTGCCGGCGTCGATCCCGCGCGCTCGCCGCAGATCCGGGTGCCCATCCTGATGAAGACGGTGATGGCGCCGGAGTGGGAATGGGTGCACCTGGACGATCCGCGGACGCGCTGGGTCCAGGTCTTCGCGCGGCTCAAGCCGGGACAGACCGTGGCCTCGGCGCAGGCGCCGCTGCAGGGACTATTCACGCAGCTGCGCGCGCACGAGATGACGCTCGAGGGCGCGAAGGACTGGTCGCCCTTCGCGCGCGAGCAGTTCATGAAAGGCCAGTTGAAGGTGGAACGCGCCGACGTCGGCTACTCGCCGCTGCGCAACGACTTCTCCACCGCCCTCATGGTGTTGATGTGCATGGTGGGGCTGGTGTTGCTCATCGCGTGCGCCAACGTGGCGAACCTGCTGATCGCCCGCGGCTTCATGCGACAACGGGAGATCGCGGTGCGGCTCTCGCTTGGCGCATCGCGCGGGCAGCTCGTGCGGCAACTGCTCGCCGAGAGTCTCCTGCTGTCCTTCGCGGGCGGTGCGGCCGGACTTGTCGTCGCGGTGGCGTTGACGCGCGCGCTGCTCGCGCTCATCCCCTCCGAAGGCCAGCCCATCCTGATCCAGGCGTCGCCCGACCTGCGGATCCTCGCCTTCACCTTCACGCTCACCTTGATTACCGGCGTTGTGTTCGGCTTGCTGCCGGCGCTGCGCGCCAGCCGGCCGGATCCGTGGACGACGTTGAAGGACACCGTCGGAGCGGTGGCGGGTTCCGGGCAATCGCTCTTCCTGCGCAAGGGGCTGGTCACCGCGCAGGTGGCGCTCAGCTTCCTCCTGCTCTTCGGCGCGGGACTCTTCGTGCAGAGCCTGCAGAACCTGAGGACCACCGACACCGGCGTCGAGCTGAACAACCTCGTGACGTTCCAGTTGTCGCCCGCGCTGAGCGGTTACGACGCGCCACGGACGGTGAACTTCTATCAACAGCTGCTCGATCGGCTGCGCTCGGCGCCGGGCGTGAAGGCCGCAGGCCTGGCGGGCGTGTCGATCCTGAGCGGCGATGAATGGGACAACACGATGTCGGTCGAGGGACACAAATCCAACGACGGTGAAGACATGCAGGCGTTCATGAATAATCCGTCGCCTGGCTATTTCGAGACCATGGGCATCAAGTTTCTCGAGGGCCGCGACTTCCGGCCGCTCGACGCGCACGAGAAAGCCACGGTGGCCATCGTCAACCGCCAGTTCGCCGAGCATTTCTTCCCCGGCCAGAGCGCGGTGGGCCGGCACATCGGCAACGGCGACGGACCCAAGAGCAAGCTGGACATCGAGATTATCGGCGTGGTCGAGAACTCGCTCTATGAAGGCCCGCGCGAAGGCGTGCGGCGCCAGGTGTTCATCCCGAACTGGGGGCGCAACGGCGCGACGTTTTATCTGCGGACGGTCACCGCGTCGGCTGGCGCGTTCAACATGATCCGCGGCGAAGTGAAGGGCCTCGATGCGACGATGCCCGTGTATGCGATGAAGACGCTCGAAGGACAGCTGGACGAGACGCTGCTGACCGATCGCCTGATTGCGCTGCTCTCCGCCGGCTTCGGGATGCTCGCCACGGTGCTGGCGTCGGTGGGCCTCTACGGCGTGATGGCCTTCGTCGTCGCGCGGCGGCGAAAGGAACTGGGCCTCCGCCTGGCCCTCGGCGCGGAACCGGCCGGCGTGATCTGGCTGGTGATGCGCGAGGTGCTGCTGCTCCTGGCGATTGGCCTTGCCCTCGGGATTCCCGCGGCCGTGGCGCTCGGACGCTATGTCTCGTCGCAACTGTATGGGATCGAGCCCAACGATCCGTGGGTAGCGCTCGCCACGGTGGCGCTGCTGACGCTGGTGTCGTCGGCGGCCGGGCTGATTCCGGCGCGGCGGGCGAGCCTGATCGATCCGATTCTCGCGCTGCGTTATGAATAGAGTCGCCGGCTGTCCACGTTAACCACGGAGGACACGGAGCACACGGAGTTTTTTGGGGAAAGAGTTGCTCCGTGTCCTCCGTGATCTCCGTGGTTCACGTTCGTGATATGAATTCCGCGGAGGGATCATGCCCAGGAAGCTCATCTTCGTCGCGGTCGCGTCGTGGTTTGGCGCTCCTGACCCTGGTGTCGTCGGCGGCCGGCCTGATCCCGGCGCGGCGGGCGAGCCTGATCGATCCGATTCTCGCGCTGCGTTATGAATAGA
>JBDTMB010000082.1:0-15286 GCA_039934485.1 Vicinamibacterales bacterium
CTGCGTCATCTGCGGCCCTGGACAAAAAAGATCCGCAATCTGCGTCATCTGCGGCGACGGAGGAAGCAGCGCTCTACATCAGCGGCAACTGAATCGCCGCCCTGCCGACACCCATCGGCACAAGGCGCGTGTAGAAGGTCACGAACATTCGTCCGCCCACAAGATCCTCCCTATCGCGGCCGCGCAAAGTGAGCGTGGCTGCGGCCCTGGCCTGGTCCTGCATCAGCAGGTGCGCCACGATGGGGCCGGGCTTGCCGGCTTCGCTGCGCTGGAGCGTGAGCGCGAGCACGCGGTCCGAGCCCAGCCCGGTGGCCGACGCATCGTAAGTAAGCGCGCCGGTGGTGCGGTCGTAGACGAACTTCACCGCGGCCACGATGCCGCTCGAGGCGGCGTTGCCGATCGTCACCTCGAGCTTTACCGGCGCCGGCGCCAGGCTGTGCACGAGGGCCGGCGTGCTGAAGGGCGGGCGGCGCGGCTTTGCGGCCTGCTCCCACGCATACGCGAACTTCAACAGGTCGGCTTCCGCAAACGCCCCGCCCAGTAACTCCACCGCGGTCGGCAACCCATCGGGCGTGAAGCCCGCGGGGATGGCGATGGCCGGCAGGCCGGTGTGGGCGCTCAACTGGCACGTGGTGCCGATTTGGGTCTCGCCAATCAGCGTCGGCTTGCGCCGCAGCGTCGGATAGGCGAGCGCGTCGAGGCGCTGTTCCTCCATCGTGGCCAGCACGGCCGCGCGCAGCGCCCGCTGCTTCACCAGCGCCTGGCGGTAGTGCTCGGTGTCCTTCTTCTCCGGCGTGTTTCGCAAGCGGAACGCCTGATCGAGTTGCACATGATGCAGGCCGCGTTCGATGATCTCGCCCAGCGATTTCACCGGCGCGTTCGGCTCCCTGGCCAGGAAGTCGGCGAGGTCGAACTTGAACTCGTCGGCGATGACGGAGCTGTCGCGCAACAGGTCGTCCATGCCGGGCACCGTGATGTCCACGACCTCCGCGCCTTGCGCCTTCATCCCGTCCAACGCTTTGCGCACAACGGTGGCGACCTCGGCGTCTTCCGGCGCGTCGCCGAAGAGCGAGCGAAGGACGCCGATGCGCACGCCCTTGAGGCCGTCGGCCTTGAGCGAATCGCGATAGGACTTCGGGATGTGTGCGGCGGCGCCGGCCGTCACCGCGTCGTTCGGGTCGGGGCCCACCGTGGCGTCGAGCATGATCGCCAGGTCGGTCACCGTCCGGGCCAGGGGACCGCCGATGTCCTGGGTGGCCGACAGCGGAATGATCCCCGACCGGCTCGAGAGCCCCTGTGTGCCGCGAAGGCCCACGAGGTTCTGGTTGGATGCTGGGATGCGAATGGAGCCGCAGGTGTCGCTGCCCATGCCCGCGGCCGCGAAACTGGCGCCGATCGCGGCGCCGGTGCCGCCACTGGAACCACCGGGCACGCGCATCAGGTCGTACGGATTGCGGGTCTGGCCGGTCAGCGACGAGATCGTCGTAATCCCTGCCGCCAGCTCGTGCATCGTGGTCTTGCCGAGGATCACGGCTCCGGCATCGCGCAGGCGCTTGACCTGGAACGCATCGGCCGACGGCCGGAACGTGGCGAGCGCCAGCGTGCCGCCCGATGTCGGCAGGTCCGCCGTGTCGTAGTTGTCCTTGATGAGCACGGGAATGCCGTGCAGCGGACCGCGCGGCCCTTTCGCCGCCCGTTCGCGGTCGAGCGCCTCGGCGTCTTCGCGCGCGCGCGGGTTGATCGTGACGATGGCGTTCAGCCGCGGCCCGGCCTGGTCGTAGGCGGCGATGCGCGCAAGATAGGCCTCCACCAGGCCTCGTGAAGTCACCCGGCCGGCGGTCTGCGCCGCCTGGAGATCGAGGATCGACTGCTCGAGGACGTCGAACACCTCAATCACGGGCGCGGGCTGCGGCGCCGGCGCCGCGCGCCGCTGGCGTTGCGCGGCAACCGGCGACTGGACGACCACGGCGAGAAGGAGGGCGGTGCAGATCAGTTTCATCGTGCGCCTATTTTGCCTCAGCCAGATGGCACGGAAATGGCTTTCAATGGTGGTGACGCCATGATCAGAGCCTGCCGGAGTTGTGGTCAAAAGAACCGCCTGCCCGCCGCGCGCCTCACGGCGAAGGCGAATTGCGGGAAGTGCCAGCAGCCCATCGGGCCCGTGGACGAGCCGGTGGACGCCGACGCCGAGCTCTTCGATGAGGTGACGCGGCAGGCAAAATTCCCGATCCTGGTGGATTTTTGGGCGGCCTGGTGCGGGCCATGCCGCACGGCCGCGCCGGCGGTGAAGCAGGTGGCGGCCGACATGGCGGGGCGGGCGCTGGTGCTCAAGGTCGATACCGATCGGTACCCCGAGCTGGCGGCCCGGTACGGGGTGCAGGGCATCCCGAATTTCGTCGTCCTCCGCAACGGCGAGGTAGTGAAGCAACAAGCCGGCGTCGTCGGTCATGATGAGATGAAGCGGTGGCTCGAGGCCGCCGCCAGTCGCTGAGAAGCGCAGGGAGATTGCCGTGGACGAATTCGCATATGGAATGAAAGTGAAGTTGACCGTACCGTTCGAGGCGGCGGTCGAACGGGCCACGGCCGCCCTGAAGGCCGAAGGCTTCGGCGTCCTGACGACGATTGACGTCAAGCAGACGCTCAAGCAGAAGCTCGATCAGGAGTTCCGGAAATACGTGATTCTCGGCGCGTGTAATCCGCCGCTGGCGAGCCGCGCCCTCCATGCCGAACTCGAGGTCGGCCTCCTGTTGCCTTGCAACGTCGTGGTGTACGAATCGGGCCCTGGTGAGAGCGTCGTCGCCGCGATGGCGCCGCTCGCGGCGATGGGCATCGTCGGCGATCGGCCCGCGGTGCTGGAAGTGGCGACCGAAGCGGACGCGCGCCTCCGCCGCGCCATGCACGCCGTGGAACACGGCTGACGCGATGGCGCCGATGGCCGATCAATACGACGTCGTGGCGTTTGCCGCGCATCCGGACGATCTCGAGGCGGTGATGGGCGGCACCGCCGTAAAGCTGGTCCGCAAGGGGTTGTCGGTGCTGTTCGTCGATCTCTGCAGCGGCGAGCCGGCCCGCCATGCGCCTCGCGGTGAGCGTGGCCAGCAGGCGGTGCGCGCGGCGGAGATCCTGGGCGTGGCGCGCATCACCTTGCCGCTGCAGGATCGGCTGATTGCCGATACGGTGGAGGCGCGGCTGCACGTCGCGCGGTTGTTGCGCGTGCACCGGCCGCGGCTGGTGTTTACCACCGCGGGGGCGGGCGTGCACCCCGATCACAAGGCCGCCACCGACATCGTGACGGCTGGCGTGTTTTACGCCCGCCTGCCGAAGTGGGATCAGGTGCTGCCCGAAGACGCGCTGGCGGGCACCGAGCCGCACGAGATCGAACGCTTCTATGTCGGCCACTGCCGGATGGAGCCGCCCTGGGATCGGTTTGATTTCGCGGTGGACGTCTCGGACGTCTACGACGTGAAGATGGCGTCGGTCAGGGTCTACGAGTCGGTGTTTTCCGGGAGCCAGGCGGATCTCATCGACAAGTACAGTGCCGAAGATCGCTACATCGGCAGCCTGGTCGGCGTCGCCTACGCGGAGGCGTTCCGCAGCCGCAGTCCGCTGCTCGTCGACGACCCCACCGTGTTCGCCAGGTCCAGGTTCGGGTGAACCCGCGCGGTGGAACCGCCGCGCGTCGTTCGCGGCTACAATGCGCGGATGTTCAGCATGCCGCTACGGTCCATTGTCGCGCTTGCGCTCGTGGCCATCGCCACACCGGCCGCGCAGGAGCCGCCGAAACAGCTGACGACGATCGTCGTCAGGGGCATCGACGCTGGGAACTCGCAAAACGTGACGGTCGACGCCTTGATGGGTTTGCGGACCATCGTCGATGCCAAGATCTCGCCCGCCGGTGATCGCGTCGCCTATGTAGTGTCGCGACCCTCGGTTGAGCACAATGCGCACGAGACCGCGCTCTACGTGATTTCGGTGTCTGGCGGCACGCCAACGCGCGTGGCCGCGGACGCAACGATGTTCGTGCCTGCGCTCCCGGCGCCACGCCTGAAGTGGCTGCCCGATGGTCAAACCGTTTCGTTCCTGGCGCTCGGCGAGGGCGGGCGCCCTCAGGTGTTCACGGCGTCGATCGCCGGCGGACCGGCGCAAGCGGAAACCAAGGCCGCGGAGGGTGTGTCCGGGTATGACTGGTCGCCGGACGGCACGCGCCTCGCGTTTCTGACACGCGACAGCGCCGCGACCGCAGTGGCCACTCACGTCGGCGCCGCTGCGCCGGCGACGAGGCTGATGGTGCAGGCCGCCGCGAACCCCAGCGCAACGCCTCGGCTGCTG
Organism: Vicinamibacterales bacterium; assembly: GCA_039934485.1. GTDB lineage: Bacteria > Acidobacteriota > Vicinamibacteria > Vicinamibacterales > UBA2999 > 12-FULL-67-14b. The sequence continues at coordinate 4,330 of JBDTMB010000082.1, forward strand.
ACACCGCCGGCGCAATATGTCGACAGCTTTTCATGGGCGCCGGACGGCCGCCAGATCGCTTACTCCTGGTCGGCGCAGACCGGTTTCCTGGCGCCGTACTTTTCGAAGATCTACATCGTGCCGTCAAACGGTGGCGCCGCGACGCCGATCGTGAGCCGCGCCGGCATGAACGTCACACCGCAGTTTTCGCCCGACGGCCAGTGGATCAGTTTCGTCACGACGCAGGGCCGGACCGACATCATCGCTCCGCGTGGCTTTGCCGTGGCGCCCGCGAGCGGAGACGAATCGAAGATCAAGGCGTTCTCCATGAACGGCGCGTGGATCGCCGACAGTGTGTGGGCGCGCGACGGGCAGTCGGTCTTCCTCACGATGAACGAGGGGACGTTTGCCACCGGCGCCGAGATGTTCGAGATGCCGGTGGTGCGCCTGACGATCGCCGACGGCAAGGCGATGCGCGCGGCGAAGGGGCGCAAGACGGCGGACTACTCGATGAGCCTCAGCCGCGACGGCCGGACGCTGGCGTATCGCGCGGTGGAAGCGCGGAGCATGGGAGAGCTCACCCTCCTCGATGTCGTCACGGGCACGACGCGCACGATCGTGGACGTGAATCCCGAGCTCAAGACGTGGGCGCTCGGCGAGCTGAAGCCGGTGTCCTGGAAATCGTTTGACGGGATGCCGATCTGGGGCCTGCTGCTGACGCCGCCGCAATACAAAGCCGGTCAACGCGTGCCGCTCATCGTCTATTGCCACGGCGGTCCGATTGGCGGCGTGACCTACGGGATCTTCCCGCAGTTCATGCACGTGCCCGGGCAGATCGATCCGTATCCGACGGAGGCGTTCGCCGGCGCCGGTTACGCGGTGCTGTTCCCGATGCCGCGCGGCGGATCCGGCTACGGCGAGGCCGGACACAAGATGATCATCAACGACTGGGGCGGCCCCGACTACCAGGACATCATGGCCGGCGTCGACTACGTGATCGCGCAGGGCGTGGCCGATCCCGGCAGGCTCGGGGTGATGGGCGCGTCGTACGGCGGCTTCATGACCAACTGGATCGTGACCCAGACCTCGCGCTTCAAGGCTGCGTCGGCCGGCGCCAGCATCGCGGATTTGTCGGACCTCTATTACCTGACCGATGGCGGCGACCTGATGGTCGAGTACTTCAAGAAGCCGTGGGAGAACCCCCAGGGATATGCGCAACACTCCCCGCTGACCCATGCGGCGAAGGTGACCACGCCGCTCCTGATTCAGCACGGCGACCGCGACCCGCGCGTGCCGTTGGCGACCGCCCAGAAGTTCTTCCGGGCGCTGACGGTGCTCGGCAAGACCGTGGAGATGGATATTTACCCGCGCGGCGGGCACGTCTTCTATGAACCGGCACAGGAACGGGCGGTGATGCAGCGCAACTTCGATTGGTTCAAGCGCTGGATCCCGTAACCGGCCGGTCGTGCTACATTGACCAGAAATGGCGAGGGCTAAAGCCCTCGCCCTCCAAACCGGAATGGCGAGGGCTAGAGCCTTCGCCCTCCAAACCGGAATGGCGAGGGCTAAAGCCCTCGCCCTCCAACGATGGCGTGGAGGGCGACGGCTTTAGCCGTCGCCGACTAGAGGAGGCCGAGTGACGCGTTTTCGTCGGCGGGATTTCGGGATCGCGCTCGGCACCGCCGCGCTCGTCTCGGCGATGTTCTGGGCGGCCACGCCCGCGTCCAGCCAGGCAGCGCGCCCCGCGCGCATCGCCGGCAAACCCAACTTCAACGGCATCTGGCAGGCGATGAACACCGCCAATTACGAGTTGACCTCGCACAACGCCCGCGCGGCCATGGCGATGCAGCCCGGTCCGGTGGTTCCCGTGCCCGCCACGCCCGTGCTTGCGCTTGGCGCCGTGGGCGCCGTCCCTGGCGGCGTGGGTGTGGTCGAGGGCGATGAGATTCCGTATCTGCCGGCCGCCGCGGCGCAGCAGAAAAAGAACCAGGCGGCGTGGCTGACGTCGGACCCCGAGATCAAGTGCTACCTGCCAGGTGTGCCGCGCGCCAACTACATGCCCTTTCCGTTTCAGATCCTGCAGAGCGACAAGGCCCTGTTCTTCGCGTACGAGTACGCGGGCGCCGTGCGCAACGTGTACCTGAAGGATCCCGGCCCAGCGCCGGCCGACTCGTGGATGGGGCAGTCGGCGGCGAAATGGGAGGGTGACACCCTCGTCATCGACGTCACCGGCTTCAACGATTCCACCTGGTTCGACCGTTCGGGAAACTTCCACAGCGACAAGCTCCACGTCGTGGAGCGCTACACGCTGACTGATCCCGATCACATCTGGTACGAAGCGACCATCGAGGACCCGGCGACGTTCAGCCGGCCGTGGAAGATCCGGATGCCGCTGTACCGGCACGTGAACCCGGACGCGCGGCTCAACCAGTTTAAGTGCGTCGAGTTTGTCGAAGAGTTGATGTACGGCAAGTTCCGCAAGACTGCTCAGTAAACAGGGATCAGGGATCAGGGATCAGGGATCAGGGATCAGGGACAACGCATGAAGCCAGCGATGCGCGTACCACTCGTCGCCCTTGCGGCCGTCGTTTCGACAGCCGCTTTCGGCATGGCCACCGTGTGGGGCCAGGCGCCCGCGAAGACGGCCACGCCGTGGACGCTGGAGCGGACGCCGGACGGCAAGCCCGATCTGCAAGGCATCTGGACCAACGCCACGATTACACCACTCGAGCGTCCGGCCGGCCAGGCCAACCTGGTCATGAACGCCGCCGAGGCGACCCGGCTCGAGAAGATGACGCGCGATCGCACGGCACGGCTGTCGCAGGACAGCGATCCGAATCGCACCGCACCGCCGAAGGGCGGCGACGGCTCCACCGGCGCCGCCGGCAACGTCGGCGGCTACAACAACTTCTGGCTCGATCCGGGCGAACGCGTCGCGACGATCGACGGGCAATATCGCAGCTCGCTTATCATCGATCCTCCCGACGGCAAGGTGCCGGCGCTCACGCCGGAAGCCCGCACGCGCACCCAGGAGCGCCTCAAGCTGATGATGGGCCGCGGACAGTACGATCAGCCGGAGTTCCGCCCGCTCGCCGAGCGCTGCCTGCTGTCGTTCGGCCCGACCACGCCGCTCATCCCGAACTATTTTTACAACAACAACCTCCAGATCGTGCAGACGCCAGACACGGTGCTGATCCTGATGGAGATGGTGCACGACGCGCGGATCGTCCGGATGCACGCGAAGCACCTGCCCGCGCACATTCGCCCGTGGATGGGCGATTCGATCGGCACGTGGGAAGGCGACACGCTGGTCGTTGACACCACGAACTTCCCGCCACAGCAGCCCTTCCGCGGGTCGGCGGCAAACCTGCACGTGGTCGAAAAGTTCCGCCGCGTCGATGCCACGACGATCAACTACCGGTTCACGGTGGACGATCCCACGACCTTTACCAGCGCGTTTACGGGGGAAATCCCGTTTACCGCGATGAACGAACCGATCTACGAGTACGCGTGCCACGAAGGCAACTACGCGCTCGCCAACGTGCTGAGTGGCGCGCGCAACGAAGAGAAGCGGAATTCGACCAAGCAGAAATAGAAAAACTACCAATAACGAATAACAAATAACCAAAGGGATGGATATGCGAAGGGGAATGCTGGCGTTAGGCTTGGGGGTCGGGATGCTGCTCGCGGGACGGACCGTGGTGGCGCATCACGCGTTTGGCGCCGAGTTCGATCCGAATGCGCCGATCCGCCTGCAGGGCAAGGTGGTCAAGATTGAGTGGGTGAACCCGCACACCTGGATCCACATCGAGGTCAAGAAACCGGATGGCACCACCGAGGAGTGGATGGTCGAGGGCGGCACGCCGAATACGCTGCTGCGCCGCGGCATCACCAAGGAATCGATCGCCTACGGCACCGAGATCATCGTCGACGGCTACCAGACCAAGGACCACTCGCTGCCGCGCGCCAACGGCCGCGACATCACCTTCACCGACGGCCGCAAGCTGTTCATGGGATCGTCGGGCACGGGTGCGCCGAAGGACGGCGCCGACCCGACCGAGGGCGGCACCAAACCGGCCGTACCTGTCAAGAAGCCCGGCGGCCGTTAGGTCCTGTCGCCTGCAGCCCGCAGCCCCCGTAGCCTGCAGCCCGTAGTCTGCAGCCTACGAGAATCCGATCCACCGTCCGGCCATGCCGACCGTGGACCACAGCATCAGCGATATCGCGCCGACGGCCATCTGGCTGGTCGGCGCGTAGCGCCCCGCCTCAGCCCGCGTCACCCACCGCCGAATCGTAAACGTAAACAGGATCGCGAGCGCCAGCGCCGGCATCTTCACCCAGAAGGCGTCGCTGTAATAGCACTTGATGGCTTCCGAGAAAAACAGCGGCACGCCCGTGCTGATCATCACGATCAGGCTGCCGATCAAGTAGGGCTGCGCCTCGCGCGCCATCTCCGAGACGGGGCGGTTGCGCAGACCAAGGCCGAGCAACCGCAGGTCGACCACGAGCACCGCGCCGCCGATCACCGCGAGGCCGAGCAGATGAACGGCCTCGACGACGGGGAACATCCACAGGGAGTTCGGGATCAACTGTCCCAGCCAGCTGGATTCGCACCACTGAAAGTATGGCAGCAGCATGGCGTGCCTCAGGGCTTGGCCGGCGGCACGACGCAGCCCGCCACGACGTTGACGAACGAGGACTGCGGCTGGATGTCGCAGTCGAACCAGTTGTAGGCGATGAAGCGTCCGAACACGATGATCAAGGCCCACAGGACGAGTGAGGCGACGGCGGCACGACGGGCGGCCCTCGGGGTCACCGCGGCCAGGTCCCACTCGGCGACCCGCGCCCCGATACCGGTGTGGAAGATCAAGACGTTGAGGCCGGCCAGGGCCAGGAAGACCAGCTTGAAGCGGAACCAGATGCTCAGGTAGGTGCGCACCGGGATGGCGTAGAAGAGCGCCGCCCCGGTGATCACCATGATGACGAAGCCGCCCACCGTCCAGGGCAGGATGCGCCGCGAGAACTCGGACACCGGCACCTGGGTGAACGCCTTGTTGAGCAGCCGCAAGTCGAACAGCACGGCGAAGCCCATGAACAGGCACAGCGTCAGCACGTGGACCGACTCCACGATCGTGTACATGTACTGCGATTCGTGGAGCGCGATGCTGCCAGGCGTGCCGGCGAGCCACTCCGCTGCCCAGAGGAGCGACATCGGCTACTTGGCGTTGACGATCGCCGGCATGAACTGGCGATGGCAGTTGGTGCAAGCCTCGTAGACCTCGGCGCCGACGTTGAACAGCGCGGTCTTGTCCTTGGCGTCGATGGCCTTGATGGATCGCTGGGTGGTGTCGATCAGCGCGTTGGCCTGCTTGATCCACTCGGCCGACCCGCCGGCCCGGCTGGGATAGAGCAGCATGCTGCCGGTCTCGGACAGGATGACGGCGTGGTTGCGAACCGCCGCCCATTCCTCGTCGGTGGACGGCGCCTTTTCGAAGGTGCCGTCCTTGGTCACGACGGTGCCGACGACGTCCCAGAACTCGTCGGCGATGGGATCCATCGCATCCATTAATTCCTTGGTCGTCGCGATCGGATGATAGGACGGCGCCGGAGGCGCGGGGGTCCCGCACGCCGGGACGAACGCCGCGAGAACGAGCACGAGCGTGACGGAGAAGGCCAGCCGCGTCATAGGATGTGCGGATTCTAGCCCAAGTCAGGGCTCCCGCGCCCCAAACAGGTCGGCATGGACCCGTGCGCGTTCGCGGTCGATTTGTTCCGGCGTGGCGCCCAGCCCGCGCAGGATCGTGTCGGCAAACGCGAACGCCACTTCGCCCTCTCCGGAAAACACCTCGTCGGCGCCGGCCGCCTTGAGGGCGTCGATGTCGCGGAGGTAGGCGGTTCGGGCCAGGACCCTAATCTTCGGATTCAGTTCACGGGCGGCGCGAATCACCTCGGCGGCGTTGGTGATGTCGGGGGATGTCAGGATCAAGACCCGGGCATGCGCCGCACCGGCGGACGACAGCGTGTCGGGGTGGCTGGCGTCGCCGTAGACGGCGGTCAACCCCTGCGAGCGGAGCTCCCGCACCGTGTCCATGTTCATCTCGACGACGGCCGGTTCGATCGTGTTGCCGCGCAGGAGCCGGACTACGGTGCGGCCGGTCGGCCCGTAGCCAATCACGACGGCCCCGGGACGGTCATCCGCGCGCGGACGGGCGTCGGCCGCCGGCTCGGCGTCATCGGACGGGTTGAGGATCCGCCAGAGCCGCGGACGCGTACGCGCCCAGCGTTCGATTGCCGGGACCGATCGGTAGAGCAGGGGATTGACGACAATCGACAAGATGGAGACGCCGACGAGGGCATTAGTGGCATCGGCGGTCAACACGCCGAGGGACTTGCCCAGCGTCGACAGGATGAACGTGAATTCACCGATCTGCGACAGCGCCACCGAGACGCCCAGCGCGACGCGGAACGGATACCGCATCACCCGCATGATGACGAGCGCCACCGCCGACTTGCCGATCACCACCACCGCGAAGGTGGCGAGAAACACCCACGGTGCGTCGAGCAGCGCCAGCGGATCGAGCAGCATGCCTACCGAGACGAAGAACAGCACCGCGAACGCATCGCGCATCGGCAGGGCATCGGAGGCCGCGCGCAGGCTGTACTCCGATCGGCCCACCACCATGCCGGCGAGGAACGCGCCGAGCGCCATCGAGACGTCGAAGACCAGGGACGAGCCGACCGCGATGCCCAGCGCGATCACCAGCACGGTCAGGGTGAACAGCTCGCGTGATCGCGTCGCCGCCACCCGATCGAGCAGGAAGGGAATGACGCGGGTGCCCACCAACGCCGTGAATCCGAGCAGCGCGATGACCTTGGCCGCCGTCACCCCGAGCATCGCGCCGATGTGCGCCGCCGACGTCGCGGGGCCGAGGAGGGTCGGCAGGATCACGAGGGCCGCCACCGTGAAGAGGTCTTCGACGACGACCATGCCGACCGCGATGTGACCGGTTTGGGTGTGGAGGTCGCGTTGATCGGCCAGCACGCGGATCAACACCACGGTGCTGGCCACCGACAGCGCCACGCCAAAGATCAACGCGCCCTGCCAGCTCCATCCGGCCGCGATGCCGATGCCATAGCCCAGTGCCGCGGCGACGAGGCTGTGCAGGATCGCGCCAGGCACGGCGACGCGCCGCACCGCCAACAGTTCCTTGAGGTGGAACTGCAGGCCCACGCCGAACATCAGCAGGATCACGCCGATCTCGGCCATCTCTTCCGCGAGGTGCGTGTTGGCGACAAACCCAGGCGTGTGCGGTCCAAGGAGCGTGCCGCCCAGCAGGTAGCCGACGATCGGCGACATCCCCAGGCGATGCGTGAGATAGCCGAGGAGCAGGGCCGCGGAGAGGCCTCCGGTCAGCGTGAGGATGAGGTCGAGGTTGTGCATGGAAGGCGCGGCGGCGAGCCCATGTTACTGTGGCACCGAACATTTCGACTGGGGAGGAACATCATGAGGCTTTGGGGATTCTCCGCCGCGCTCGGCGCGGCTTTGCTGGTGGCCACCTTCGGACTCCGCGCGCAGGCGCCACAACCGCAGCGTCCGGCCTCGGCCGATCCATATGCCGGCAACGCGGCGCCCGGCACCACCCAGTTTCCGCTGGCGGCGCCGGCGGGAAAAGACAGTGGGGCCAGGCAAACCGCGCCTGCGGGCGCGGCCAACCAGGGCGCCTTTGATCCTGCAACGTGGAAGTACGGCTCGGCCTTTGCGTCGCCGGCGGGATCGAAAGTCTGGAATCCCGCCAAGCTCAAGCTGATGCAGGGCGGGAAGGTCACCGGCGGGACGCTCTTCAGCGCCACCGATCCGGCCACCTATTGCGCGATGGCCAACGCCGGCTACGACTTCATCTGGACCGAGATGCAGCACGACCAGCATGACTGGGGCGCCGTGGCGCGGATGTGGCGCACCTGCCCGAACGCGAAGGCCGTGCCCGGCGTGCGCGTGGCGTATACCGACGAGCGCGAGATCCAGCACGCGCTCGATGCGGGCGCCCTCGTGGTGGTGGTGCCCACCGTCGACACCGTCGCCGAGGCGATCGAGGCGCGCAACTGGACCTACTTCCCGCCGCTCGGCCGCCGCAGCAATGGTGGTGGGCAGGCGTTTGATCAGGCGATGTGGGGCGGCGTGCCTGGCGGGTATCGCCAGACCATCAACGACAACATCGTCTTGATCCTGATGATCGAAACGCTCGAAGGGCTGAAGAACGCCGACGAGATAGCCAAGGTGCCTGGGGTCAGCGCGATCTTCGCCGCGAGCGGCGACCTCGGCAACTTTACCGGCTACCGGCAGGGCACGCCCGACTACGAGCGTGCCATCAACCTCGTGCACGACGCGGCGATCAAGGCGGGCGTGAAGTTGTGCGGGCCGTTCGCCTGGCGCGACCGCCCGGACTTCAGCTGCTTCCAGGCCGGCAGCGAGACCGCGGCGATTGCGCGTGGCGTGGCCGCGGAACTGGGCGACCTCGCGAACACGCAGGGCAAGCCGGAGGTAGGCCCCTTCGCGTCCCGCCCCTGACCCCCCAAAGTTGTGTGGTTCATCGGGTTGCGCAGGCTGTCACTGGCATTCGTTCGTCTGCTTCTCAGCGGCCGGGCAATCGGCCTATTATGGGCCCTCGTTATTCGGTTCTCTTTTGGAGAAATCCCCATGCGCCGTCGCCTGACTCTCCTTATCTGCTCAGTGGCAATTCTTGCCGCCGGTTGTTCCAAGGGCAATGAGCGTCGGGCGGTCGGCAGTGCTCCGACGGCGCCTTCGGCCTTAGGCATCGCCCTGACGGCCGGCAGTCCGCTGGGCGCCTCGTCGGGGCCGCTGGTCAACACCGGCACGCGGCCCGAAGCGCTCGAGTTCCGCAAGGCGCTCGACGCCAAATACCAGACCGATTTGCGGCGATCAGTGCAGACAAGCTACGTGGACCTCGAAGGCGACGCGGTGTGGATGAGCGAGTACATCCGCTATCGCTTGAGCGGTTGCGCGCATGCCGAAGCGATTCAGCGCGTGTTCGCGCAAATTGACGGCAATCCCGCGGGCGGCGAATGCGGCGCCTCGCCGACCGGCCTCATCGCGTTCCCACCGCGGGACCAGGTCTTCGATTTCCGCCGCCAGCTCGAAGTGAAATACCAGCAGATGGGCCGCGGCCTCAGTGCGACCTACGTCGACATCGAGGGCAGCGGGATCTGGATGGAACAGTACATGTATCACCGCGCCAACGCCTGCAGCCATACCCAGGCGCAGGAAAAGGTCTTCAACGAGATCGACGGCAAGGGTGTGCAGACCGTCTGCTATGTCCCGCCCGATCCCTGTTCCTTCTACTTCTACGGCACCAACTTCGTCCAGATCGATGGCGCGGGCGGACCGTTCACCGCCGAAGTCGTGCGCAACACCGGCCCGGGCACCTGTTCGTGGTCGGCGACCAGCGACAGCGCGTGGCTGACGATCACCAGCGGCGCCTCGAGCGCCGACGGCTCGACCATCCGCTACAACGTCGCGACCAACCTGGGTTCGGCGCGGACCGGCAAAATCCGCGTCAGCTGGGAGGGCGGCAGCGCCGTGCTTGAAGTGCTCCAGTCGGACCGGATCTACGTGGTGAACGTCTCGATGTTCGACTACAAGGAATCCTCGTCCGCGACGAACGAGTGCCAAATCAAGCTCTTTGGCGGCGGCCCCACGACGTGCAGCTTCGTGGTGGATCCGCACCTGCCGACGGCGCCGGCCACCGTGGCCTGGTCCGGCGTCTACGATTACTACGGAGTGTCGAAGAATCCGAACGCGACCGGATCCTCGTTGACCTTCGGGTTCACGGAATCGTGCAAGGTGGGAGCCAGTACAACGGGCGACCTCACCGACCTCAACATGACCGTGACGGTGACCGACGCCGTCGGGAACGTCCAGACCGTGGTCGCGCCCTTCAGGCTGCGCATCTTCCCCTGCTAGGCCGCAGATGAGCTCTCCGGCGACGCCCGCGACCAGGGGTCGCGCGGCTCGAGTGCGGAAAAACCTCAGGCAGGGGATGGCCCTTGCCTGGGCCGCCTCGCCGAAGGCCCTCGTCCGCTATTCGGTGCTCGGCATGGTCAACGCCACCATGCCGCCCATCGCGGTCTACCTCGGCGCGCTGCTGGTCAATCGCATCGCCGACGCGCGCGTCCGCTCCCTGACGTTTCGCGACCTGCTGCCCATCGTGATTGGCCTGTGGGTGGTCACCGGTGTCCAGCGTGCCGTGGGCGCCTACATGGGGTATGGCCGGAACCTGTTCGTCCGCCGCGTGCAACTCGAGGCGGAGCGCCGCCTGCTGGCGCAGGCGTCCAAGGTGGACCTCGGGCACTTCGACAACTCCGACTGGCACGATCGCCTCGCCAGGGCCAAGCGCGACGTGTCGTGGCGGCCGGGCGACTTGACGTGGTCCGTCCTGGGGCTCTCCGGCAACATCGTCACCATCGTGTTGATGGCGTCGCTCCTGGCCAGCCTGCATTACGTGCTGGTCATCCTCGCGCTGGGCGCGGCCGGGCTGTCGCTGGCCCTCGAGCGCCAGGTCACCTCCAGGCTCTACGAATTCTTCTACAAGGAAACCCCGGAAGAGCGCGAGCGCGAGTACCTCGGCGATCTGCTGGCGCAGCCGCGGACGACGAAGGAGATCCGGGCGTACGTCCTCGCGGATTACCTGCTCGGCCGGCATCACCGGCTCTCCGAGGACCTCTACCAGCAGCGCGAGCACATGTACCGATCGGGCACGCGCGTCTCGATGCTCACCGGGCTGGTGACCGGCACCGCGCTGGCCCTGGCGTACCTGTTCGTCGCCGTGAAGGGCATCGATGGCTCACTCGATCCAGGCGGCGTCGTCCTGATCATCGGCGCCTTCACCGCCGTCTCCGGCACCCTCGGCCAGATCTCCAGCACCTTCGTCGCCGTCGATCAGCACACCACGTTCCTCGACGA
>JBDTMB010000083.1:0-15255 GCA_039934485.1 Vicinamibacterales bacterium
TATTGCCAAGAGTTGCTCCGTGTCCTCCGTGTTCTCCGTGGTTAACGTCCGTTGCTGGTTAACCGCCATCGTCCACCCCACGAGTTGATGCGCGAGCCGCTCACGGACCTGAGCGACCGCGCGCTCACCACCGGCCGCAAGGTGTGGGTTCTGGTCAACAACAAGACCGAGGGATCGTCGCCGCTGACAATCATGGAGCTGGCCAAGCGAGTGGCCGCCCGCACGAGGGCACGGACCAAACGATAACCACGGAGGGCACGAAGAGCACGAAGCAATTCCTGGAACAGGCCAGCGCCGTTAAGCAGCTTTGGTATTGCCAAGAGTTGCTCCGTGTCCTCCGTGTTCTCCGTGGTTAACGTCCGTTGCTGGTTAACGTCCGTTGCTGGTTAACGTCCGTTTGTGCTTCACTCGTAGCGCAACGCCACCAGCGGATCGACGCGGCCGGCGCGCCGGGCCGGGATCCACGACGCCAGCAGCGCGATCGTCCCGAGCACGATCGGTACGGCGACGAAGGTGATTGGATCGAGCGGAGAGATGCCCGGCAGCAGCGATCGGACGGCGCCGATCGAACCAAACGCTCCCAGCGCCAGCACGAGCCCGATCACCAATCCGGCGGAGGTGAGCCGCATCCCCTGGGTCACGACCATCCTCAACAAGGATGCCGGGGAAGCGCCGAGCGCCAGCCGGATGCCCATCTCCTGCGTGCGCTGGTTCACCGCATAGGCCATCACACCGTAGAGGCCAATCGCCGCCAGCAACAACGCCAGCACGCCCATGGCGCCGAGGAGGTTGGCGGCCATCCGCTGCGCGAACACCGCCGTCTGCATGTGCTCGGTGACCGTCCGCGCATCGTAGAGCGGCAGGTTGGGATCGATCGCGCGGATGGCATCGCGCACGCTGGCCACCAGCGTGGACGCTTGGCCGGTGGTCCGCACCACCATTCGCACGGTACTCATGTTCGCATGCGCCAGCGACAGGTACAACTGCGCCAGCGGCCGCTCGTTGATGGCGTTGTATTTCGCATCGGCGGCAATCCCCACCACCTCGACCGACCGCTGGCCAAGGCGGATGCGCCCGCCAAGCGCCTTGCCTTCCGGCCAGTACCGGCGCGCCATCGTCTCGTTGATCACGATGCCTTCTGGCGTCGACGCGGTGTCCTGGTCGTTGAACTCGCGGCCCTGCCGCATGGGAATCCCCATGGCCCGGAAGTAGTGCGCGCCCGCCACGGTGTAGTTGATGACGATCTCCTCGTTCTGGCGCGGCACATAGCCGTCCACGCCGACGCCCATCGAACTGTTGCCGCCAAACCCGAGGGGCACGCGGCTGGTGAAGGCGGCGGCCGTCACGCCGGGCAGCGCGCCGGCCGCCGCCAGCGCGCGGCGTTGGAAGTCGCGGCTCTTCTCGCCGGTATAGCCGCTCGGGAACAGGTCGACCGAGGCCATCACCATGCCCGCGGGCTCGAAGCCGGGCGACATCGCCTGGGCCTTCTGGAAGCTCCTGAGGAACAACGTCGCACCCACCAACAGCACGAGACACACCGCCACCTGGGCGATGACGAGACTGCCGCGCAATCGCTGGCCCGAGCGGCCACCGCTCCCGCGATTGCCTTCTTCCTTCAAGGCGGTGATCGTCGCCGGACTCGACGATTGCAGCGCCGGCGCCAGGCCGAACACCAGCCCGGTCACCAGCGACACGACCAGCGCGAAGAGGAGCGTCGTTTGATCCATGCGCAAGCCGAGATCGATGGGCATGTCCACCGGCGGCACAAACGCCATGATCACATCCATCGTCGAATAGGCCATCGCGACGCCCAGCGAACCGGCAATGGCCGCCAGCAGGATCGATTCAGTGAGCAGTTGGCGGATCAATCGCCAGCGGCTGGCACCCAGCGAGAGGCGCACCGCGATCTCGCGGCGGCGGCCCACCGCCTTCGACAGCAGCAGGTTGGCGACATTGGCGCAGGCGATCACGAGCACCAGCGCCACGAGCACCGATAACACCGCGAGGAGAGGCGCCAGCACCGTGGGCGCGCCGAAGGGCGCTTCCCACGTCGGCAGGAGGTGGACCTGGCGGCCATCATTGATGTCGCGGTACTCCTGCTCGAGCTGACCCATGATCGAGTTGACCTCGGCTTGCGCCTGTTGGCGCGAGACCCCGGGCCTGAGCCGCGCGATCGTCTGCATCCAGCCGTTGCCGCGCGCGTTGAGCCGATCGGCGCCCATCATCTCCTTCTGCATCGCCATCGGCACCCACGCCGAGGCGGCCACGCCGAGGAACGATCCGATGAACCCTTCTGGCGCGACGCCGATCACCGTCATGGGTTGGTTGTTGATGGTCAATTGGCGGCCGACGACCGTTGGGTCGCCGGCGAAACGCCGCGTCCAGTAGGAGTAGCTCAACACGACGACCGGGTGGCCGCCGGGCGTGCGATCGTCGTCTGCCGTGAACAACCGGCCGGCGGCGGCCTTGACGCCCATCACGTCGAAGAAGTTGCCGCTGACCAGCCCGCCCCAGGTGCGTTCGGCGGTGGCGTCCACCGCAATGTTGAAGGTCTGGTCATCCTGGCCGACGAAATCCACCAGCCTGGCGCGGTCGTGGAAGTCCTGGTAGTTGGGATACGACCAGCCGCGGTTCTGCCCCTCGCGGTTCTGCATGGCGCCAACCAGCAGACGCGACGGCTCGGCGGCGCCCGGGATCGGCCGGAACAGCACGGCCTGCACCCAGGTGAAGATCGTGGTGTTCGCGCCAATCCCCAGGGCCAGCGAGAGGACCGCGGCCACGGTGAGGCCCGGATGCTTGGTCAGCGAGCGAATTGCGTAGCGCAGGTCATTGAACAGTGTGGACACACGTCGTCTCCCTGATTGCGGTTAGACGACACCGAGCCGCCGGCCGTTCACGCCGTTCGTCCCACACTCGACACCATTTCGCTACTAGCGTTCGTCCAGAAACGCGCCGGCGCGCGCGATGAACGATTCGTGCCAGGCGTGGCCGCCGTCAAAGACGAACTCTTCGCATTTCACGTTCGCCTCTTCCAGGATCTTGCAATCGGGCGCAGCCTTTGCGGGCGTGTAGTACTCATCCTGGACGCCGCGGCCCAGCAGGGTGCTCGGCAGCCGGGCCGCCACCGGGACCACCTCTGGCGGGATGTCCCCCGCCAGCACGATCAATCCGTCACACGGATGCGGTGCGAACGCGGCGGCGCGGTAGGCCATCGCGACCCCTTGCGAAAACCCCACATACACGAGCGAAGACGACGGTCCATACTCCCGCTCAACCTCGGCGACCACCGCGGACACATACGCGATGTTGTCGGCAATCGCAAGCTCCCGGTCCTCCGACGTCATCCAGCCGGCCACGATGCGGTTGCCGCTGGCGTAAAACCGGTGCGTCCCCTGGACGCTGACGAGCCGAACCGAGCGATCGCCGGCGATCTGCTTCAACACTTCAAGGTGGATGGCCGCGTTCTCCTTGTAGCCGTGAAACCCCACCAGCAGCCCCGTCGCCTGCGGGGGCGACGAGACGAGGTAGCGCCCATGCGTGCGAATCTCGATCGTGCGAATGTCCATGTCGAGGTTGATGCTATAACGATTGGGTGAGCCCGATCGCGTTCAGCATCCCTGGCGACTCCGGCAGCAGCACCATCGCCGCCGCGCTCTACCCCGCCGAACCCGGGCGCGACATCAACGCGCTCTTCGTCCTCGCCCACGGCGCCGGCGCCGGCCACCTTCACCCGTTCATGTCGAGCTACGCCGCCGCGTTCGCGGAGCGCGGCATCACCGTGGTCACGTTCAACTTTCCGTACATGGAAGCGCGGCGGAAGACCCCCGACCGCGCCCCGGTGCTCGAGGAGGCGTTCCGGCGCGCCGTGGTTGGCGCCGTTGCCCGCGGCCACCTTCGGGCGCAACATGTGTTCATCGGCGGCAAATCCATGGGCGGCCGCATCGCCACCCACATCGCAGCGGCGCTGGATAAATGGCCCGACGCGCCGCAACCATCCGGCGTGGTGGCGTTCGGGTATCCCCTGAACCCGCCAGTCTCGGCGAGGGCTAAAGCCCTCGCCCTCCAAGGCACGGTACTCCTCCAAGGCACGGTGCTCCAAGGCACGATGCTCCAAGGCACGGTGCGCAGGCCGGATCGCGTGTCGCATCTGCTGCGATTGACGGTGCCGACGCTCATTGTCCAGGGTACCCGCGATAGCTTTGGCGGCCCGGATGAGGTGAAGGCGGCCATCGACGCGGCGGCGGCACCCCTCAAGGGGCGCCCTACGCCACCGATCGAAATCCTCCGAGTGGAAGGCGGTGATCATTCCTTCGCCGTCCTCAAGTCCGCGGGCCGCGCCCAAGCCGACGTTCACGTGGAAATCCAGGAGGCGGTCGTGCGGTGGATGCAGTCGGTCGCCTGATCCCTGATCCCTGATCCCCGCTACTTGTAAGACTCGTGGAGCTTGACCTTGTCGACCGGCTTGCGCTTCTTCGCCACCCGCAGGTTGATCATCTCGACGAACACCGAGAAGCCCATCGCAAAGTAGATGTAACCCTTCGGCACGTGCGTGTCGAAGCCTTCCGCCACCAGTGAGCAGCCAATCAACAGCAGGAAACTGAGCGCGAGAACCTTGATGGTGGGGTGCTCGTGCACGAACTCGCTGATGCTCGACGCCGCCAGCAGCATGATGCCCACCGCCAGGATCACCGCGGTCACCATCACCCACAGCTGATCCGCCATGCCGACGGCGGTGATCACCGAGTCGAGCGAGAACACGATGTCGAGCACCATGATCTGCCCGACGACGGCGGCAAACGACGGCATCACGCGCGCCGACAGGTGGCCCTCTTCCCCCTCGAGCTTGTCGTGGATCTCATGGGTGGCCTTGTAGATCAGGAACATGCCGCCGACGATCAGGATCAGGTCGCGGCCCGAGATTTCCTTCGTCATCACGACGAAGAGCGGCGCCGTCAGGCGGACCACCCACGCCAGCGACATCAGCAGCAGGATGCGCGAGACCATCGCCACCATCAGCCCCACCCTGCGGGCGCGGGCCTGCTGCGCCACGGGGAGCTTGCCGGCGAGGATGGAGATGAAGATCACGTTGTCGATGCCGAGGACGACCTCGAGCACGGTCAACGTGATCAACGCCACGAGAGCATCACCAGTGATCATGATTGTCGGGGTTTGTGCGGGCAGGTGGCGGTGTTGACGCAGTCGGCGGCGAGGCGCAGGCGCGCCACCGGTTCGCCGGAGACAAGGCCATCGATGATGGCGGGAATGTCCGCCGCGGTCACGCCGCCGTACCAAATCGCATCCGGGTAGACGACCACGTTGGGCCCGTGCTCACACTGGTCGAGACACCCCGATCGATTGGCGCGAATCCGCCGCGTCAGGCCGCGCTCGGCCAGGGCCTTCTTGAAGGCCTTCTGCAAGGCCTCGGAGCCGTCGGGCGAGCAGCATCCACGCGGGTGGCCGGCCTCGCGCTGGTTCGTGCAGATGAACAGGTGTTTTTCGAACGGCGCCAAGGCTGTTTATTCGAGTGCGAGTTCGGGCCGGCCCTTGAGGCCGCCCCACGTCTCCGGATCCTGCCAGAGCAGCGCCCAGAAATAGCGGGCGACGTCTTCCTTGGGATACGCGGCCGACAGCACCTTCACCGCCTGGTCGAGCGTCGCGGCGTCGGGCGCTTTCGGCTCTTCTTCCTTGATCAGGCCGTCTTCGTGGGCGATGCCCAGCGCGTCGAGGAACGCGCCCATCATCGGGCGCTTGTGCTCGAGGTGATAGGCGATGAGCAGGCGCGCCGCGAGCAGGTCCGAGACCTGCACCTGGCCGGCGAGGTGCCGGGCCTTCTTGTCGGTGGTCAGCGACAGCACGCTCTTGGGGCGGAACTTGATCTGCCGGGCGATCAGCGCCGTGGCCTCGGCTTGTTCGAGCGCGGCTTGATCGTCGGCCCAAAATGCGCCGGCGGCGGCGATCCGCAGATCGAGTGGCAACAGGCGCCACACGCGCGCCGGACGAATTTCCTCGGAAGGCTGAGCCATAGACCAAGGAGTGTACCAGACAATCTGCGCTATCGTTGCGGTAGAGACGGAGGCCTTAGATGAGCACGCAGGCAAATTTTTTTGAGCAGGTCACCCAGTACTTCAACGCAGCTGCTCGCTTCACGACTTACCCGGAGGGCCTGCTCGACCAGATCCGCTGTTGCAACAGCGTCTACCGCTTCGACTTTCCCCTGCGGCGGGCCAACGGCATCGAAGTGATCCACGCCTGGCGTGTCGAGCACAGCCAGCACAAGCTACCGGTCAAGGGCGGCATTCGCTACAGTCCCGACGTCAACGAAGAAGAGGTGATGGCGCTGGCGGCGCTGATGACCTACAAGTGCGCCATTGTCGACGTCCCCTTCGGCGGCGCCAAGGGCGGGGTCAAGATCGAGCCCAAGGATTACACGCTCGACGAGCTCGAGCGCATCACGCGCCGCTACACCCACGAGCTGGCGAAAAAGGGCTTCCTCGGTCCCGGCATCGACGTGCCCGCGCCCGACTACGGCACCGGCGAACGTGAAATGGCGTGGATCGCCGACACCTACGCCGCGCTCAATCCCGGACAACTCGACGCCATCGGCTGCGTCACCGGCAAGCCGGTGACCCAGGGCGGCGTGCGCGGACGCAAGGAAGCGACGGGCCGCGGGCTGTATTTCGCGCTGCGCGAGGCGTGCGGCGAGAAGACCGAGATGCAGCGCATCGGCCTGTCGCCGGGCATCGACGGCAAGCGCATCGTGGTGCAGGGCCTCGGCAACGTCGGCTATCACGCCGCGAAGTTCTGCCGCGAGGGCGGCGGCATCCTGATCGCGATTGCCGAGCGCGAAGGCGCCATCGGCAATCCCAAGGGCCTTAACGAGGAGGAGGTGTTTCAACACCGCAAGGCCACCGGCTCGATCCTCAACTTCCCCGGCGCCACCAACCTCGCCTCGAATGCCGCGGCGCTCGAATTGGAGTGCGACGTGTTGTTGCCGGCCGCGCTCGAAGGCGTGTTCACCGCCGACAATGCGCCGCGCGTCAAGGCCAGGATCATCCTCGAAGGCGCCAACGGCCCAACCACGCCGGACGCCGATCCGATCTTCCGCCAGAAGGGCATCCTCGTGATTCCCGACATCTACTGCAACGCCGGTGGGGTCACGGTGTCCTACTTCGAGTGGGTCAAGAACCTCTCGCACGTCCGCTTCGGCCGCATGTCGAAGCGCCACGAACAGGCCAACGAACTGACGATGATGCGCGCGATCGAGAAAGCCACCGGCAAGACATTCTCGGAAGCAGACCGCCAGGAGTTCGCACAAGGGCCGGATGAAGCCGACATCGTCAACTCCGGACTCGAAGAGACGATGATCACGTCGTTCCACGGCCTGCTCAAGACCCGGCAGGACCACCCCGGTGTGCCGGATCTGCGGATCGCGGCCTTCCTGAACGCCATCCACAAGGTGGCGCGCAGTTACTCGGAACTCGGGATCTTTCCATAACGGCCGTAGGGCACCTCGATGACGTAGGGCACCTCGATGACGTAGGGCACCCCTTTAGGGGTGCCCCACCGACAGCGACACCGGCACCCCTGAAGGGGTGCCCTACTTCTAGAACGAGTACTTCAAATTGAGCTGCGCGGTCCGGGTGGGGTTCACCACCGAGCGCAGGATCAGGAACGTCGCCGTGTCGCGCCGATCGCCGTTCGGGTTGTTGAAGTTGTTGCGGTTGGTCACGTTGAAGACGTCCACGTGCGCCTGCAGCGAATGGCCCCTGGGCATCTTGAAGCGATAGCCGCCGCGGATGTTCAGCAGGAACGAGTCGGGCCCGCGCGCGCCGCGGAAGCCGCCGATGTTGTCCACAGTCACCGCATCGGAATTGCTCGCCGCGCCGCTGTAGGTGCCGGCCGGCAATGCCTCCTGGAACATCCCGTTGCGATCCGGGTCGGTGCTGCTGTCGGTCAGGGTGAAGGGCGCGCCGCTCTGGTAGATCAGGCCGCCGCTGACGACCAAGCCCCTGGTCTTCGGCACTTCCAGCGACCCATTAATCGACAGCACGTGCGGACGGTCCTGCGCGGTTCGCGCTTCGCCCTGCTCCAGGTTCAACTGATCGCCGGACTGCGTGGTGATGGTTTCGATGTTGCCGGGGTTGGCCGTGTTGGCGAAGGTGTTGGACCACGTGTAGGCGACCCGGTACTGATAGCCGCGGCTCTGCCGCTTCACCAGGCTCACCTGCACGGAGTTGGAGTTGGCCCAGCCCACGTTGTTGATTTCCAGCACGCTGGCCGTGAAATTGGGGTTGGGGCGGGTCACCGCGGCCGTTCGCGCCGTGCTGGCCCTGGTGGCAGGGTTCAGGTCCGCGCGCATGTAGAGGTCGCGCAGGTCGTTGCGGATGTAATCCGCGCTCACCGCCATGGTGCCGGTGAGTTGCCGCTCGTACCCCACGCTCGCCTGCCGCGTGTGCGGCAGCGTGCGGCTCGGGTTGTCGAACTGCACGGTGCCGGTGTTCTTCTGCTGGGTGCCGGCCGGGAACATCTGGTTGAGGAGCGCCCGATTCACCACCGGGCCGTTGACCAGGAACGGATTGGTCGGGCGGTTGCCGGTCGAGGGACCCGGATCGATGTTGTTGGCCGGGAAGTTCACCGTGAACGAATCGGAGTAGACGCCCGACGACACCACGCCGGTCATGAACGTGAACGGCGTCTTCTGGTAGAACATGCCCCACCCGCCGCGGACCACGGACTTGCTGTCATCGTCGAGCGCCCAGGTCGCGCCCAGGCGCGGAGAGATGTTGTTCAGGTCAAGGGGATAGTCGTCGACGCTCGAGAACTTCGGGTTGTCCTTTTCAGGAACCGGCAGCCGCTCGACGTCCCAGCGGAGTCCGACGCTCGCCGTCAGGCGGTTGTTGATCTTCCACTTGTCCTGGGCAAACACCCCCATGAACGTCCCGCTCACCTCAAAGTCGGACGGCGACGGCACCCGGATCTGCAAGCGGTCCGGATACGTGCGGTTGTTGGCGGCATTGAAGTCCTGATCATTCGCCGAGAACGTGAACGTGCCGTTCAGCGTGCTGGCGTCATAGATGTGCAGCGGGGTGTAGACGAAATTGGCGCCGAACTTCAGGTCGTGATCACCGCCCTTGCCAGGCACGAACCAGGCAAAGGTCTCATCGACCTGGTAGGCGGGATCCATGCGGCGGTTGGCGCGCGTGCTGAAGCCATCGGTGTGCGTCTGGAAGGCGAGGCTCGGTCCAAGCGCGGCCTGGTCCCCGGTGTCGAAGTAGCCCGGGTTGCCGAAGAACACGTCTTCCTTCGTGTACGACAGCTTGAGGCTGTTCACGCGCGTGTTCGCGATCACCGAGTTCACGGTGCCGACCACCGTCCAGTCGGTGTCGGTTTCCTTTTCGGCGCGCGACTTCGTCCAGCTGGTCACCCCGGGAAACTGGTTGGACTGGGGTGAGGTCTCCCGCAGGTAACGCACCGCCCAGGTGTTGCTGGAGTTGATCTGGTGGTCCATGCGAAGCATCCAGTTCCAGACGTTGTCGTGGGTGAAGTCGGAGAAGTTGAGCTCGGGCCGCGCCGGCATGTTCATCGTCACGCCGCGGTTCTGGTCGATGCGCTCGAGGTTGGCGAAGAAGTGGAGCTTGTCCTTCACAATCGGTCCGCCGACGTTGCCGCCGTACTGGATTTGTTTCGTCTCGGCCTTGTCGAGGCCCTGCTTCTTGGCAAAGTAATCTTGCGTGGTCATGTTCTGGTTGGCATCGAACAGGAACACCGTGCCGCGAAAGGCATTGGTGCCCGATTTAGAGACCGCGTTGACGACGCCACCCGAGGAGGCGCCGAATTCGGCGTCGAACTGGCTGGTCAGGAGCTGGAATTCCTGCACCGCTTCCACCGGCGTGCGCGCCTGGGCGCCGCCATTGCCGCCGTTGAAGGTGTCGTTGTTGCCGGCGCCGTCGAGCGTGTAGTTGACGTTCTGCGTGCCCTGGCCGTTGATGCGGATGGAATCGGCGCCGAACGAATCGGTGGAGATGAAGGCGGTGACGCCGGGGAGCGTGCCCAGGTAGCTGGTGAAGTTGCGGTTGATCGACGGGATGTCGTTCAACTCCTGCGACGTCACCGTGCCGCCGATTTGCTTCGACGAGGTGTCGACGAGCGGGGTCTCCGCCGTCACCGTGACCTGCTCCTCGATGCCGCCCACCTGCATCGGCACCTCGATCGCGAAGGTCTTGCCCACCTCCACGCGAACGCCGCCGCGCTGGTACTTCTTGAAACCCGTCAACGCGGCGGTCACTTCATACAGGCCAGGCGTCAACGCGCTCATGAAGAACGAGCCGTCGGCGCCGGACACGATCTCGCGAAACTGGCCCGAGGCCTCATTCTTCGCCACCACCGCAACGCCCGGCAGCACCGCGCCTTGCGCGTCGACGACGCGTCCGCGTAACTCGCCCGTGCCTTGTTGAGCGTGGGCCGAAACCGGGATCAGGAGAACGCCGAGGGTTGCAACCACGACCACTTTCCATGCATTCATGCCAGGCCTCCGTCAGAAACGAACCTGAACCAGACAGGACAAATGCAAGTCGCCGGTGCGAGGGCGGCGCGCCCTCATAAGAATGGGCGTATGGTTACGCCCCTTTCCCGGATTGTCAACCGTTAGCCGTCGGATTTTCTCGGCCGCATGTTCTGCGCGAGGATGCGCTTGCGCAGGCGGATGCTCTTCGGCGTCACTTCGACCAGCTCGTCGTCGTTGATGAACTCAATCGCCACCTCGAGTCCCATCAAGTGCGGCGGGACCAGCCGGATCGCCTCGTCGGCGCCGGACGAGCGCATGTTGGTCTGCTTCTTCTCGCGGCAGATGTTGACGTCGAGGTCGTTGGTGCGCGAATTCTCGCCGATCAGCATGCCCTCGTAGACCTCGGTGGTCGGCTCGATGAAGATGGTGCCGCGGTCCTGCATGCTGGCAATCGCGTAGGCGGTGGCGATGCCGGTGCGGTCGGAGACCAGCGTGCCGTTGGCGCGGGCGGCGATCGGACCGTGCCACGGTTCCCAGTCGGCGAAGATGTGGTTGAGGATGCCGGTGCCCTTGGTGTCGGTCAGGAACTGCGACCGGAACCCGATCAACCCGCGCGCCGGGATGCGGAACTCGAGGCGGACGCGGCCGCTGCCGTTGTTGACCATCTTGGTCATCGTGCCCTTGCGGATGCCGCACATCGCGATCACCACACCCTGGAACTCCTCGGCGACGTCGACGACGAGGTCCTCAACCGGCTCCATGCGCACGCCGTTGATTTCCTTGACGACGATTTCGGGGCGAGAGACCTGCATCTCGAACCCTTCGCGGCGCATCATTTCGATCAGGATCGCCAGCTGCAACTCGCCGCGGCCGAGGACCTTGAATTGCTCCGGGGTGTCGGTGGGCTCCACCTGGATCGACACGTTGCCCAGCAGCTCCTTTTCCAGGCGCTCCTTCAAGTGGCGTGAGGTCAGGTAGCTGCCATCGCGCCCGGCAAACGGCGAGGTGTTGACGCCGAAGATCATCGACACCGTCGGCTCGTCCACGGCAACCGGCGGAATCGCCTTGCGGCTGACCAGGTCGGCGATGGTTTCGCCGATGGTGATGTCCTCGATGCCCGCGAGGCAGACGATGTCACCCGCGGCGGCGTGATCGATTTCGACGCGCTTGAGGCCCTCGAAGGAGAACAGCTTGGTGCAGCGCGTCTCGTAGAAGGTGCCATCGAGCTTGCAGACGACGATTTGATCGTTCAGCTTCACCTGGCCGTTGAAGATGCGGCCGATGGCGATGCGCCCCAGGTATTCATTGGCGTCGAGGTTCGACACCAGCATCTGCAGCGGGCCGTTCACGTCACCACGCGGCGGCGGCACGTTGGCGATGATGCACTCGAACAGGGGGCGGAGGTCCTCGCCGGCGACTTCGAGGCTCGTGCTCGCCGTGCCCGCGCGGCCGCTGGTATAGAGCACCGGGAACTCAATCTGCTCTTCGGTGGCATCCAGATCGATGAACAGGTCATAGACCTCGTTCAGCACTTCCTTCGACCGCGCGTCGGCGCGATCGATCTTGTTGATCACGACGATCGGCGGCAGGCCGCGCTCGAACGCCTTGCGCAGCACGAATCGAGTCTGCGGGAGCGGCCCTTCGGCGGCGTCGACCAGCAGGACCACGCCATCAGCCATCGACAGCACGCGCTCAACCTCGCCGCCAAAGTCGGCGTGGCCGGGCGTGTCCATGATGTTGATCAACACCTCGCCGTAGTGGACGGCGGTGTTCTTGGCCAGGATGGTGATGCCGCGCTCGCGCTCGAGCACATTGCTGTCCATCGCGCGCTCGGTGATGCGTTCGTGCGAGTTGAAGACGCCGCCCTGGCGGAACATCGCATCGACCAGCGTGGTCTTGCCGTGATCGACGTGGGCGATGATGGCGACGTTGCGGCGCAGCGGGTTGGCCACAGGAGAGTTCTTATCGTGCAAAGACATCTCTCCAGTATAGCTGAACGAACGTTCAGCGGTGCGGATTACCGGCCGAGTCGGCGTATTATCAGGGTATGCCGCTTTACGAATACGAGTGCCGCGACTGCCACCATCACTTCGAGCTGCTCATCCGTGAGTCCACCAAGCTGGAGTGCCCGAAGTGCGCCAGCATCGCGCTCGAGAAACAGCTGTCGGTATTCGCGGTGAGCGCGCCGTCGAGCAGTTCGATGATGCGTGACGCCGGCCCGGCGCCCTGCGGCGCCTGCGGCGACCCCCGCGGCGCCGGCAGCTGCAGGAACTGACGCCCGCCCACATGAGACCCGCCCTGCTCGTCGCTCTCGTTGCGCTCACCTCGTGGCACGGCGTCCTCGGAGAACCGGCCGCGTGGCAGATCACCCCGAACGCGATCGCGTCGCCGGCGCCGCCACATTCGGCCCAGCCGCAACTCTCGGTCTCGAGCCGCGGCGTGTTGCTTAGCTGGATCGAGCGTGCCGGCGATCTCGCCACGCTTCGATTTGCGGAACGCACCCGGGCCGGATGGACCGAACCACGCACCGTGGCGTCGGGCCGCGACTGGTTCGTCAACTGGGCCGACGTGCCGTCGGTGATCAGGTTGCCATCGGGCACGCTGGCCGCGCACTGGCTGCAGAAGAGCGGCCCCGACACTTACGCTTACGACGTGCGGTTGTCGTACTCGGGCGACGACGGGAAGACCTGGGCGCCGTCGTTCCTGCCGCATCACGACAACGCCAAGGCCGAACACGGGTTCGCCTCGCTCTTCCCGATCGCCGATGGCCTCGGCCTGGTGTGGCTCGACGGCCGCGCCATGGGCGGCGCCGCCGGCCACGACGCCCACGCCGCCGATGCAGGTGCGATGAGTGTGCGCTACGCGCAATTCGACAAGGACTGGAAACAGGTCGTCGACACGCAGGTGGACGGCCGCGTCTGCGAATGCTGCCCCACCACCGCCGTCGCCACCGCCGACGGCGTGATCGCCGCGTTTCGCAATCGCAGCGAAGCAGAGATTCGCGACATCCACGTGGCGCGGATGCAAAACGGCAAGTGGTCCGATTCGGTTCCGGTCTTTCCCGACAACTGGAAGATCGCCGCCTGTCCGGTGAATGGACCGTCGCTCAGCGCCAACGGCGCCGCGGTGGCGATCGCCTGGTTCACCGCGACGGGCGACCAGGGGCGCGCCTTCGCCGCGTTCTCGCAAGATGCCGGGCGCACGTTCGGCGCGCCGATTCGCCTCGACGAGGCCGGCACGCTGGGACGCGTCGACATGGACTTGCTGCCCGACGGGGCGGCCCTCGCCACCTGGATTGAGTTCGCCGACCAGCGCGCGCAAATCCGCGCGCGCCGGATCGATCGTTCGGGCGCGCTCTCTGCGCCGATCACGATTGCCGGCATCGCCGGCAGCCGTGCCAGCGGCTATCCGCGCACGGCCATTTCCGGCCGCGAAGCCGTCTTCGCCTGGACTGAATCGGGCGCAGGCAATACGCTGCAGGTCCGAACCGCCGCGGCAGGACTCCCCTGACATGAAGCAGTGGCTACGCACCCAGGCGTGGATGCTGGTGATCCTGGTGGGACTGGTGGCGGCCGCCTTCTTCCTGGTCCGTGGCCGCGGCATCGACGCGCGCGGTGAGCCGTCGTGGGTGGAGACCCAGGCCGCGCTGTTTGTGCGAAGCTGGATGACACCCCCCGACTACAAGCGCCGGCTCAATCCGGTGACGGTCTCTCCGGGCATCCTCATTTCCGGACGCGAGCACTTTGCGGATCACTGCGCCAGTTGCCACGGCAACGACGGCAGCGGCAATAGCGGGATGGGCCGCAAGCTCTATCCGAGCGCGCCCGACATGCGCCTGGCCCGCACGCAGCAGCTCACCGACGGTGAGTTGTTCTATTTCATCGAGCACGGCATCCGCTTCACCGGCATGCCCGGTTGGAGCAACGGCACGCCGGAGGGTGAAACCGCCAGCTGGCACCTGGTCCATTTCATCCGGCACCTGCCGAAGCTGACGCCGGAGGAATTGCAGGAGATGGAAGCGTTCAACCCCGTCTCCAAACATGACCTCGAGGAAGAACAGCAGGCCGAGGACTTCCTCAACGGCGGCGAACCGGCGCCGCCCACCGGCCATGAAGGCCATGCGGGGCACCAGCCGCCGCCCCCGCCAAAGCCCTGAGGTTATACTGGTGCGTGGGGATGAGCCTTCGGGGTCGTCCTGCCAAACATGAAGGCACTAATCCTGTTGAGCATCGTCGTCATCGCCCTCGCCGCCCCCGCGCGCGCGTGGTGCGAAGCAGCCTGCACGCAGCCGGCGGCCGATCAAAAGTCCCACTGCCCCGCTCACACGCACAACTCCGGTACGAACGTCGCGGCGGCGGACCAGGATCAATGCCGGGCGATCGAGGCGGCGCGGACGCAGGCTCCGGCGCGACTGTCGTCCCTCGCCACAGCAGCCTGTTCGCCCGTCGCCCCCTTCGCACCTTTCGCACCTTTCGCACCTTCGGCACCCACCGCACGTTCGGCGTCGTCCGCACTGTACGCATCGTACGCACCCTCGTACTCCCAACCTCTCCGCATCTGATCCGCGGCTGATCCGCCGCTCAATTCATCGACATCGGAGGGCGTCCCTCGTAGGGCGCGCCAGTAGGGCACCCCTTTAGGGGTGCCGAGAGCAAGGGAGCTATGGGTACGCACGATCATTCTCGACGCACGTTTGTGAAAGGCCTCGCCGTCGGCGGCGCGGTGGCCGGCAGCAGTTTCTGGGCGTTCCC
>JBDTMB010000084.1:0-15198 GCA_039934485.1 Vicinamibacterales bacterium
CACTGCCACGTCGAGGCGACCGAGCACATCCAGATGGGGATGGTCGGCAGTCTCTACATCCACCCGAAGCAGGACGGCACACCCTTCACCTACAACTCCAAGACCTACACCAAGTTCGCCTACAACGACGGCGACGGCTCGACCGGGTACGACAAGGAGTACCCGATTCAGCTCGGTTCCCTCGATTCGAACTTCCACGATCAGCACATCGCCATCCAGCCGCTGCCGTTCGCGGCGATGAGCGACAACTACCCGCTGCTCAACGGTCGCGGTTATCCCGACACCATCAACCCGGGCGTCATCGAGACCGACGGCGGCTTCGGCGCGCTCCCGTCACAGAAGCAGAATGCGAAGATCACGGCCACCGCCGGCGAGCGCGTGCTGCTGCGCCTCTCGAATCTCGGCGTCATGCGCTTCTACACGCTCGGCTCGACGATTCCGATGACGGTCGTTGGACACAACGCCAAGCAGTTGCGCGGACCGACCGGCACGAACCTGTACTACGACACCAACTCGGTGACCCTCGGCGGCGGCGAATCGATCGACGTGATTCTCAACACCGCCGGCATCGCGCCAGGCACGTATTTCCTCTACACGACGAACCTCAACTTCTTGAGCAATGACGGTGAGGACTTCGGCGGCATGATGACCGAAATCACGATCCAATAAGGTCCGGGAGCCAACACATGTCACGAAGCATTTTGTCCATCCGTCTTCACCTCGCGCTGCTGGCGCTCTTTGGCGTGTGCGCCGCGTCCCCGGCGTCGGCCGAGGTCATAGGCGTCACTGGCACCTCATTCACCCTGACCGCGAAGGCCGATCGCATTACGACGCCTGACGGTGGCAGCATCTATTTCTGGGGCTTTGCCTCGGGCAGCGGGCGGCCGCAGTACCCGGCGCCGACCCTCATCATCCCGAAAGACGGGTCGGTTTCGATTACGGTGGTCAACAGCCTGCCCGACCAATTCAACCAGCGCGTGTCACTGGCGCTGGCCGGGCAGTCCGGTGTGACGGCGACCTGCAACGCGCCGCTCGACAAGTGCATGCAGGGGCCGATCACCAAGGAAGCGGCGAGTGGCGGCTCGGTGACGTATACGTTCACGGCGTCACGGCCGGGCACGTTCGCCTACGCCAGCGCCTCGAACGCCGACCTGCAGATCGAGATGGGGTTGACCGGCGCCATGATCGTCCGGCCAAGCGCCACCGGTCAGGCGTACGAGGATGGGGCACCGACGGCTTCCCCTGGCCCTTCCGGTAACCCTGTCGGCTCCCAGTACGACCATGAGTACCTGTTCTTCCTGTCCGAGATGGACTCGTACATCCACGACATGGTCGAGACACAGGGCGTGCAGGCGGTCTACGACTCCGGCCGCCTCGGCTTCTACTTCCCTAACTACTGGTTCATCAACGGCCGCAACGCGCCCGACACGATGGCCGAAGCCGGAGTGAGCCGTCTGCCGACGCAGCCCTACAGCGCCATTACGCGGACACATCCTGGGGATCGCGTGCTGATGCGCGTGGTCGGCGGTGGTCACGATATGCATCCGTTCCATCACCACGGCCAGCACGCACGAGTCATCGCCGTCGATGGCTTCCCGCTCGAGACCGCCGCGGCCACACCGGGGCATTCGGCGTTCGACCTGTCGCACGAAGTGTTCACGATCCAGTCGGTGCCCGGGCAGACGGTCGACGCGATTCTGCGGTGGACCGGCAAGGGCCTTGGCTGGGACATCTATGGGCACAAGGCCGGCGACGGCAGCTCGTGCACGCCGGCAGGGCCCGAACAGCTTGACGCGACCACGCAGGAATCGTGCGAGGACCACCTCAAGCCGCTCCCGGTGGTGTTGCCGGAAGCGTTGGCCTTGGCCAACGGTCCTTTCTACAGCGGCAGTCCGTTCCTTGGCCAGGCCGGCTTGATGCCGCCCGGCGATGGCGGCCTGAACCCGAATTCTGGCTACACCTACATGTGGCACTCGCATAACGAAAAAGAGATCACCAATTACGACGTATTCCCCGGCGGGATGATGACGATGCTCGTCGTCGAACCTCTGGGCACGGTTATCCCTTAGAGGCATAGCCCATGTCATTCATCACTTTGTCGCGAAGGGTGTATCTAATGCCGAAGAACCATTCCTCCTGGACGCACGCGCTTTGGAGTGTTGTGAGGAGCGCGGCGCTCGTCGCCGCCGCCCTCGGCTTGGCGGCCTCCAACGCCACGGCGCAATCGTCAGTGCATCTCATTGCCGCGCCGGTGACGAAAGCCATCACACTGCCCAATGGCACCGTGGTCTCGGTGCCGATGTGGGGCTATGCCGTCGATACCAACGACAACAGCTTGCTCGACGGGGGCGAGACGGTTTCCGTTCCCGGGCCGCGCATCACGGTACCGGTTGGCGGCAACCTCACCGTCAAGCTGACGAACTTGTTGCCGGAGGCGACCTCGCTGGTGATCCCGGGACAACCGTTCGCCATCGGTGCGGCGGTGCCGGACAGAAACGCAGACGGCCGCGCCCGGTCGATGACGGCCGAGGCGGTGGCCAACAGCCCGGGAACGTTTACGACGTATACGTTTACAGGCTTGAAGCCGGGCACGTTCCTCTACCAGAGCGGTTCGCATCCCGCCGTGCAGGTCCAGATGGGCCTTTATGGCGCGATGACGAAAGACTCGGCCGCCGGCGAGGCGTATGCGGGCGTCCTGGCTGCAGGGAGCCAACCGGCGCAACCGGCAATCACCTATCAGAACGAAGCGGTCCTTCTCTTCAGCGAGATCGACCAGGCGCTGCACGATGCGGTTGCCGGCCCGAGCCCGACCTACGGCACGACCGCCGGTCCCACGAGCACGGTCAATTACCGGCCGTCGATTTTCCTCATCAACGGCGAGTCGTATACGAACGCAGCGATGGCGACGATGGGCGGGGGCAACCCGGGGCAAGTGACCCTGTTGCGCCTGCTGAACGCCGGGCTGGTGTCGCACGCCCCGGTGCTTGACAACGGCAGCCTGCAGATCGTCGCGGAAGACGGCAACAAACTGCCGTTTGCGAAAGGCCAGGCCACGTTGATGCTGGCTGCCGGCAAGACGCACGACGCGCTGTGGACGCCCGCGGCCGACGGTGTCTACAGCTTGTATGACCGCCTCCTCGGATTGAACGCGCCCGGCCAGCCGGCCGCCGGCATGTTGGCGAAGCTGAACGTGGGCACCGGTGTCAACTCCGACCCCGTCGTCGCCGCGAACGACAGCGCGGGCGGCTACGAAGATCTCGACGCCGACGGCAATCCCTCCACGTCCGCGTTGGCTGCGGCAATCACCGGGAATGTGCTCGGCAACGACACCAATGCGACTGCGGCGGAACTAATCACATCAACGAGTGCCGGGTTGCTGACACTGCTCCCCGGCGGATCGTTCACGTACATACCGAACGCCAATTTCTTCGGTGTCGACTCGTTTACGTATCGCGCGAGCGACGGCACCAACTTCAGCAAGTCCGCGACCGTGCTCATCACGGTGGCCAGCATGCCCGACGCGCCCATCGCGAGCTCGCCGACCCTTGGCGTCGACTTCAACGGCAACGCCAACGTGATGTTGAGTGCGACCGACGCGGACGGCGACGCGTTGAAGTACTACCTCACCGCGCTGCCAACGAATGGCGCGCTGAGCTACATCAATCCGCTCACGAAGGTCGAGACGTCCATCGTCGCCGGCAATCTCCGCACGGTCGGATCGCCCGCCGGCACCGGTGGCCTGGCGATCCCGGGCGGCAATGTCCTTTACAGGCCGACCGCTGGATACAGCGGTCCTGACACGTTCCAGTTTGTTGCGTCCGACGGCGGGTTGGACTCCACGGTGGGCGGGCAGGTCAACGCCACCGTCTACCCGACCGACGAGGACACGACGACCGGTCTGACCGCACCGGTCGCGCTGCTGGTCAAGGGCAACGATGGCTCGACGATCAGCAACTACCGCTGGACGCTGGAAGAGGACACGACCTACAAAGTGATCCCGGGCCTTGCCGACCCCAATACGCTGGCGGTCAGGTTCCACACCAGCTTCACGCCGGTGGCCGCGACCGGCACCGAGGCCGACCCCGTCCTGGTCAATCCCTTGAAACGGTATTTCGTCTCGGTGTTGCCGACGGAGAACAACTACAGCAACACGGGCGGAGAAATCGAAGTGGGCGTCAACGCCCTGACTGTGGTCTCTTCCAAGCTGCCGCTGCCGACCGCGCGCATCCGGGTGCAGGTCTTCGAGGACAACGCACCGCTCGATGGAATGGTGAGCGGGACCGAGGCGAATCTCCAAGGTTTCCAGGTGACGATCGACGACGCCGGCGGTACCTATGGCATGTCGGGCGGTCCCCAGTCAACCGACGCGATGGGCAACAAGATCGGCACGACCTACGAGCCATGCGACCCAGGTCCCTGCGACTCGTATCAGGTGACGACGCTCGGCAACGGCTTCGTCCTGACCGACGAAAACGGCATCGCGACGATCGAGAACCTGCCGATGGGCAAGTACACCGTGAAGGTGCGAGCGCCCGGCGGCGACAAGTGGATCCAGACGACGACGATTGAAGGCCAGCCCGGCATCGATGCCTGGGTGAAGCCGAACGAGCCCAAGTTCTTTGCGGAATTCGGGCCGCCCGGGCCGCACGTGCTCGTCGGATTTGTCAAGGCGTCCTCGACGATTCCCCCTGCGTTCCAAGGCACCGGCTCGATTACCGGTCGCATCACCAACATGCGCATGGGCCGGCCACCCGACATGGGGCAATCAAGCGGTGCGCCGTACGGCCACACCCGACCGTGGGTCGCGCTCAACTCCGCCGCGACCGCCGGCCAGTTGCTCTTCGCCCAGCCCGTGAACGAGGACGGTACGTTCGCCATTTCCAACGTGGCGGACGGCAACTATTCGCTCGTGGTCTTCGACTCGGCCCTCGACATCATCATCGCCAGCCGCACAGTCGATGTCGTCGGCGGGGCACAGACCCCGCTGGCCGACGTGCCGGTCTTCGCGTGGTTTGCCAACCTCTATAGCTACGTCTATGAAGACAACGGTGGCGACGCCGGTCCGGACTCGATCCTGGCGAGGAATGGTCACCGCGATCCGGGCGAACCCGGCATGGCCGATCAGGCGCTGAACATCCGGTTCCGCGACGGATCGATCTATCAGTCCCTGTCCACCAGCGACAGCGGGTTCAAGGCGTTCAACGAGGTGTTCCCGTTCTTTGCGTGGCTGGTCGCCGAAGTGGACTACGCGCGCTTCCACTCGACCGGCGTCACCGTGGTCGTCGATGCCGGCGGCACGGCAAGCGCCACCAATGATTGGCAGACGCAGGCCGGCCTGCCGGCCGGGCTGATTCCGCCGAACGTGCTCAATCCGCAGCCGCAAGCCGAGAACGGCGGCGCGCCGTTCCGCGACGAATCCGGCGCCGAGACGCCGTTCCTCCTGCTCGAGGGCTTCCAGGCTTTCCTGGGCCAGAGCAACGTCATGCTGTGGGGCAAGGCTCCCTACGAGAAGGTGGAGGACGTCGTTGAAGACGTCAACGTCGCCCCGTTCGACGACTTCCCTGGACCAGGTGACACCGACGCCAACGGCGATGGTTTCTTCAACACCGACCGGACCAACGGCGGCATCGCCGGCATCGTGCACTACACGATCACCCGCGCGGAGAACGACCCGCGGTGGGCCACGGCCGAAAACTGGGAGCCCGGCGTCAGCGACGTCCGCATCCAGCTGTGGGATGAAAACCGCACCCACATGTTGAATGAGGCCGCGACCGACAACTGGAACAACTCCCTCCCCGCAGGGTGCCAGGGCGCGGTCTTCACGTTCCTGGGCCAGGCCACCGACTGCTACGACGGCCTGCGCAACTTCAACCAGGCGCGTCCGGCCCTCTTCGACGGTGGCTATGCCTTCAGCACGATTCTCGAGGCCTCACCGGCCCGACGACTGCCAGGGCAGATCGGGCCCTACAGCACCAACATCCGGGAGTGCGTGGGTTCGGCGGACGTTGACTGCCGCGACATCGCGAGGCCGATTCCGGCGCAAAAGTATGTCGTCAAGATGATCCCGCCGCCCGGGTACAAGGTGCAGAAGGAAGAAGACAAGAACGTCGACTTCGGCGACCAGTACATCCCGCAGCAGTTCTGGATCGACGGCTATCCGCTTGCCGACGCTGCGGTCGAGCCGTTGACGCAACTCGCCTCCGCCGTGTTGAGCCCTACACAAACGACGATCACGCTCGTCGCGGGTGGCGGTAAGACCGTGCACCCCAATGATGTGATCAACGTCGTCGCGGGAACCGACAACGAAGCGATGCGGGTCGTGACCGTCGTCGGCGACTCCATCGGCGTGCTTCGCGCCCAAGCGGAGTCGACGGCACTGACGTTCGCCGCCGGCGCCGACGTCTACTCGCACGACGCGCAGCCGGCGCCCACCGCCTCGGACAACGCGCTGATCGCGCCGTTCTGTGTGGGTTCGCTGCACACGGTGCCCAACGAGCTGTCGCTCTTCCCGGGCGTGTTCTCGGCGTTCGGCGGTGAGCAGAAGCCGCTCTGCGACGCGAAGCTGGTGGTCCTGCGTGAAGGTCAGCAGGCGGCGCCCGACTTCCACCTCCTGACCGATGCGCCCAAGGCGGGCCACATCTACGGGATGGTGCTCGACGATACGACCAACGAATTCGACCCCAACGCGCCGAACTTTGGCGAAAAGTACGCGCCGCCCTACATGCCGATCGCCATCCGCGACTGGCAGGGCCGAGAAATCGCGCACACCTACACCGACCAGTACGGGATGTACAACGCGCTCGTGCCCAGCACCTACACCATCCAGGTGCCGCAGCCGAGCGGCGTGGCGCCGAGCATCCTTCAGGCGTGCATCAACTCACCGACGATGGCGGGTCCCGACGGCACGGTGGTCGCGGAACCGTTGTTCCAGAAACAGTACAGCCACTTCTGCTATCCGCTGCAGTACCTCCCCGGCAAGACGACGTATCTCGATACGCCGGTGTTGCCGACGGGTGCCTTCACGGGCACCGGGACGTTCCCGGTGGATGCCGAATTGCCGAACCGCACGCCGATCATCGCGTCGGTCACCGGAGCGCATTTCGCGGCTAACGGCAACGTCGCCACCGCCGCCAGCTCGGCCAACCCATTCGGGCCCTACATCGTGGATAACGGCGCGGCGGACGACGCGGCGCGCACGATCAAGCTGAAGTCAGCCGGCAAGATTGACGTGGTGAACCCGGCGTACGACGGTCCGGGCAGCGCGCAGCCAAAGCTGATCCAGCGCGACTACGGCTTCGGGTCGCCGTCCACCCTGAACGGCGCGGGCTTCGTCACGCTCGGCGGTCAGAGAATTCCGTACACCGCCTGGTCCGACACGGAAATCACCGTCGTCGTGCCGGCCCTGCCGGCGTCACCGACCCCGGCCCAATTGGCCATGAGCCGTACGGGCGAACTGGCCGTGGAGCGCTGCCTCGCCGGAAAGTCGAGCGCCATCAACACGATTACCGGCAAGTGCAACGACGGGCGCAAGTCCGTCCTCGGCGTGACGCTGAACGTGGCGACCAACAGCATGCACCAGGCACGAGCGCCGAAGGTGGTCAACGCGGGTGAGAGCATCCAGGCCGCGATTGACGCGGCCACGCCGGGGGACCTGATCCTGGTCAACCAGGGCACCTACGAGGAAATGGTCGTCATGAGCAAGCCGGTTCGCCTGCAAGGCGCCGGTGCGTTGTCGACCATCATCAACGTCGTCACCACGCCGGCCGAGAACCTGCAGGCATGGCTCGACAACACCGGCAACCTGTTGCTGGCGAATCCCGACTACCTGCTGCCGACCCAGCCGGTGATGACGCCGGGTCCATTCACCACCGGTGACCTGGCGGCCGTGCTCGGCGACGAGGGCGCCGGCGTGACCGTGCTCGGGAAGAACCTGCCGACAGAGGGTCTGGCGGGTGTTGAGACCGGCGTGTGCATGGGCGGATTCGACATCCCGCTCAACCAGGCCTACTGCCTGCACAACGAGAACTCCGCGGGGGATGCTGCTGCGGACGTCGACCCAACGACTGCGACTCGCTGGCTGCGGCCGAACGCGCGCATCGACGGGTTCTCGATCATCGGCACCAACGACGCACCTGGCATCCGCGTGAACGGGAACAACCATTACCTGGAGATCTCGAACAACAAGATCTTCACCAACACCGGCAACTTCGCCGGTGGTATCGAACTCGGCCACGTCGGCCGACCGGACCTGCAGGACCAGAACGCGCATGTCCAGTTCTCGGCGATTCACAACAACGTGATCGCGCAAAACGCCGGCCTCGCGGCCACTGGTGGCTCCGGCATCGTGCTCGGCACGGGCGCCGGGATGTATCGCGTGTTCGAGAACTTCATCGCCGGCAACCTCACGGCGGGACAGGGCGCGGGCATCTCACACATCGGCAATACCAACATCCCGGCGGGTAGCCAGGAGGCGAGGGTCACGATTAGCGGTGTTGACCTGCCCGTCCTGCCCACTTACTGGGGCACGACGACGGACGTGCCGTCGATCGACAACAACGTCAGCGTGATCGACCGGAACACCGTGGTGTTCAACGAGTCGTTCAGCCAGGGCGTCACGACCAACGGCGGCGGCATCTTCATCGGTGGCACACCGCCGCCGGTCGGAGGGACGACGACCGGGAGCGGCGCGGTGCGCGTGAGCAATAACCTGATCCAGGGCAACGCGGCCTCCGGTGGTGACGGTGGTGGCATCGCGCTCGTGGGGTTGAACGGCTTCAACGTGGGCATCTTCAACAACGTGATCGCGAACAACGTGGCCAGCTGGGCCGGTGGCGGCATCTCGCTGCAGAATACCGGCGGCGCCAACGTCGAGATCGTGCACGACACAATCGTCAACAACGACAGCCTCGCGGTCGCGGGCGCTGCGTTCACGGTGGTGGGCGATCCGAATCGTTCGGCGCCGCAACCGGCCGGCATCTTCGTCCGTAATGCGGGCGTCGCCAATAACCCGAAGATCACGAACTCGATCGTCTGGCACAACCGGTCGTACTACTTCGGCGTCACCAGCAACGGCGGCCTGCAGATTCCAGGCACGACGACCACTCGTGGCTTGATCGCTTGCTCGACGACGCCCTGCATCGTCGCCGGTCCTACGGAGAGTTACTGGGATACGGGGCGGACTGGCTCCACCTCGGTGCTCACGATGAGTGGGACGACGACCGGTGGCGCCGCGGCCCCGGCCTTCCTCAAGACCTACGTCAACGTGGATCGGCGCAACTCGTATCAGCAGGCCGAGGTGACCACGATCCTGGCGCCGGCGGCGCTCGACGAAGGCGGCAACTTCATCCGGCCGCAGTTCGGGCCGCTGTCGTTGACCAAGCTCGACGACACCCGCTTCTCGAACTACCACACGAGCGCGGGCGTGAACGGCGTCAACCTTGCGACCGGTGGCGGCGGATATGGGGCGGGCAACGTGCCGGCCGCGTTGACGTTCGACATCGACAGCGAACCGCGCCCGGCGACGCCGGATCGCGGCGCTGACGAAGTCGTGGGCATCGTCGCCCTGCCAGTCGCCAACACCGAGACCGTGGATACGGATGCGGGGGTTGCGGCGACGATTACGGTGTTGACCAACGACACGCCGTTGCCACTGACCGTTACCGGGGTCAGCCAGGTTGTCGGCGGCACGGCGACGACCAACGGCACCACGGTGGTCTTCACGCCCGACGCCGGCTTCAATGGCCAGGGCTCGTTCATCTACTCCATCAGCGGAGTGGGCGGCGAGGCGAGTGTGAAGGACTTCGTGAACGTGGGCACACCGGCACCGGTGCTGTCGCTCGCTCCGACATTCCTGAACTTCGCGAACGTGAGCCAGGGCTCGACGAGCGCGGCCAAGGTCGTGACGGTCACCAACACGGGTAACGACGACCTCACGATTTCATCAATCTCGATTGCCGGCGCTGACGTCACCCAGTACGCAATCACTGGCGACACCTGCGCGGGCACACTCGCACCGGGCTTCAGCTGCAACGTGAGCGTGGCGTTCAGCCCGGCGTCGCTTGGGTCGAAGAGCGCGCTGCTGAATGTGGCAGTGGGCGCCCCAGCGGTGTCCGCAAGCGCAACACTGTCGGGCATCGGCGTCGGAACAATCCTGTCCGTGGATCCGTCGTCGCTGACCTTCGTGGCGCAGACGGTGAACCAGCCGAGCGCGGCTCAACTGGTGACGCTGACCAACACCGGCAATACGTTCGCGGAGTTCACGATGACCGTGAGCACTGGCGACTTCGCAGCCGAGTCCGACACGTGTCCGGCGGGAACGACGCCGGGGACGAGCCAGGTCGTGGCTGGTGGCAGCTGCACGGTGGCCGTGACCTTCACGCCGGCGGCACCGGCGGGCCTGAAGACTGGGACGTTGACGTTGACGCCATCGATTGGCGCCAGCACGGTGGTGGCACTGTCGGGCGAAGCGGCGGCGTTGAACGTTACTGCGGCGCCGAGTCCTCTGCTCTTTGGCAACGTCGTGAGAAACACGCCGACCACGCTGGCGGTGACGATTACCAACGCGGGCACCGCGCCGGTTCAACTGTTGGCCTCGGCCATCAGCGGCACCAACGCGAACCAGTTCACCAGGACCTCAACGTGTCCGGTCGCTCCGGCGGCGTTGCCTGGCTCCGGTGCGACGTGCACGGTGAACGTGGTGTTCACGGCCACGACGCTGGGCGTCAAGAACGCGACGTTGACGGTGACGCCTCTCGGCAACCCGGCAATGACGATCCCGATGTCGGGCACCGGTGTGAACCCGTTGGTGACCCTGACGACGACGAACTTCGGCGCGGTTGCGCTGAACCAGCCGAAGACCCTCTCCGTGACGGCGACCGCTCCCCAGGGGCCGGCGACGATTACGGCGTTCACACGGACGAATATCGCCGGTGCAGGATCGGCCCAATTCACCATCGTGGCGGGCTCCGGCACATGCGGGACGCTGCCCATCACGCTGGCTGACGAGGGGTCGTGCACGGTGGATGTGAAGTTCGCGCCACTGGCACCGATCGACGGCTTGACCAGGTCCGCGACGATCAACGCGACCGTCACGGGCGGCACGGGTGCAGGCACGGCGGGCAACCTGAGCGGGACGGCGGCAGCGCCGGTCCTGACGATCAGCCCGAACGCCCTGGCGTTCGGCGACCAGCCGGTCTCGGTGGCGAGTGCGCCGCAGGCCATCACGATCGACAACGCCGCCGGCACCGGGCCGGTGACGATCGCGACCGTCGCGTTCAGTTCGCCTCGATTCAGCCGACTCACCCCGGTGCCGCTGACGGCATGCGGGACCAGCGTGGCGGCAGGGGCGAGCTGCACGATCGACGTTGTCTTCACACCGAATGCGGTAGGTAGCGTGACGGCCGGGCTACAAGCCACGATCGCCGGCATCACGAACACGCCCATCACGACGTCGTCAACCACCGGCTTGACCGGCAACGGCGTCGCACCAACGTTCACGGTGGCGCCGTCACTGGGCTTCGGCAACCAGGAGATCGGCCTGCCCGTGACACTCCCGGTGACGGTAAGCAGCACGAACGCCGGCACTGGGACCTCAACGTTTAGCGTCAGCATCAGCGGCGGCGCCGGCCAGTTCAGCGCCACCGGGTGCACGGCGGCGGTGGGTTCCAGCTGCCAGGTCAACGTGACGTTTGTTCCGTCATCGGCGGGGTTGAAGACGGCCACGCTGAATGTGTCAACCCCGAGCGGCGGCCCCTCGACGCCGGTTGCCCTGACGGGCACCGGAGTGGTGGGATCCGGCGCCGGGCCGCACGTCTTGGCCACGGTGTTTGGTGACACGCAGGGGAGCGTCGGTGCCACTGCAACGGTGCCGGCCGTCCCGGCGGGCACTCTGCTGGTCGCGTTTGTCTCGGCGGACGCACCGGCGACTGGCAGCAATACGGTCGTTAATCAGGTGACCGACGTTGCCGGCCTGACCTGGACCAACGCCGTGCGATCGAATGCCCAGCGTGGGACGGCGGAAATCTGGTGGGCGTATAGTGCGGCAGCACGTGCCAACGGCACCGTGACGGCGGCACTCAGCGCCAACCAGGCGGCGTCCATCACGGTCGTGGCGTTCAGCGGTGCGGCTTCTTCGCTGGCGGCCTGCCCAACCTGTGCGTTCAACGGGGCGAGCGGCGCGCCTACGGGCTCACTGACGACCACGGGCGCCGACTCGCTGGTCTTCGCGGTAGGAACGGACTGGAGCAATCCGAGGACGTTGGTACCGGGAGCGGATCAGGGGATTGTGCATCGGTTCGCGCCGACCGTCGGCGACACGTATTGGGTGCAGCGGACCAACGCGGCCGCTGCCTCCGGCACGAGCGTCACGATGAGCGACACGTATTCGCCGCTGCCGATGACGGATGTCTGGAACCTCGCGGTAATCGAAATCAAGGTTCCGTAAGAGTTAATAGCTTGTAGGGAGAATTCGTTGGACCTGGGCCGGGTGGGATCGTAGGATCCCACCCGGCCCGAGTCGACTCTGGGACTAGTCGGTCAGTGGACAGGTAAGACGAATACGCGACTAGAGCACTATGAAGACCAAGCGAGTGATAGGGGTGTCGGTTCTGGCGGGAGCGCTTCTGGGCGCTCCCGCCATTCTTTTCGCGCAGGGTGCGCCTGGGGCCAAACCGCATCGCCCGGGCCAGAGCACCGTAACGGCCGTGAAGGAAGGACCCCTGACCGCGGACGACGTCTCGTCGATCGCGCGGCGATGGGGAATCCAGGTCGAGTCCATGCGGCTCGCTTCGGGCGGCTACATGCTCGAGTTCCGCTACCGGATCGTTGACGCGAACAAGGCGCAACCGCTCTTCGCTCGCGGGAGCAAGCCGCGCCTGAAAGACGACGCCAGCGGGTTGCTGACGACGGTGCCGAATCCGCCGACCACGGGCGCGTTGCGGAGCACCAACGACGCCAAACCGGGGCGCACTTACTTCATGTTCTTTGCAAACCCGGCGCGTTTCATCAAGGTGGGCAATACGGTCACCGTCACGATCGGCGAGTTCAGCATCAGCGGGATTCCGGTCACCGATGATTCGTCATCGGTACCACCAGGAGGGAAGACGCGATGAGATGGATGGCAGCAGGAACGGTGGCGGCGTGCGCGCTGGTTGCCAGCTCCGCACGTCCACTGGCGCAAGCCCCTTCGGGACATGAGGGTCACGCCGCGCAAGTGGCGGCCTCGCGGGAGGCGCGGCCGGCGCGGCTCATGTCACCGCAACCCGACGTGGAGGGCATCGCGCTGGTGGATCAGAGCGGTCGTGCCACGAGCTTGCGCGACGCGATTGGATCCGACAAGCCGGTCCTCGTCAATTTCATCTTCACCACGTGCACCACGATTTGCCCGGTGATGAGCGCTGGGATGTCACAGTTCTTGTCGAACCTCGGGCCCGACAGCGATACGGTGAGAGTGATTTCCATTTCCATCGATCCCGAGGCCGACACGGTGGCGGCCCTCAAGGCGTATGCGGAGCGGTATCACGCACCGGCTTCCTGGCGCCTGTTGACCGGCACGCCGGCCGCCGTGGAAGCGGCGCAGCGCGCCTTCGGCAGTTATCGCGGCGGCAAGAACAATCACGCGGCCGCCACTTTCATTCGCGCGTCGGCCAATGCGCCGTGGATCGCGCTCGACGGCTTCTCGAGCGCCGATACGCTGCGGCACGCGTCACTCGGTCATCTGGTTCCCACGCAGCCATGAGCAGCTCGCGTTGGTATCACACACCGCGGCGCGTCGCCACGGCTACTGGAGTGGCCTTCCTCCTTCTGCTCGTTGCGGGTGAGGGTGGGGCGCAACCGCGCCTGCCCACCACGCCAGATCGCCCGGCGGCCCCCCCGCGCCTGGCCCAGCCGGCGCGGCCGGCTGCGCCCACGCGCGTCGCCGTCCCCCCTCCGACGATGGGCGAGCGCTTCTATATGCGAGGCCTGACGGCCGCCGGTACCGCGGTGGCGGCCACGGTGGAAGGGGATATTCACGTCAAGAGCAGCGAGCTGCCGTGCGTGAACTGCCATCGCCGCAGCGGCATGGGCACTGCTGAGGGCAATCTCGTCGTTCCGTCGATCGTGGGTTCCGTGCTGTTCGCGCCGGTGACTAAAGGCGCACCGCAACTGGGTCCGCCGCGAACGACGGGCGACGGGACGCGACCCGCCTATACAGACGACGATCTGCTGCGCGCACTGCGCGACGGCGTCGACCCGGCCGGCCGCGCCTTGTCGAAGACGATGCCGCGCTACGCGGTCGCGGCGGCTGACGCGAAGGCCATTGGCGACTATCTTCGAACCGTCGGCCAACAGCCGCCGCCGGGGGTGAGTGACTCGATCGTTCACGTCGCCACGATTGTGACGCCGCGAGTGAGTGCCGGACGGCGGGCCTCGATGCTCGACGTCCTGCGGGCCTTCGTGCGCGCCAAGAACGGCGGCACCCGCTACGAAGACCGCCGCCGCAACCGCGGCGGCTGGGACATGAAACAGCAGTACGAGTCGTATCGCGACTGGGTGCTCGACGAGTGGGAGCTGCACGGCGCGCCACGGGAGTGGCCTGCCCAACTTGAGGAGTTGTACCGCCGCCAGCCGGTCTACGCCATCGTCGGCGGCATTGCGGATGAGGATTGGTCGCCGATCGACGCGTTCTGCGCGCGCAACAAGATCCCGGCGATTCTTCCGCAGACGCCGCTCCCTCCGGCCGCCCCGGCCGGCGATGGCTTCTACTCGATGTATTTTTCGAAAGGTGTCGCGGTCGAGGCGCAAGTGATTGCGCATCACCTCGACACTGCGACGTCAGGCGTCCGCCAGGTGACCAGATGCGGCACGGCAGGGGAGACGGCAGCGGCGGCGCTGGCGCGGGAGTACAAGCCTGGCGTGGTGCCCGCCGCCTGTGTTCCTGCGACGACCGCTCTCACGACGGCGACCTGGCCCGTACTGATCGGCAATGCCGAACGTGTGGTGCTGTGGCTTGATTCGAGCGACAAGGCCGGTCTCGAGGCGCTGGCGGGCTCCGAAGCGCTGGCCCATGTCACCGACCTGTATCTGTCGTCGAGCCTGTTGGGCGACGACGCGCGCCGGCTGCCGGA
The DNA here is from genome assembly GCA_039934485.1 of Vicinamibacterales bacterium. Taxonomy (GTDB): domain Bacteria; phylum Acidobacteriota; class Vicinamibacteria; order Vicinamibacterales; family UBA2999; genus 12-FULL-67-14b. The sequence goes on from JBDTMB010000084.1 coordinate 15,105, forward strand.
ACCGCTGTTGTCGCGCGCCCTGCTCGCACATCCCTTCGTGCCGCCCGACGAGTTCGAGCGTCACGCCGCACGGTCGCTGGGGTGGATGAAAGCA
>JBDTMB010000085.1:0-15167 GCA_039934485.1 Vicinamibacterales bacterium
CGCAGGCCGGCGATCACCGGATTCCTGGCGTTCTGATCGCTGAAATCCCGCATGCCGGCCGACCCTTGGACGATCGCGAGCGCGGCGGCAAAGTAGACGCTGAACTTGCCCTCGAGGCCCGTCTGCGGCGTCTTCTTTCCGGTCAACTCGAGCACGAGCGGGTGCACGCGCAGATCGATCCGCTCGATCTGGTCCGCGGTCAGGGTGTGCTCGTTGCGCAGCTGGAGGCACGCGTCGATCGCCGGATGAATGACGATCCCGCAGGCGAAGGGCTTGTAGGTGTTGAACAGGATCTCGTGCGTCCTGCCGTAGTTCCCGGTGATCTCCGCGTAGTTGCGGGTCGTGCTGAGCACGTTGGCCCAACCGCTCTTGCCTTCGATGCCGACGTCGGTGCAGGTGAAATTGCGGGCGGCCAGGAGCGCGGCCGTCAAACCGTTCTGGGCCGCCCGGCCGGGATGGAAACTCTTCGTCATCGACCCGAACATCTCGCGCAGGCCGACGGGCTGGGTCGCGGCGATCCCAAGCGCCCACACCATTTGCTGCTCGGAGAGACCGAGCAGCCGTCCGCTGGCCGCCGCGGCACCGAACACGCCCGCGGTCCCGGTGATGTGCCAGCCGCGATCGTAATGCGCCGGGTAGACCGCGTTGCCGATGCGGCACTCCACCTCGATGCCGAGGACCATCGCGGCCAGGAAATCCGGTCCCGGCACCGGCCGGTACTCCGACAGCGCAAGCAGCGCCGACACCACCGGACCCGCCGGGTGAATGACGGTCTTGAGGTGCGTGTCGTCGAAGTCGAACACATGCGAGCTGATGCCGTTCAGCAGGGACGCGTGGAGGACATCCACTCGCTCGCGCCGGCCCAACACCGATGCCTGGGGCGGCCCAAAGAACGGCGCCAGCGCGGAGACGGCGGCATCCAGGGTCTCGTGACGCGAGCCGCCCACCGCGCAGCCCACATAGTTCAACAGGGTCCGCCGCGCTTCGTTGCGGACCGGAGCGGGCAGGTCGTCGTACTGGCCGGTCACTACGTACTGCGCCAGCCGGCGAGTCACATCCTGCCCGACTTCAACGCCTTCCGGCCGTTGGCCGGCCGCCTGGTCCTCAGGTGCGGCCGCCGCCGGCGTGAGACCGCCGAGACCCGCGAGCGAGATGACGCCGACGAATTCACGCCGATCCAGTGGAGACATAGGCCGTTCCTCTTCTCACTTCCCTCTTCTCACTTCTCACTTCTCACTTCTCACTTTTATTTTCACTTCCGATAATCGAGGGCGGGCTTCCGATCGGCCAGCCGCGTCGTGTACTTGAAGTTCGGTCCTCGCCGCTGGTCGAACTCGGCCCTGGCCTTGACGATGTGCGAGGGCTCGGTGAAGAGATCGATCGCGGTGAGCGACATGCTCTTCGCGGCGACGATCATGCCCTTCACGCCGATCGACATGCCGCCCGCCGCCACCGCCTGCCAGCTGTGGGCCGGCGTGCCCGGGACCCAGGTGGCGGTGACCACTTGCACCGTCGGCACCCGCCAGCTGACGTCGCCCATGTCGCTCGAGGCCGTGCCGTTCTCGGTTTCCGGCGTCATCACCGAGTTGGCGCTGTCGATCGCCGGCAGATTGCCGTCGAGGGATTTTCGCAAGGCTTCCGCGAATTGGCGCTCGACGGGCGTGTACTCGTAGCCGCCCACCGCTTGCAGGTTCTTCTGCATCACGCCCACGAGGTAACTGTTGGGCAACACGTTCCAGACCGCCCCCGTTATCTCGAGGTCCGTCGTCGTGCCGGTGCCGAGTGCGGCGCCCCTGGCGGCGTTGTTGATGCGCTCCCAGATGTCGTCGAGCACGCGCATGTCGTTGTGGCGGGCGTAGTAATAGACCTCCGCAAAGTCGGGCACGACGTTGGGCGCCTGGCCGCCGTTGGTGATCACGTAATGGATGCGCGCGTCGGAGGAGACGTGCTCCCGCAGCATGTTGACCATCGCGTCCATCGCCTCGACGCCGTCGAGCGCCGAGCGGCCGCGCTCCGGCGCCGCGGCGGCGTGCGCCGCTTTGCCGTGGAAGCGGAACTTGCCGGTGATGTTGGCCAGGTTGCTGCCGGCGCTGGTGGCATTGTGATCGCCCGGATGCATCGTCACGACCGCATCGACGTCGTCGAACAACCCGGCGCGGAGCATGTAGACCTTGCCGGCGCCGCCTTCCTCGGCCGGGGTGCCGTAGAAACGCAACGTGCCGGCGTGCTTGGTGGCGACGAGCCACTCCTTGACGGCAATCGCCGCGGCGGTCGACGCCGTCCCGAACAGGTGGTGGCCGCAGCCGTGACCGGGGCCGGTTTCGACCAGCGCCTTGCGCTCGGGCAAGGCCGCCTGCGACAGGCCGGGCAACGCATCGAACTCGCCGACGATGGCGATTACGGGCTTGCCAGATCCGTACGTGGCGGTGAACGCGGTGGGGATTTCGGCGACGCCAGCCTTGACCTCGAAGCCCGCGTTTGTCAGTTGCTGTTGCAGGAGCGCACTGCTCCTGGTCTCCTGGTAACCCACCTCCGCGAACGACCAGATCTGCATCGCCACTTCGCCATAGGTCTTGGCCTTGGCGTCGATCGACGCGAGCACGGCGGTGCGATCTGATTGGGATGGTGCCTGGAGGGCGGGGGCTTGCGCCTGGAGGGCGGGGGCTTGCGCATGGAGGGCGGGGGCTTGCGCATGGAGGGCGGGGGCTTTAGCCCCCGCCTGGGCACACACCAGGACGGTCACCGCCAGAATGCGATTCAGGTTTTTCACGACAGTAATCTCCTCGACAGTACCGACCACACCGCGTACGACAACCGGCGCCGATCGTGACGCGCGATCTCCGAGCGCCAGAAATTTCCCATTACCAGCTCCGTCTCCGGCGGCGGCGAGCCGGCGGCGAGCAGATGCTTGTCTTCCGCTTCGTAGCGGGCCAGGATCTCGGCCGGCGGATGGCCGTCGTTGGCAATCACCACGTCCACGGGCCGGCCGATGGTGCGGCTCACCCAGCCCGCCGCATCGGCGGCGGTGAATCCGTTCATGCCGCGGCCTTCGGTCAGCAGGTTCGACACGAGAATGATCGGTCCTTCGACGCGGCCGATCGCCGTGGCGACACCGTCAACGAGCAGCGTCGGCAGGAGGCTGGTGAAGAAACTGCCGGGGCCGATGATGACCGCGTCAAACTCCGCGATCGCGTCACGGGCCTGCGGCAGGATGGGCACCGGCGGCTCGAGCCAGACGCGGGTGACGTGATGACCACGGGCGTGGCCCTCATCGACGGCCACTTCGCCGCGCGTCAAGGTGCCGTCGGCATATTCCGCGCAGAGCGTGGCCTGCTCGACGCTGACGGGCCAGACGCGGCCGTGGCAGCCGAGCAGCGCGCGAAGCCCGTCAACCGCGGCGAGAAAGTCGCCGCTGTAGCGCTCCATCATCGAGAGAAGCAGGTTGCCGCCGGTGTGGCCGCCCAGGCGCGCGTGCTCGAGCGTCGGCAACCGCGCCAGCAGCACGCGGCGCGCCTCGCCCTCGTTGCGCGACAGCGCCAGCGCGCAGCGCAAGACGTCGCCTGGAGGCAGCACGCCAAGCTCGTCGCGCAACTGTCCTGAGCTGCCGCCGCTGTCGAACATCGTCACCACGGCGTTCAGGCGCAGCCACGGGTTGGGCTTGAGGCCGCTCAACAGGGTGGGCAGGCCCGTGCCGCCACCAAAACACCCAAGGTTGATCTCGCGAAGTCTCATAGGCGGTTCGAACGGCGAACCTCGAAGCATCGTATTCTACAAGAGATGGATAGTGCTGCCGGCGGCCCACTGGCCGATCTTCTGCGAGACCTGCAAAGCATCTTCGGCGATCGGCTCGAGGCGCTGGTGGCGTACGGGCGACCGGGCGCCAGCCGTACACCGAGCCTGGCCCTCGTCCGGACGCTGACGGTTGACGACCTGCAGACGTGCGCCAGACACGTCAGTACCTGGCATCGGGCCGGGGTCTCGACGCCGCTCCTGCTGGCGCGCCAGGAGTTTGCCCGCTCGCTCGATGCGTTTCCGATCGAGTACGGCGAGATCCTCGACACCCATCGCGTGCTCTTCGGCGCCAATCCGTTCCAGGACCTGTCGATTCGCGCCGAGGACTTGCGCCGCGCGTGCGAAGTGCAGGCACAGAGCCACCTGCTCCACCTGCGCGAGAACTACGTGGACTGCGGCGCGCGTCCGGGCGCCGTGGCCGCGCTCGTCACCGATTCGGCGCCGGCGTTTGGCACGCTGCTGCGGCGCGTGGCGCGCCTCGACGGCAACGCCGCGGCGACCGACGCGGAACTGGGCGCCTATGCCGCATCGCGCGCCGGTCTCGATCCGCGCGTCGTGGGCGACGTGCTCGCGCTGGCCGGCTCCGGCGCATCGGCCGGCGTGGACGCGGCGCGGTTGTTTCCGCAATACCTGGCCACGATGGACACCCTCGCCGGCTTCATCGACAGCTGGAGGGCGAACTAAGGTGGCCACCGCTGGGCGCCCTTCGCTGGGGCGCCTGTCAATCCTGCTGGTCGTCTCGTTGGTGGTCGCGGTGTGCCTGGCCGCGGCGCCCGCCGCCGCGCAACCGGCGCCGCCGCCGCTGACCGACGCCGTCAACGACTTCGCCAACGTGCTCGACAGCAGCACCACCGAGCAGCTCAAGGATTTGATCACGCGGCTGCAGACAGCCTCCGGTGACGTGATGGTGATCGCGACCGTGAAGACGTTTCAACCGTGGCCCGACCTCAAGTCGTACGCGGTGAAGATGTTCGAAAACGGCGGCAAGGGCATCGGCACCAAGGGCAAGGACAATGGCGCGCTGATCCTGCTGGCCCTCGACGACCGCCAGGTCTGGATTGAAACCGGCTACGGCCTCGAAGGCTTCATCACCGATGGCTTCGCCGGCCAGACCAGCCGCGAGACGATGGTGCCGCACTTTCGATCGGGTGATTACAGCGGCGGCATGCTGGCCGGCGCCACCGCCGTCGCGCGGCGAATCGCGGAAGGCCGCAACGTCGACCTGAACCTCGCGCCGGTCGACGCACCGCGGGAAGGCCCCAGCGGACGATCCATCCCCTTCGGCGTGTGGATCATCCTGCTCATCATCTTCCTGAACATCATCAACCGGCGCGGGCCCGGCTCGCGCAGCGGGCGTCGATGGGCCAGCGGCGCGGGCGCCTTTGGCGCCGCCTCCAGCTGGTCGCGCGGTGGCTGGGGTGGCGGCGGCGGGTTCGGTGGCGGCGGCTTTGGCGGCTTCGGCGGTGGTCGTTCCGGCGGCGGCGGTGGTGGTGGCTCCTGGTAAGGAACGGGTGATGGGTGCCGGGTGCTGGGTGCTGGGTGCCGGGTGCTGGGTGCTGGGTGCTGGGTGCCGGGTGCTGGGTGCTGGGTGCCGGGTGCCGGGTGCCGGGGTTGGTGCTGGGGTGCGGAACTCTGATAGAAAGGTAGCTATGAAGATCTTGACGCGAATGCTTGTGGTGGTGGCTCTGGTCGGTGCGGCAGTGGCAAGCTCGGGCTGTTCCTACAACCGGTTCGTGGGCCAGGAGGAGGGAATCAAGGCGCAGTGGGCGCAGGTGGAAAACCAGCTCCAGCGCCGGAATGATTTGATCCCCAACCTGGTGGAAGCCACCAAGGGCTTCGCGCAGCAGGAGCAGGATGTCTTCCGCGCGATCGCCGATTCGCGGGCGAGGCTCGCGGGCGCGCAGTCGCCCGCAGAGAAGATGGCGGCGGCCAACGAGCAGTCGTCGGCCCTGGCCCGGTTGCTGGTGGTGGTGGAAAATTACCCCGTCCTCAAGTCCAACGAGACCTTCGCGCGACTGATGGACGAACTGGCCGGGACCGAGAACCGCATCGCTGTGGAGCGCATGCGCTACAACGAAGCGGTCCAGGCCTATAACACCAGCCGCCGGAGCTTCCCCAGCAACATTACGGCTGGCATCTTCGGCTTCAAGGAATACGAGCTCTTCAAGGCCCCCGAGGCGGCCAAGGTGGCGCCCAAGGTCGACTTTTCGAAGCCAAAAACACCGTAACAAGGCAAAAGGCAAAAGGCCGAAGGCAGAATCCGGGGCCGTCCGGTTTTGCCTTGTGCCTTGAGCCTTGTGCCTTGAGCCTTTTGCCTTTTGTTTGTCTTCCAACCCTCCTGCCTCACCCACCATCCAATTCAATGCCGGTGAACGACGTCGTCCTTGCGACCGAAGGGGATACGGCGGCTTTTGAGCGGGTCTATCAGGCACATATGCCGAGGGTGTTCAACCTCGCTCGGCGGATGGCCGGACCCGACGCAGCCGAGGAACTGACGCAGGACGTGTTCGTCCGCGCGTGGCAGAAACTCGCCCTGTTTCGCGGCGAGTCGTCTTTTTCCACCTGGCTGCACCGGCTGGCAGTGAACGTGATCATCGAGCGGTTTCGCAAGCTGGGAGCGGCGCGCGATCGCTTCCTGCCCGACGGCGAGGCGGTGCTCGACGTCGCGCCGGCGGCGCGAACCAAGAGCTACGACCTCAGCATGGATTTGCAGGCGGCGATCGAGAAGCTGCCTGAGGGAGCAAGAACCATCTTCGTGCTGCATGACGTCGAGGGCTACAAGCACGAGGAGATTGGCACCCTGCTCGGCATTTCGGCGGGCACGTCGAAGTCGCAGTTGCATCGGGCCCGGCAGACGTTACGGACGCTGCTGACGAAGAGTAGGGCACTGCGTTAGGGTGCCGCGGAAGAAACGCCATGAACCACCACGAAGACGATCGACTCAAATTCAGCAACGACGCGCTGGAGCCGGAGGACATTCTCGCTCAGGCCATCGGCGGTCTTCGCGACGAGCCACCCGCCCACGACCTCTGGCCGGGCGTGGCCGCACGCATCCAGGCCTCGCCGCGTCGCACGATCGCGGTGACGTGGTCGCAACTCGCCGTGGCCGCATCCCTCCTGATCGCGGTCTCGGCCGGCCTGACCTGGCTCGTCGCGCGGCAGCCGGTGGCTACGCCGGCGTCCAGCGAGGCCGTGGTGCAGGCACAGGATGAGCCGATGGGATCGGCCGCCGGACAAGTGCAGCCGGCCAACTTCGCGGACAAGCAATTTGACGCGGCGGTCACGGATCTCGAAAAAATTCTGCTGGACGATCGCGACCGCCTTGATCCAGCCACGGTGATGGTGATCGAACGCAACCTGCGGACGATCGACGACGCGATCGCGCAGGCACGCGAGGCGTTGGACAAGGACCCGGCGAACCCCTATCTCAACTCACATCTGGCCGACTCGCGGCGGCGCAAGCTCGAGCTGCTGCGGCGCGCGACCACACTGGCCTCGACTTCAGGAGACTAAGCGATGAACCGAACGTATTTCACGCTGCTGACCACTGCACTGGCGCTCTCGCTCGGCATGGCGTCGGCGGCGCAGGCGCGCGAGCAACGGGATGACGCGCAGCAGCCGCCGATTCAAGCGCGGCCCGGCGGCCCGGAAGGCACGCCGAAGACCGACCAGACGGTGGACGTCACCAAGGGCACGCGGCTGGTGTTGACCAACAACGCCGGCGAAGTGGTGGTGCGAACGTGGGACAAGGACCAGGTCCGCATCCAGGCCACGCACAGTGCCCGCGAGTCGGTCGACGCGCAGACGGCCGATATGACCCTCCGCGTCCGGACGCGCTCGCTTCGCGGGCCCTCGGGGCTGGTCGACTACCAGGTCACCGTGCCCAGGTGGATGGCGGTGAACCTGTCGGGAACCTACCTGGATACCACCATCGAGGGCACCACGGCCGAGGTCACGGTGGAAACCGTCCACGGCAATGCCCGCGTGACCGGTGGGTCGGGCTCCGTCACCGTGAAATCGATCGACGGCATCATCACCATCGACAAGGCCAGCGGGCGCGTGCAGGCGACGACGGTCAACGAAGGCATCCGCGTGACCAACGTCACCGGCGAGATCTCCGCCGAGACCACCAACGGCGACATTGTGATCGACAACGCCCAGAGCTCGAACCTCGAGGCGTCAACCGTGAACGGCGACGTCACCTTCAACGGATCGATCAAGGACAACGGCGTCTACCGGCTGACTACGCACGGCGGCGACATCCGGCTCGGGCTGGGCGGCGTGGCCAACGCCACCGTGTTCGTGCGCACGTTCCAGGGCGATTTTGCCGCCGACTTCCCCATTCAACTGCCGGAAGGCCAGTCGATGCGCAGCGGCAGCAAGCGCTTCAACTTCACGCTGGGGAACGGCAGCGCGCGCATCGAGGTCCAGTCGTTCAACGGCGACATCGTGCTGGCGCGCAAGGCGGTGGTGAGCAAGGAAGAGGAGCGCGATCGCCGCCGCGGCGGCCGCACGCCGATGGCGGCGCCGCCGGCCCCTCCGGCTCCGCCCGCGCCGGGCGCGCCCCCGGCACCCAAGCCGCCCAAGCCACCCGGCTGGAACGACGGCGACTGGGACGACTTCGCCAACGATGTCGCCAAGGATCTGACCGGGCAGCTCGGCGTGGGCCTGGGCCAGGGCGTCGGCACCGGATTGGGCGATGGCTTCGGGCAGGACTTCGGGCAGGGCTTCGAGAAGCACTTCGAGGAGACGTTCGAAAAGAACTTCGAGAAGAGCTTCAAGGAGATCGAGAAATCGCTGAAGACCTTGACCGAGAAACCGCGCCCGCAGCAGTGACACGGCGCGGATAAAATGAGCGGATGCCGCTCATCGATGCACTGCTGCCCGAATTCGATCGCGAAATGGGACTGACGCGCCGGGTACTCGATCGGCTACCCGACGCGCAGTTCGCCTGGCGGCCCCACCCGACGAGCGTCACCCTCGGCCGGCTGGCCGAGCACCTCGCCGAACTCCCGCAGTGGGCGCTGATGACGATGACCCAGTCGTCCATCGACATGGCCACGCCGCGTCCGGCGGAGTACCAGCCGCCAGCCAATCGCGAGGCGGTGCTGAAGATGATGGATACCAACGTGGCGCTGGCACGCGCCGCGCTTGCCGGCAAGACCGATGCGGAGTTCGGGGCGCCGTGGAAGCTGCTGGCCGGCGGCAAGGAAGTGTTCACCATGCCGAAGGCGGCGGTCATGCGCAACTTCGTCCTCAACCACCTGGTCCATCACCGCGGCCAGATGACAGTCTACCTGCGCATGCTCGGGGTGCCGATTCCCTCCCTCTACGGTCCGTCCGGCGACGAGAAGATGTAGAATTCGCGGCGGAGGCTCCACCATGGCCGTTTCCCGTCGCGACTTCGCCCGTCTGTTTGCAGTTGGCGGCTCAGCCGCGTTGTTCGCCGACCCGGTGTGGGCCCAGACGACTCCCCAAGCGCCACAATTCGCGCCCGGCCCGGCCGCGACCGGCGGTGAGGCGTTCTGGAAATCGGTGCGCGAACAGTTCGTGATGCCGCCCGACCTCGGCGTCCTGAACGCCGCCAATCTTTGCCCGTCATCGCGTCCGGTGCTCGAGGCGCTCAACCGCGAGACCGCGAACATCGATCACGATCACTCCGGGCAGAATCGGGTCAAGTACCCGGAATCGAAGGAAGAGACGCGGCGGCGCCTGGCCGCATTCCTGCGCGTGACGCCCGAAGAAATCGTCATCTCGCGCAATACCAGCGAGTCGAACAATTTCGTCTCGAGCGGCGTCAATCTCAAGGCCGGCGACGAGGTCGTCATCTTCAGCGACAATCATCCGTGCAACAACACGGCCTGGACGGAGAAGGCCAAGCGCTTCGGCTTCACCGTGAAGATCATCGACCAGGTCAATCCGCATCCGGGCATGCAGTACTACATCGATGCCTACGCCAAGGCGATCACGCCGAAGACCAAGCTGATCTCGTTCACCCATCTCACCAGCACCGTGGGCGATCTGTTCCCGGCGAAAGAGCTGTGCGCGCTGGCGCACGAGCGCGGCGTGCTGTCGATGGTGGACGGCGCCCAGTCGTTCGGCCTGTTGGACGTCAACCTCGGCGACATCCAGCCAGATTTTTACTCAGGCAGCGCGCACAAGTGGGTGTGCGGCGCGCGCGAGTGCGGCGTGCTCTTCATCAACCAGCGCTCGCACGACAAGATCTGGCCGTCGATCTACAGCGCCTATCCGGGAGCCGTCGGCATCTCAAAGACGTTCGAGAGCTTTGGACAGCGCGACGACGCGACGATCCTGGCGTTTGGCGAGGCCACGGCGTTCCAGGAGAAGGTCGGCCGCCCGGCGATTGAACAGCGCTCGCGCGCGCTGACGCAGCAATTCATGACCGGCCTGAGGAAGATCAACGGCATCAAGCTGTGGACCAACCCGGATCCGGCGCTGTCGGCGACCGTGGTGTCGTTCCTGCCAGGGACCCTCGACTACCGCAAGCTGGCGACCACGCTGTATGAGAAGGATCGCATCGGCGTGACGACCCGCGGCGGTACCGACCGCGCCGGCCTGCGCGTCTCGCCGCACTTCTTCAACTCGCCCGAAGAAGTTGATCGACTGGTGAACGCGCTCGCGAGATACATGAAGGCGGGAGTGTAAGCAGGCTGCGGGCTTCAGGCCGCAGGCTTCGGGGACTGCGGCTACGGGGGGACGTCAGTGTTTCGCGATCTTCGACACGCTGTTCGCAGCCTGCGGCGCACTCCGTGGTTCACGGCGACGGCGATCGTCATTCTGGCGTTGGCGGTTGGTGCCGCGACCGCCGTCTTTAGCCTGCTCTACGCACTGGTCCTGCGGCCGCTGCCTGTGCCTGGCGTTCACGAACTCGTTCAAGTCACGATTCGTGACACGGCCGGCCGAACTGGCGATCTGACTTGGCGTCAATTCCGCGAGTTCAGCCGGAATCAGCAGGTGTTCTCCGCCCTCCTTGCCTCGTTGCAGCAAAGCGTGTTGACCGTTGAAACAGAGCAGGCGTCGGAAAGGGCGTCTGTGTCGGGCGTTTCGGGAAACTATTTCGTAGAGCTTGGCGCAGAGCCGACCCTGGGCCGCCTGATCGGCCCTTCGGACGACGACCTCACGGCTATGACCGCCGCGCCGGTGGCGGTGATCAGCTGGACCTTCTGGCAGCGCCGGTACGCGGGCGATCCGGCGGTGATTGGCCGATCCATCAAGGCCGAAGGCGTCCCACTCACCATCATCGGAATCGCACCACGCGGCTTCCTCGGCCTCGGGATCACGATCGAACCCGACATCTCCATTCCGATCTCGCTCATGCCGGAACTCCTGAAGTCAGAAGCGTCGATGGTCGACGGCACCTCGAGCTGGGTGGCCACCACCGGCCGGCTCCTCCACGGAGTGACGCTGGAGTCCGCCAGAGCCCAGATTGAGGCGATGTGGCCTCGCGTACTAAGCGACGCAGCACCGGAGAAAGACCTGACGACGCAGCGCAAGGATTATTTCGCAAGGCGGGTCGTGGTCGAGTCGGGTGCGTTCGGCGTGGAGCGGGGGCTTCGTTCCCGCTATGCGCAACCGCTCTACGCGCTGCTCGCGATCGCGACACTCGTCTGGTTTACAGCCGCCGCAAATCTGTGCTCGCTGATCTTCACTCGAACCGACGCGAGGCGTCACGAGTTGGGCGTGCGGCTGGCGTTGGGGTCCAGCCGGGCGAGGCTGATTCGAGAACTGACGGCCGAGGGTCTCCTTCTTGGCTGCGTAGGCACAGTCACCGGACTCGTCTTCGCGGCGTGGGCGAGCCGTGGGCTGACGACGCTTTTGTTGCAGGACTACGCCGTACGGACCTCGCTCGATGTCGGCCCGGACCGGATTATCGTCGGCGTGGCAGCCGTCGGTGGCATCGGAATGGCCGTCGCCGTGACCGCGCTTGCAGCATCGATCGTCACCCGGTCGCATTCGGGGCTACTGTCACCGGGTGGGACCCGGACCCTCGCGCGCTCATCGCGAGTCGGGAAAGTACTGGTCGGGGTCCAAGTTGCCCTCTCGATTGTCCTGCTGACCCACACGGCCCTATTGGTCCGCAACGTCTACGGGATCACGACTCCGCCCACCGGCATGACCAACGACCCTGTCGTGATTGCATTCCCCACTGAGCGAGTCGGTGCGTACAAGAATCTCAATCCGGCCGCCTACTATCCACAGGCCATCGAGAGAGTCCTGCGGGTGCCCGGTGTGACGGCGGCAGCCTTCAGCTCGATGAAGCCAGAAGGCGGTTCGCCAGCGCCGGAACCGGTGGGGCGCGTTGGAACCGCCACCGGGGAGAACGAGGTGACCGCCGACTGGCCGCTGGTGTCGCCTGGATTCTTCACGACGGTCGGCGTGTCGATCGTTCGTGGACGCGACTTCACCTACGCAGACAACGAATCGAGCCGCCGCGTCACCATCCTCAGCCAGAGCCTCGAGCGCCGGCTGTTCGGCGAAGGCCGCGGCATGGGCGAACATGTCCGTATTTCACGGCAGCCTGGATGGCAGGACGTGGCAGTGGTCGGCATCGCCAGCGATGCGCGCGTCTACGATGTGCGCCGGGGCAACATGTCCATTGCCTACACGCCGTCCATCCAGAGCGGTGCCCGCGCTCACTACAAGTTTCTGGTGGCCCGGGCGCCGGCAAGCGCGTCGGCAGGCATCGAACAGGCGATCGATGCGCTTGGATTCGAGTTTATTCACAAGATGCAAACCCTTGAGTACGTCCGGGGCCGGACCATCTTGCAGGAACGAGTCATGGCCACGGTCGGAGGCTTTTTTGGTGTCCTCGCCCTGCTTCTGGTGTCGGCCGGCGTCTATGGCCTGCTGTCCTATGCCTTGTCCCTCCGGCGAAAAGAGATCGGCATCCGGATGGCACTTGGCGCCCGCGCTCGGGGCATTGGCCAAGCGATGCTAGTGGAAAGCCTGATGGTGACCATCGCCGGCATCTCGATCGGCTTGATCGGCGCCGTCGCATCCGTGCGCTTGCTCGCTGGAGTATTGGTCGCCATCGGCCCCTTCGATCCGGTGGCGATGGGCGGCGCCTGCGTAATGTTGCTGGGCGTCACCACCATTGGTGCGCTGGCGCCGGCCATTCGCGCTGCGCGGGTGGAGCCGCTCTCGGAATTACGTCGCGACTAGCGCCGGCGGTGTCGCGGCAGTTCACCATCCCATCTTCTCCCGTAGAAAGCGACGCGATGAACCGTTCCCGACAGACCTGGTTGCTCTATCTCAGCACAATCGCGGCGGTGGCCGTCACCGCGGCGATTTTGCTGTCGATGGGGCGCGAGCCGATCTGCAAGTGCGGCTACGTCAAGTTGTGGCACGGCGTGGTCCAGAGCTCCGAAAACTCGCAGCACATCACCGATTGGTACACGCCGTCGCACGTCATTCACGGGTTCTTGTTCTACGGCCTGTTCTTCCTGGTGGGACGGCGGTGGCCCCTCGCCGCGCGCCTGCTAGCGGCGACCGTGCTCGAATCGGGCTGGGAGATCCTCGAGAACACGCCGCTCATCATCAATCGGTATCGCGAAGGGACGATCTCGCTCGACTACTACGGCGATAGCGTAATCAATTCCGTGTCGGACATTACGGCGATGATCGTGGGCTTCGTGCTGGCGTCTCGCCTGCCGGTGTGGGTGGCGGTGGGACTGGTGATTGGGGCGGAGGTGGCCGTCGGATACATGATCCGCGACAACCTCACCCTCAACATCGTGATGCTGCTCTACCCGCTCGACGCCATACGGCGATGGCAGGGCGGGGGGTAGGCGAGGGCTAAAGCCCTCGCCCTCCATGGCCGTCGCCCCCCATGGAGAGCGACGGCTTCAGCCGTCGCTGCTACTGCTCTTGCTGCTTCGGCGTCTCCGGCGTCCGCAGCGTCGGGTACTTGATTCCCAGCTGATCGAGGTAGGTCGGGAACTTCGTCGGGTCGTAGTAGTACTTCTTCATCTGCTCGCGATACTTCGCGAGAATCGACGTGTTCAGGAACGTCGGCGCCGGGGTGTCCCTGGTGAGGAACGGCACGTACTTCACGTCCTTGGTCTGCACGTTGTTGAAGTAATCCCACGCGGCCTTCACCAGTTCCGGCTTGGTGAGCAGGTCGAGCACCGTCATGGCCTGCACCTTGGCGCCGGCAATCACACCCTTGTGGGCGATCGGCGTGGCACTGGCAATGCCGCTGGACCAGTTGTGCCCCGGCAGCCCCGGAATGTTCGAGGGATAGCGAAGCGTCACGGTCGGCATGTTCCACGAGATGTCGCCGATGTCGTCGGAGCCGCCGCCCATGTTGTCCTCGAGCGGCACGGGCTTGCCGAGTTCACCAAGCTTGGTGGCGAGACCGGGCTGGGTCTCATTCCCCAGTTCCTTCTGCAGGCCCTTCGCCAGCGCCTGATCTTCGGCGCTCCACGTCGGCAGGCCCACCGTCTGGATATTCGCGAACATCGTTTCCGCCACCGTCTTGTTCATGTGCTGCGGATACGCGGTACCGAGCACGCGCGAGGTCCACGTGGTGTTGGTCATCAGCGCCGCGCCTTCCGCCATCTTGTCGCCGATTTCCCACAGTTCCTTGATGTGCGGCTGATCGATCTCGCGGAAGTACCACCAGATCGAGGCATTGCGCGGGACCACGTTTGGCTGATCGCCGCCGTTGGGGATCACCGAGTGCGAGCGCTGCGACAGGCGGAGGTGCTCGCGACGATACTGCCAGCCGTGGCTCATCAGCTCAACCGCGTCGAGGGCCGAGCGGCCGCGCCACGGCGCCGACGCGCTGTGCGCGGTTTCGCCGGTGAACGTGTACTCCACCGAGACCAGGCCGGTGCCGCCGCCCTGCCCCCACGACACGCCCAGGTTGTTGCCGACGTGGCAGAACAGGTTGACGTCCACGTCCTTGAAGAGGCCGTCGCGCACGAACCACGCCTTCGAGGCGACGAGTTCCTCGGCGACACCCGGCCACAGCATCAGCGTACCTGGCAGGTGATCGCGCTCCATGATCTTCTTCACCGCGATCGCCGCGATGATGTTGAGCGGCATGCCGGTGTTGTGACCCTCGCCGTGTCCCGGCGCGCCTTCGATGATCGGATCGTGGTAGGCGACGCCCGGCTTCTGCGACGCCTGCGGGATGCCGTCGATGTCGGAGCCAAGTGCGATCACGGGCTTCCCGGAGCCGTAGGTCGCCACCCACGCCGTCGGCATCCCCGACTGGCCGCGCGTCACCTTGAACCCGAACTTCTCGAGCTGCGCCGTGAGGTACTTCGACGTCTCTACTTCCTGCATGCCGAGTTCGCCGAAGCTGAAGACGGAGTCCACCATCTCCTGCGCGAGCTTGGCCATCTCGT
>JBDTMB010000086.1:0-15142 GCA_039934485.1 Vicinamibacterales bacterium
CCAGAGCCGCGACCTGAAGCCGCTCGATCGCTACTTTCCCGAATTGCATGACGCGTTGTTCGAACGGCTGCCGCCCGGGTGCGTGGTCGACGGGGAAGTGGTCATCGCCACCCCGCACGGCCTCGACTTCGACCGGTTGCAGATGCGCCTGCATCCCGCGGCGTCGCGGGTGGCCAGGCTGGCGCAGGCAATGCCCTCGTCGTTTGTCGCCTTCGACCTGCTGGCGATCGACGGCCGGTCGGTCATGGACCGGCCGCAGGGCGAGCGGCGCGCCCGGCTCGAGACGATGCTGTCGGGCGTCACGCCGCCGGTGTATCTCACGCCGATGACGCGCGACCGCGCGGTGGCGGTGGAGTGGTTGCGGCGTTTTGAAGGCGCCGGCCTCGACGGCGTGATCGCGAAGCCGGAGGCTGGCGTCTACGCGCCGGGCAAGCGCGCGATGTTCAAGATCAAGCACGCCCGCACCGCCGATTGCGTGGTCGCCGGCTTCAGGTGGCACAAGACAGAGCCGGGCCTGGTCGGGTCGCTGCTGCTTGGGCTGTTTGACGACAAGGGCGACCTGCACCACGTCGGCGTCACCTCGTCGTTCACGATGGCGACACGAAGAGCGCTGGTGGCCGCGCTCGAGCCGCTGAGGACGAATGCGCTCGACTTGCACCCCTGGCTCCGTCTTCGCCCGGCAGCTGCGGCGGGGCACGGCCTGCTGGAGGGCGGCCCGCGAATGCCCGGCGGCCAGAGCCGATGGAGCGGGGGCAAGGACCTGTCGTGGGAGCCGTTGCGAATCGAGCGCGTGTGTGAAGTGAAGTACGACCACATGCAGGGCGATCGGTTCCGGCACGCGACCACGTTCCAGCGGTGGCGTCCGGACAAGTCACCACAGGCGTGCACCTACGATCAGCTCGAGGTCACTCCGCCTTACGAGCTCGCCGCGGTGTTCGGGGCGCGCGCGTAGCCTTCTTTGCGCGCGACGGCTGCACGCGCGTCGGCTCACCTTCCTGCTTCTTGTATTGCGGCGGCCACGGCGCGTCGCCCTGGCCCGCGGTTTCCTGCTGCCGCGACAACTCGAGCAGCGCGTCGAGCGATCCGGGATGCGCGTCGATCCCGGCATGCCGATCGCCGTTGGCCGAGAACAAGGCCGGCACCGTCAGCAGCGTGAAATCGGCGGGGTTGCAGTCCGCGATCTCCGCCCACGCGAGCGGCATCGAGACGCGCGCATCCGGACGCGCCCGCACCGAATACGCCGAGGCCACGGTGCGGTCCTTGGCGTTCTGGTTGTAGTCGATGAAGACGCCGTGGCGTTCCTCTTTCCACCACTTGCTCGTGGCGATCTGCGGCACCCGCCGCTCCACTTCGCGAGCCAGCGCCAGGGCCGCCCGCCGGACCTCGGTGAACGTCCACCGCTGGTGAATGCGCACGTTGACGTGAATGCCGCGTGAGCCGGAAGTCTTCGGCCAGCCGACGAGGCCGCAATCGTCGAGCACCGCGTGGACCACGCCGGCCACTTGCTGAATCGCCGGCCATTCGATCCCCGGCACCGGATCGAGATCGACGCGCAGCTCGTCGGGGTGATCGAGATCTTCGGCGCGGATCGGGTGGGGATGCAAGGACAGGCACGCGAGGTTCGCCATCCACGCCAGCGCCGCGGCATCGCGGGGCACCACCTCTTCGGCGGTGCGACCAGAGGGAAACTTCAGGGTGACAATCTCCACCCACTCGGGCCGCGAGTCGGGCGCGCGCTTCTGGTAGAAGAAGTCCTGGCCGATGCCGTTGGGATATCGCACCAGTACGTTGGGCCGCCCGGCTGCACCGCGGAGCGCACCGTCCGCCACCGCGAGAAAATAGTTCACGAGGTCGAGCTTGGTGTGGCCGGCTTCGGCGAAGAGCACCTTGCGCGGGTTGGAGACGGAGACCTCGCGCCCGTTGATGGTCAGGAATTCGCGTTCTTCCTGCTTCGCCACGACGAGCAGTGTACTGGATTGAACACCAGATGGTGATCGTGCCCCGTACACTCGCTCCCTGCATGTTGTGGGCAAAACCGTGGCTGACGTTCGCCGGGTGTGTCCTGGTGGTGGTGGTCCTGTACTGGGCCCAGGCGGTGTTTGTGCCCTTCGCACTCGCCCTCCTGCTGACGTTTGTGCTGGCGCCACCGGTGACCGCGCTCGAGCGCTGGGTGGGTCGCGTCACTGCCGTGGTCGTGGTGGTCACGCTCGTGTTCACCGTGATCGGCCTGGCCGGGTGGGGCGTGGCGCGGCAACTGGACAGCCTGGTCAAGGAACTGCCCGCCTACCGCGACAACATCCGCACCAAGATCAAGGACGTGCGCGGCGCGGAGAAAGGCGGCGCCGTCGAGAAGATCATGGAAACGGTCGAAGGCATCAAGACCGATATGGCGGCCATCGAACCGGCCAACAGGGCTCCGGCGCGATCGGTGGTGGTGACCGCGCAAGGGAGCCCGAGCTATTCAGGTTTCGGCTGGCTCGGGCAATTGGTTGAACCGCTGGGCAAGGCCGCGTTCGTGCTGGTGATGGTCCTGTCGATGCTCCTTGAGCGCCGGGACCTCCGCGATCGGTTGATCGGGTTGTTTGGGCACGGCCGGCTGGCGTTGACCACCAGGGCGATCGATGAAGCCGGTGCACGCGTCAGCCGCCAGCTGCTGATGCAATCGCTCGTCAACCTGGCCTACGGCACCACGGCCGGCATCGGCCTGTACGTCCTCGACGTCCCGTATGCGTTGCTCTGGGCCCTGTTGGGCGCCGCACTCAGGTTCATTCCGTACGTCGGCCCCGTGCTCGGTGCCGGCGCGCCGATCGTCGTGAGCCTGGCGGCGCTCGACGGCTGGACCGGACCGTTGGAGGTGATGGCGCTCTTCGTGGTGCTCGAGCTCTTCACCAACCTGATCCTCGAGACCGTGCTCTATGCCGGAGCCGCGGGCGTCTCGCAGGTGGCGCTGCTCATGTCGGTGGCGTTCTGGACCTGGCTGTGGGGGCCGCTTGGCTTGCTGATGGCGACGCCGCTCACCGTGTGCCTCGTCGTGCTGGGCAAGCACGTGCCGGGCCTCGAATTTGTCGGCACGCTGATGTCCGACACGCCCGCCCTGGCCATGGAGCACGGCTACTATCAACGGCTGCTCGCGCGCGACCAGGGCGAAGCGGCCGACTTGATCGACAAGTACATCAAGTCCGAGTCTCCACAATCGGTGTTCGACGTGCTGTTGCTGCCGGCCTTGAATTATGCCGAGCGTGACCGACTCGAAGAGCGGCTGTCGCCGGAAGAGGAGACGGCGGTGATCGAGGCGACGCGGGAATTGCTGTCGGACGCCGCGCAGTCCCTCCGGCAGTCGGCGGGAAAGCTTGCAACCGCCGGCGACGTCCCGCTCGCGCCAGCCGGTGAGGCCCGCCAGGTCCTTGGCTACGCGAGTAACGGCATCGCCGATGAGCTGGCGCTGGCGATGCTGGGTCACCTGCTGGACGATCGGCACATCGTCATGGAAATCACCAAGACGCGGATGCTCGCAGCGGAGTTGCTGGCCCTCGTCCGGGAACGCGGTGTGTCCGTGATCTGCATCGCTGATCTCCCGCCGAGCCCCGCGTCGAAAACGCGGTACCTGGTGAAACGGCTGAGGGCCGCCTTTCCCGAATTGCAGATTCTGGTGGGCCGCTGGGCGCCGCCGGCGCTCGCCGACGAGGGCTCACAGGCGCTCCGCGACGCCGGCGCGGATCACGTCGCGTCGACCCTGGCGCAGTCCAGGGACTACCTGGCCGGCCTGACGGCCTGAAGTTTGCACTATGGATTGGCAAATCCATTGCGGATTTGTTGAAACAGGAGTGTTTGAAATGACCGTATCGATTCGAAACAGCGTCCGCGCAGCCGTCATGCTGCTGATTCTTACTGCAGTGGTGACTCCCGCATCCGCGGACTGGCTGTTGGCCCCATACGCAGGCGTGACGTTTGGCGGCAAGGCGAATTTTGGTGATGTTGGCACCTTGAGCGACAACCTCGAGAAGAAGGCGACCTTTGGCGTGAGCGCCGCCTGGATGGGCGCAGGCGTCATCGGCTTCGAAGCCGACCTGGGCAGCACCCCGAATTTCTTCCAGAACACGTCCGGGGATGCCAACTTCAAGTTCGGTGATTCCAATGTTACGACCCTGATGGCCAACCTGCTGCTCGGCGCGCCGATTGGCGGCACCAAGGGCATGGGCTTCAGGCCCTACGCCTCAGGTGGAGCGGGTCTGATGCGCACCAGCGTCAGCGCCACCAGCCTGTTCGACGGCCTGAGCCAGAATGAGCTCGGCATGAACGTCGGTGCCGGGGCCCACCTCTTCTTCAGCGACAATTTCGGCCTTCGTGCCGACGTGCGCTACTTCCGCAAGCTCCAGAAGGGCAACGACGGCGGCGCCGACCTGGACCTGGGCGACCTGGACTTCTGGCGCGGCACGCTCGGCGTGACGTTCCGATTCGGCGGCTAACGCCGCGGACTGCCTGTGATGAGTTGGCTGGCATGGCTGGCGGTCGCGGTGATCATCACCGCGATCGCCGCAATCACCGGGATTAAGCCGCAGGGGACGCGGCACGTCGCGCATACCCGGATGATGGGCGTGGCGCGCATCGCGCTGGTGGTGGTGCTCATCATCATCGCCTTCGTCGCGTACCGCTCACGCGTTGGTGGTTGATACCCCGTCGTCCACTCAAGCCAAGGTATCCTGATCTCGCTGGCGCCTCCGGCGCAGGCACTGTCATGCGAGAAGCGACTACCCGTGGGCTGGGGCTGGCGTTTGCCGTGGCGTACGCGGTGTTTGTCGGCTGGCTGTTCGTTCGCCAGCCGCAGACCATCGCGCAAGTCACCGGCGGGCTGTCAGCGGCCATCGGCACGTACAACGTGGACGCGCAGGCCCTCGCCGACGGCCGGCGCTTCTTTCGCAACGGCCAGTTCGTGGAAGCGCGGCTGGCGTTCGCGCGTGCCGACCCGGCGCTGCGCGATGCCCAGACCCAGTTCTACATCGCCTACAGCTTCTACCGGCAAGGGTGGGGCCGGCTGTATCACGACGACCTCCTCTACACCGAGGGTCTCGCCGCGATCGACCGCGCCCTGGCACTCGCGCCGGCCGGCCGCCTGGTGGTGGCCGATCCCGATCTGATGATGCACACGGCAGAGGAACTGAAGGCCGAGCTCGAGGCCGGCGTGCGCCGCGACGCGTCGGACTTCAACCCGCTGCGCCTGTTGGAGGTGAGAAAATGACGGCCGCGCGCGAGGCCTTCGGGCTGCCCGCCGTGTTCCTGACGGTGTTCCTGCTGGGCGCCCTGCGGATCGGCGACGCCGCCGTGCTCGTGCCGCCGTCGCCATTCGCCCTCGTGTTGGGCGCGCTGCTGCTGCGCGTCGTCGTGCAAAGCGGCGCCCTCGCTCCGGAACGCCTGTTGTCCTCGGCGCGTTCCGGCCTGGCGAATGCGAACGGGCTGGTCGTACTCGTGGTGCTGTGGGCCGCGGCCGCACAAGTGATCGCCGTGCTCATTCCTGAGTCGGGCGTGCCGCAGATTGCCTTCAGCGTGTTCTTCTTCGTCCTGCTGCTCAACACCGCCGCCGCGGCGCCGGACCGCGAACGCCTGCTTCGCAGCCTCGCTGTGACGCTCGGGTCGGCGTTCGTCTTGAAGTTCGTCGTCCTGTATCAACTGTCGACGCCTCGCGCCGGCGCGCTCAAGCGGATGTTGCAGGCGATCCTCGATTCGGTCACCTTGGGCGCGCTGATCCAGGCCGTGCCGCACCCAATCGCCGCCTACCTCGCGCTGCTCTCATTGGTCGTCTTCCTCGTCGGGCTCGTTCTGCTGCCGCACCGCGACCAGGTCCCGCCGCGGCGACTGCTGCGGCCATCGTTGCCATAACCAGACGGCGGCGGCGCGAGTGCCGCCACCGTCGTCATGCTGCCGGAACGCGCGAGCTGGCGCACCGGCCCGCCGCTAGCTGTGCTTCTTGTCCTTGGGTTTGTCGTGACCCTTGTCCTTGTCCTTGTCGTGTTTGTCCTTGTCCTTGTCGTGATGGTCGTTGTCGTGATGGTCGCCGTCGTGATGGTCGCCGTCGTGATGGTCGTTGTCGTGATGGTCGCCGTCGTGATGGTCGCCGTCGTGATGGTCGCCGTCATCGTCTCCGTCATCGTCCCCATGATGGTCGTGGTGCTCCTCGCATTTGTCGTCATCGGGCGGGACGAAGCCATCGCTGCAGACCGCGATCATGTTCGTGTCCAGCGTGACTGCACCGGCGAGCGCCATGACGCTGCCCGATACGCTGACGCCAAAGGTCGCCGTGATACTGGCCACCGCCAGGACGTTGCCCACAAACTGGGTCGCCGTGCCGAGCGTGGCGGAGCTCCCGACCAGCCAGTAGACGTTGGCCCCGCTGCAACTCTGGCCCGCATCGTCCATGACGACGGAGGCGGCGCTTGCGGTCGTAAGGGTGGACCCGATCTGGAAGACCCACGGACCGGCGCCCGTCAAGTGGAGGGTGCCGGTGAGCTGCGCCGACGAATCGAAGCAATAGACGCCGGGGCCGAGCGACGCCACCGCGGTGCCCAGCACTTGGCCGCTCAAATTATTGCTGGGCGGGCACGCCAGCTCGTCCAGTTGGGCATACGCGACGCCAGCGGCGCCATGCGCCGCCGCCGCGATTGCGCCACCGGCGTAAATGGTGCCGTTGACTAACCCGAGGCCGGCCGTGACCGTTCCGGGCCCAGCGACGACGTTGGCCGGCGGCGGCAGAAAGCCCGTGAGCGCGGTGCCAGGGCTCACCCCGGCATTGCCGGTGATGATGCTGGCCCCCGTGTTGGTGACCGTGGTTGCGCCGAGGACCGCAAAGCTCTGCGCTGAGCCCAGTGGTGATTGAGCGGACGCCGTTGAGGCGGTGAGCGCCATCGCGGCCAGTGCGGCCAGTGAAAGCCGTGGCAGGAGACCGATGAACGTAGGTTGTTTCGACATGACGAGCAGCCTATGCCCGTGAACACACAGGCGAGTGTTCCGTTCGGCACATGCGCATCCACCTCAGCTTGGGGGATGATCACAATGATCGATATGCCATACACGCTGACGCTCGTCGCCATCATCCTCGGTTACTCGTGGGCCGTTGAACCGCTCGTCGAAGTGCGCGGCCTGTGGCGAGTCGTTCCGGTGGTGCTCGGAATCGGTGTGTGCGTGGCGCACAACCTCAAGTCGGGAGACTGGGGATTCTCACGCCGCGCGTTTTGGCCCGCGCTGCTGTGGTCGACGGTCCTCACCATTCCGATCGTGGTGGCGCTGTGGTTCATCGGGCATGCGATGGGGCCGGCGCCAATCCGGCGGGCGCCGCTGCTCGACTTTCTCTATGTCGTGGCGTGGGGCGGCGGCCAGCAATTTGCGCTGCAGACCGTGGTGTTTCGCGAGTCGCGCGCGGTCGCCGGACGCGGCGCGGTGATCGTTGCGGCGGCGATCTTCGCGAGTCTGCACCTGCCGAACCCGTTCCTGATGCTGGTCACGTTTACCGGCGGCCTGGTGTGGTGCGGGATCTACGCGCGCCGTCCCAACATCTTTCCGCTCGCGCTGTCACACGCGGCGGCGACGGTGGTCATCCTCATGTCGTTCGATCCGGCGATCACCGGCGGCCTGCGAACGGGGTGGCACTACTTCCGGTAGCGAGCTACGCTCGACCGAAACCGGAGGAACACGTCGGCAGGCTGCTATGATCGCCGCGGCTTGACGAGCGGTCCCTCTCCGGACGCGATGGCCCCAAGGACTCGCATGATTGATGTCGCGCACCTGACGAAGAACTACGGCGATTTCACCGCGGTGAACGATTTCTCGTTCCACGTCGCGGCCGGCGAAATCGTCGGCCTGATTGGCCCGAACGGCGCCGGCAAGACCTCCACGCTGCGATCGATCGCCGGCATTCACGCGCCCACCTCGGGTGCGATCACGATTGACGGGCACGACATCGTCTCCAGCCCGGTGGCCGCGAAGCAGCGCCTCGCGTTCATCGCCGATGAGCCGCAGCTGTTCGAGTACCTCACCGTGACCGAGCACCTGCGCCTGATTGCCCGGATCTATCAGGTGGCCGACATGGCGTCGCGGGCGGCGGTGCTGCTCGGCGAACTGGAACTGTCGGGCAAGGAGCACGCGCTCCCCGGTGAACTATCGCGTGGCATGAAACAGAAGGTGGCGATCGCCTGCGCCTTGATTCACGACCCCAAGGCGTTGCTGTTCGATGAGCCGCTGACCGGTCTCGACCCACTCGGCATCCGCAAGATGAAGCAGACCATCCTGGCTCGCGGCCGAAGTGGCGCCGCGATCGTGGTGTCGTCACATCTGCTTCACCTGGTCGAAGAGATCTGCACGCGCATCGTCATCATCGACCGCGGGACG
This sequence comes from Vicinamibacterales bacterium, assembly GCA_039934485.1. Lineage (GTDB taxonomy): Bacteria > Acidobacteriota > Vicinamibacteria > Vicinamibacterales > UBA2999 > 12-FULL-67-14b. The sequence continues at coordinate 8,377 of JBDTMB010000086.1, forward strand.
AAGGTCGGCGACGGGACGCTGGCCGAGCTGTCGGCGCAGGCGGCGGGCGCCGGGTCGTCGCTGGAGCAGATCTTCCTCGCCGTCACCAACCGGGAATCCTGATGATCGCGACGCTGGCGTCGTTGTCGCTCTGGCAGATCAAGAATCGCATCCGCGTCCGCATCGCCCGGCTTCGGGAGCCTCGATACCTGGTGGGATCGATCGTGGGGATCGCCTACCTCGCGTACTTTGCCGTTCTTCGCAACCCCTCGTTTTCGGCGGGGCGCGGCGCGTCGGCGATTGGCAATCTCGCCAGGGCCGCGGGGCCCGTCGAGCTGGGACTCGCGGCGACGCTGCTGGTCCTGGCCACCTTGGTATGGCTCCTGCCTGCCAACCCGAATCCGGTTCGCTTCTCGGCGTCGGAGGTGCAGTTCCTGTTCCCGGCGCCGATTACGCGGCGCCAGTTGCTGCAGTACCGGCTGCTCCGCGCGCAACTGGGCCTGCTGTTCGGCAGTGTCATGGCCACGGTGTTCATGCGGCCAACGTCGCTCGCCAACGGCTGGAAGTTCCTCACCGGCCTCTGGCTCATCCTGATGACCTGCCGAATCTACTTCACCGGCGTGTCGCTCTATCGTGAGAGTGTGCGCCAGCGTGGCAGCGGCGGAATGGCCAAATGGGCGCCGGTCATCGTCGCCTGCGGCGCCGTGGCCATCGTCGCCGCCGCAGTCGCGGCCAGTTGGCCGTCGTTGAACGCATTGAACTCGCCCGGGGAGGTGTTTGAGGAGCTCGATCGAATTGCGTCGGGTGGTGCTGTCGGTTTGATCCTGTGGCCGTTTCGCGCGCTGACACGTTTGCCCCTGGCGGCGACCGCGACGGCGTACTGGGCCGCGCTTCCAGGCGCCCTCGCCGTGCTGCTGGTCAACTACCTCTGGGTCTTGAAGGCCGATACCGCCTTCGAGGAAAACGCCGCGTTGGTCGCCGAAAAAAATGCCGCCCGGCCAAGAGCGCGAGTCCAACCGCGCGTCCGCGCGGCGGCGACGACGCCGTTTGTGCTGGCCCCGACCGGCCGCGTCGAAACCGCCATCGTCTGGAAGAACCTGATCATGATCGGCCGATATGCGTCCCTGCGGACGCTGCTTCGCCTCGTGCCCGCGATGATCGGTGTGGGTGTCGTCGTGAGCATCGTCGGCCGCCGGAGTGGAATGGCGGCCGTGGCGGCCGGCGCCTGTCTCATTCTCCTGGCCATGACCATCCTGATCGGTCCGATGCTGTCGCGCAACGATCTGCGGCGCGATCTCGCGAATCTCGCCATGCTCAAGGCCTGGCCGATCTCGGGCGCCACCTTGTTGAGGGGAGAAATCCTGGCACCCGGTGTGGTGCTCACCTCCATGGCCTGGCTCCTGATTCTGGGCGCCACGGCCCTCGTTGGGAACCTGGACGTGCGCGCGGTGGCGCCGCTCATTCTTCAACGGCTGTCGTACATGACGGCCGCGCTGATGGTCGCGCCGGCAGTGATCCTGGCCGAGTTGACCGTGCTCAATGGCCTCGCGGTGTTGTTCCCCGCCTGGATTTCAACGGGCGCCACGCGGTCGCGCGGTGTCGATGCCCTCGGGCAGCGCCTGTTCACCACCGCGGGGGTCCTGATCACGCTGGTCGTCGCACTGGTTCCAGCAGGGATCGTGGCGGCCCTGGTTGCCGCTGGAGTCTACCTGGTCACCGGCGTCGTGCCGGTGATTCTACCGGCCGCGATTGTCGCGTGCCTGGTGATCGTGGAATGTATCGTCGTCATCGAGCTGCTTGGCCGGGTGCTCGATCGCACCGACGTGTCGGCGGTGTCGCCCGCCGAGTGAATCTACTTTGGCGGCGCCGGCTCGGTGCCCCACCAGAACGGGCGGGGCAGCTCGCGCGCCACTGGCCAGACCACGTTCATCGTGTCGGCGTCGTAGATCTCGCCGTTTTTGATCACGTAGCGGATCGAGTTGGTGTTCTTGATGTCGGCGAGCGGGTTGCCGTCGAGCACCAGCAGGTCAGCCAGCTTCCCCGGTTCGATCGAGCCCACGTCCTGCTGCAGGCCGATGGCCTCGGCGCCCGACAGCGTGACGGCGCGCAGCGTCTCGAGCGGCGTCAGGCCGCCCGACGCCAGGTTCCACGTTTCCCAGTGCGCCCCCAGTCCCTGCATCTGGCCGTGACTCCCGAGCTGCACGTGGCCGCCGGCGTGCACGACTGCGGCCGCCGACTTGGCGATCAGCGAGTCCCCGTACTCCTCGGGCAGGAACCACTGCGGCCGCCGCCGCAGCATGCCGTCGAGCAACTCCCATGGCACCCACTTGCGGAGCTTGGCGTCGGCGGCAGGGCTCGCGTTTTCGAACCAGTAGTTCTCCGCCCACGGCGCGCCGTACGACACCAGGATCGTGGGCGTGTAGAACGTGCCGGTCCTGGCGACGAACGTGATGACGTCCTTGTAGAGCGGAGCGATGGGGAAGCTGTGTTCCTGGCCCGAATACCCATCGGCCATCTGCGTGAGGTTCAGCTTGAGATCGAGTGACCCTTCGATCGTGGCCGTGATGCCGTACTCCTTGCAGGCCTCGAGGATCCATTGGCGGACGATGCGATCCCCGGCAACGTATTGCTTGAGCGTATTGGTGTGATAGGCCTCCTTGTAGCGCCTGACGAAATGGAAGGCGGCGTCGCGATCCTCGATGCCCGAGGAGGCGAAGACGCCGGGTCCAGTGGCATAGATGCGGGGACCGGGCACCTTGCCGGCGTCGACCATGTCGGCGTACGCGAACACGTCGGGCGTCGAGGTCTGCGGATCGCGCGTGGTGGTCACCCCGTAGGCGAGGTTGGCGAGGTATTGCCATACCTCGGTCTGATGCAGCCCGCGGGGCGCCCACATGTGCGAGTGGGCGTCGACCAGGCCCGGCATGATCGTCTTGCCGGCCACGTCGATGGTGCGCGCGCCGGCCGGCGGCCGCAGCGTGCCGCGGCGTCCGACCGCGGCGATGCGGTTGTTGGTGATCAGCACGTCGCCGCGCTCGATCACCTCGTCACCTTTCATCGTCACGATCCGCGCGCCGGTGAGCATCACCGAGCCGCTCGGCCTCGCGCGCGGCAGCTCGACGACCACCTCGGTCCGCTCCGGCTCGGCGGCGTCGAGGGCCTGCCTGAAGAACTGCGCGCCCCAGGACCACGTCATCGCCCGCCCGTCGAGGGTCCACCCCAGGTAGTCGCCGCCATCGAGCGACATCCGCTTGACGGGCACAGTCGTGTTGTCCGCCCGGCCCTGGATGCGGACCTCAACGGTCTCGCGCCCGGCCCGGGGCACGTCAACCAGGTAGTGCTTTTCCTGGATGCTGACAAACGCCCTCGTACCGTCTGGTGACAGCCGGATTTCGTCCGCGGCCGGGGGGGCGGCGCCCGGTCCCACCCCGGTTATTCGCAGGTGCGTGCGGCGATCGTAGCCGTCCATCGTGATCGACTGCAGGCCCCGCGGGGTGGTCAGGTACACGCGCGACGAGTCACCGCGAGCAAAGTGCGGTCCACGCCCGCGCTGCGCCGAAGCCACTCTCGTCGACGCGCCGCCGGCCGCCGGCAGCCAGCGGATCTCCAGCGTGTCGGGCGGATTGATGCCGCTGATCTCGCGTGGTGCCTCGAGTTCGTCCTCGCGCTCAGAATCGGGCGGAGTGTCCATCAGGATCGAATAGAGCTGATCCGATGCGGCGCCGGCGAGAAAGACGACGCGAGCGCCGTCGGGCGTGTAGGCCGGGTCCAGGTAATAGCCGTCGTTTGCCGTCAGCGTCTCGGGTGCGCCGCCCGCCGCTGCCACTCGTTTCACGCGCCCGCCGCTGGAGGTCCACGTCGTGTAAACGACGAACCGCCCGTCTGGCGACCACGAGGGCATGAACTCGCCCTCGCCTGAGGCGCTGGACGTGAGCAGCCGCGCCGTGCCGCCCGGCATGTCGCGCCGGTAGAGCCGGTTCATGGCGCTGAACACCAGTTGCCGGCCGTCGGGTGAGAGCGTGGGCCAGCGAATGAGCCGGGCGCGGACCGTGAGTGAGTCCTCCACCCGCACAGGGGTGTAGACGCGTGGGGCAATCTCGGCCTGCACCTTCGCGGTGAACGGAATCGGCGTGGCCGCGCCGGTCTCGAAGTCGATCCGCTGGAGCTTGCCCGCGATCGGGACGATCAGCGACTTGCCGTCGGGCATGAAGTCGTAGCGCGGCAACGTGTCGCGGCTTGCGCGCGATTCCTGGTCGTCGCGCGTCACCGGGTTCACCAGCCAACGCTCGTCGCCGGTCTCGAGGTTGCGCACGCGTAGCGCGGTCGCGGTCTTGTGGCGCGTCCCGTAGACCAGCCACTTGCCGTCGGGCGACAGCACGGGCCGCATGGCGCTGCCCTGGGCGTTGGTGATCTGCATCACGTCGCCGGTCTCGCGGTCGTGGCGATAGATCTGCCAGAGCGGAAAGCGCGCGTTATAGGTGAACGAGCCGGTGCGCTGCGCATAGTAAACGTAGCGGCCATCCGGCGAGACGACGGCGCCCATGCGGTTGGGCGGTGGTGGCGGCGCCGGTCCCTCCGCGTCCGGACCCCGCTCCGGTGGTGGCGGCGCGCCGACCCTGACGCCGGTGCCGCCCTCGCGGTGATACATGTAGAGCCAGAAGGTGCCCGGGTCGGGCGGCCGCGATTTGGAGACGACGATGTACTCGCCGTCGGGCGTCCACGACGGCGACACCATGATTTGCGGACGGTCGTTGGTCCTGCCGTCCTTGCTCACGGCGCGCGGATTGGCGCCGTCGGCGCCGGCAATCCACAGGTTCTCGACGCCTGAGCGATCGCTCAAGAACGCGATCGACGTGCCATCGGGCGACCAGGTCGGCTGGCTCTCGAACGACAGCCCGCCGATGATGCGCGTGGCCTCGCCGCCGCTGATGGGCATCGTGTAGAGGTCGCCCAGCAGGTCAAACAGGATGGTCCGCCCGTCGGGCGAGACATCCACCTGCATCCAGGTGACCTCGTCGGTCGAGAACTCGATGGTGTCGGCGGTCTTGAGCGTGAAGCCCTCGGCCGGCTTGGCCTCACCCTGGCGATCCTGTGCCGTGGGCGGCACGGCAGCCACCCCCCGGCCCCACCCCAGCAGGGTCAGTGCGACGATCGCGAACGAGATTCGGGCAGCGGGCATGGCGTCTCCTTTGACCTGCCGATTCTACCCACAGGACCACCCGGTGCTCACGGACCGACGGCCGACTTGAAGTAGAAGTCGAGCATGGCGGTCAACGGAGCGGCATTCCCACGCAGCCGGCTGCGAAGCGCGGCGCCCTCCCAGCAATCCACCAGCACGCTGGCCATGCGCCGCGGGTTGGACCCGGCGGGGAGGTCGCCGTTTTTCCGGGCTTCGTCCAGGCACACGGCGATCCGCTTGGCGATTTCAGAAAAGCAGCCTTCGATCTTGTGGCGGAACACCTCGCTGACGCCAGACAGCTCTTGTCCGAGGCCGCCCAACAGGCAGCCCAGGTACCCCTCCTTGCGATAGTTCTGCTGCATCATCGCGAAGAACCGGCGCACCCGCTCCAGCGGGGGCCGGCTCGTGTCGCCGAGGCACGCATCCAGTCCCGCGTGCGCCTGCGCCATGTACTGATCGATGACTTGCAGCGCGAAGTCTTCCTTGTCCCTGAAGTGATGGTAGAAGGAACCCTTCGGCGTACGCGTCGCCGCGAGCAGGGCCTCGATGCCCAGGTCGTGGTAGCCGTGCTTCAGCAGCATGGCTAAACCCGCATCGAGCAGGCGCTGCTTGGTGGGATGCGACATCAGCGTGGTGCCGGCACCATGCTACCCCTTCACCATCTCGATCATGTGGTCGATGACGTGGCTGTGCTCGCGTTGGGGGCTGAACATCACGATCTCCGCGTCGGCATCGACCCTGACGTTGTGTCCCGGCGGCCAGTAGAAGAGGTCATTGGCGTTCACCGTTTCCTGCGCGCCGTTCGCGTCGGTCGTGGTCAACCGGCCGCGCAACACGAAGCCCCAGTGCGGACACTGGCACAGGTTGCCTTCCAGTCCCTGGAACAGCGGCGTGGTATCGACGCCGGCGGACAGGGTGAAATACTCGCCGCTGATCGTGTCGAAGCCGCTGACATCGCCAAACTCCGTCCGCTGACGGATCACTGCGCCGGGAATGGCCATTCGGACGTCGACGAGGTCCTTTGCTATCCGCATGTGATGGTCTCCTGTGATGTGTGCCGTTCGACTAGACCGATTGGTCTAGAGGCGACAGGATACACCTTCTGCGGGTCGTGTCAAGGCGACGGCGGGGTAACGACGTGGCGATCAGCCGCGGGACAGGCGTGGCACGTTGAGCGGGCCCGCTTCGAGCACCCTGCTCCAGATCCGCCGCCCAACCGCGTCGGCTTCCTTGACGATGCGGTCTTCGTCCATGGTGAGGACCTTGCCGTGGCGCATCACGAACCGGCCGTCGATCATCACCGACTCGATGTCGCCAGGGTGGCCGCTGTGGATCACCGCGGACACGATCCGTCCCGCCGGGACAAGGTGCGCGCGCAGCGTATCGACGACGAACAGGTCGGCCTTCTTGCCGACCTCGAGCGAACCCACGAGCTGTTCCTGGTGCACCGCTCGCGCCCCGCCCAGCGTGGCATCGGCGAGGATGTCTTCCGGTTGCGGCTGCACGCCGGGGAACGCATCGTCGCGCCGGATTCGTTCGGTCAGTAGCGCAATCCGCATCACCTCGAACAAGTCGTTGGTGTTGTTGTCGGTGCCGTTCGCGATCGGG
>JBDTMB010000087.1:0-15137 GCA_039934485.1 Vicinamibacterales bacterium
GCGCGTCGATCTCGTCGAGTGGGCAGGCCGTCGCCTGCTGGTGGTGACCGAAGACCAGACGCCCAACGTCGTGCTCGCGCTCGACGCGACCGGCGCGGACGCGCTGACGCTGGCCCTGGACGCGTTCCTCGCTCGCTGGCCGGCGTCGGCGCCGAATCCGCTGGCATCTCCGGCGCTGGTGATCGCCGACGCGCGTGGGCGGCTCCGCGCCGGCGCCACCGCGAGCCCGATCGGGCTCGCCTCGCATCTGCGCGACGGGTGGCCGGCGGCCGCCCTTGTCGCCCAGGTCGCCGGATCGCTGGCGTGTTTGTTCACCACCCGGCTCGACGGCGATTGCCCGTCGCGTGAGGCCTTCGCCGCCAGGTGGCTGGCGAAGCCGGCGCGGGCGATCTCGACGCCCACGGCTATCGAGGTCCGTATGCCGATGAGCGCGATTGACCTCGAACTCCGTCGCGCGGGCCTCGATCGCGACCCGGGCTACGTGCCCTGGCTCGATCGGCACGTTCGCGTCGTGTTCGACGAGGACTGAGGATGGGAGACGCGAAAGCCGCGGCCGTCGTCAAGGCGCCGGCGGCACGAGCGCGCAGTGCGTCGCGCGACGACCGGGGGAGCCCGGAGGCAGGCGCGATGGGGTTCGCGCCCCAGAATGCACTTGGCAACAAGGGCCTTGATCGCCTGGTGCGGGCGCGCGCCGTGCAGTTGAAGCTGGTCGTCAGCTCGCCGGCCGATCCGCACGAGCGTGAAGCGGACGCCGTGGCCGACGCGCTCGTGGGGCCGGCGCCCGACCATGGCGTGCCGCCACGCGCCTCGGCCTCCGGCGGTGTCGTCCATCGCGCGTGCGCTGCGTGCGAGAGCGGTGGCGCGCCCTGTCCACACTGTGCTGAGGAACTGCGGACGCTGGTCATCAGCCGGCGGGCCGAGTTCCCGTCGGCGCCCGCGCCTGAGGATCGCGAGGACGCGGCGTCGCTCGTGGGCAAGCTCGGTGCCGGCCGTCCGCTCGAGCCGTCGGTGCGGAGGACGTTCGAGCCGCGCCTCGGGCGAGACCTCGGCGACGTGCGCGTGCATACCTCCGGCGCGGCCGGCGAGGCGGCGCACGGACTGCGCGCCCACGCCTTCACGGTGGGATCGAACATCGCCTTCGCACCGGGGCGTTATCGTCCGGAGACCCGCGACGGCCGCCATCTCCTCGCCCACGAACTCGCGCACGTTGTTCAGCAGGGCGATGGCGCGACCGTTTCGCGGGACTCTGGCGGCGCCCCGGCGCCACCCGTGGACACCAACGCGGTCACCGACGCCGTCGACATCATCCTCAAGGCGCTGCGCGGCATCACGACGTCCAGCGACAGCACGAAGATCATGGCGCAGTTCGAGGGCAAGTCCGCCGGCTTCGTGCGGGCGCTGCTCTCGCAGTTCAAGTCGCATGCGAGCGAGGAGAACGAGACCGGCGAGTCGATGATCGCCTGGCTGTTCGGCGACATCACCGCCGAGCATCGCAAGGCGCTGCGGGCGCTGCTGATCAAGCTCCAGGTGCTTGACGACCTGCGCGCGGCCCTGGTGAAGGAGATTCTCGGTGCGCTGAGCTTCTTTATCACCGAAGGCGAGAGCCAGGACGTGGCCCAGATCTTCAACCAGCTGTCCGCGGGCGAAGGCGATCGCCTGCTCGAAGCACTCGAGCCGGCCGCCGGCAAGAACGAACGGGCGATGGCCGAAGCGCTGATGGGCGGGCTCGACCGCGTGACCGCCGATCGCTTGCGCAAGCAGTTCTACGAGAACGCCGGCCCGCGCGCCGTCCGCTACGCGGCCCACTTCACCGCAGCGAAGATTCTCAACCTCGTCGAGGGCGCGTTCGGCTTCGTGTCCCATTCCGAGAGCACGCAGGTGCTCGACAACGTCCGCGCGACGCCCACCGAGTACCGTCCGCTGGTCCAGGAGTACCTGGACGAGCGGGTGTCGCGAAAAGGCGAAACCGCGACCGCCGAATCGGTGCTGATGGCGAAGCTCGATCGCGGCGACTACGACCAGCTGCGCAAGGCCCCCGGCCTGAAGCTCGCCGAGAACAAGAATCCCGAGACCACCGGCGACAAGGTGCTGTCCGGCATCAAGTGGGGCGTGATGGTCCTCGAGTGGACCGCGTGCGGAATGATCGGCATCACGACCGGTCTGCTCTCCGCCATCTGGGACATCGTCAAGGGCATCTGGGACATCCTGAAGGCCGCGTATCACCTCGTGATGCTGCTGGCCTACGCCGTCTCGGGTGGCGCCGTGGGCCGCGACAGCTATCTGGCGACCAAGGAGTTGTTCGCGGCTCTCGGACAACTGGTCGACAACCCGGGCAAGGTCTTCGACCAGATGTGGGGCGACCTGAAGGCGGAGTTCACCACCATCGAGGGCCCGCTCGCCGACTGTCGCCGCGCGGAGTTCATCGTTCGCAAGGGCATCGGCGTCATCGTCAACATCGTGCTCATCTTCGTGGCCGGGTACGGGCTGGCGAAGATGGCGGTGAGTGGTGCCGAAGGCGTCGCCGAGTTCGCCAACCTGGCGCAGAAGGTCGGCACGGCACGCGCCGTGGCGACGACCGCCGGCCGCGCCGGGCGTGCGGTCGTGAAGTTGGTCACCGTCGCTGCCGGCGACGTCGGGAAATTCCTGCAGGCGCTCTCGCGCCCGATCGAGACCCTCGCGAAGATCCAGCGCAGCCTCAACCTCATCCTGCTCGCGGCCGAAGACGAGACGTTCTGGCTCAGCCTCCGCACTCGCGCCGGACAGGCCGCCGAGAACGAGAAGCAGTTCTGGCGGGAGCGCAAGGACTTCTGGAGGACTTCGGCCACCGAACAACAGGCCGCCAAGGACGGGCTGCAGGCCGAAGCCGACGCGATCAACGAGGCGCTGAGGGATCCGGACGCGCCCAAGGTCCCCGAGGGCAAGGACGAGGCCTTCACGAACCTCGAGAACCGCGCCGACGACGTCAAGGCCGACGCCGACAAGTTGCAGGGCGAGGTCAAGGGCGAGCCGAAGGCGGGGGCGCCGGGTGAGCTGCCGAAGGAGTACCTCGACTGGGAGAAGACGCTGTCCGCCGAGACCCGGGCCGCGCTCGAGGGCGACGAGGAACTGCGCCGCCTCTTTGCCGAGATGGACGCCGAGGTGCGCCGGCTGTTGACGCACTGTTCGGACCTGTGCATCCCGACCAAGCCGCGCCCATCGCCCGATAATCTCCGGCGAATCAAGGGCATGCTGCGGCGGCTCGGTGTGTCAGGTGACGATCCCGCGCTGCGAGAGTACTTCTACGTGCGCCGCGAGACGCTCACTTCGGCGATCGACGAGCTCTACGACGCGAAGGACATCACCGAGCTGCGGGCGCGCCTCGACAAGGCGGTCGCGTCGTATGCCGAACGCTCGAAGGGCGTCGCCACACGGGGATCCGACGGACGTTGGCGCTACACGAGGGATGGGCGTACCGTGGAGGAATACACCGTGGGTGGCTACTCGGACCTGCGCGCCGCCGACCTGCGCAGCGGTGGGTTCTTCAATGCCCATCACGGGATCCAGGGCGAATGGGGCCGCGCGCGCCTGCCGAAGTGGTACGACTACGACGAGGCGCCGACGATCCTGCTGCGCGACACGCGATCCGGCACGCCGCACCGCATCGTGACGGATCGCCAGGCGGGCCGCGCCGCCGGGATGGCGGGTCGCACCTACGCCGAGGAGCGCACGCTGCTCAAAGCCGACATGGCGGCCGCGGGTGTGCCGTCGACGGCGGTCGACCAGCTGATCGCCGACTCGGATCGGTTCTTCGCCGACATCTTCGCGAAGCTGCAGCCGCGCATGAAGCCGGCGAACTTGAAGGAGATCTTCGGCGCCTGGACCCCCTGAACGCTGATGGAGACGTGATGGCTGCTGACCCGTTGATCGATCGCCTGCGCGCGAGGCCGGACACCGAATGGGTGCCGCGCGAGGGCGCGCGCCCGGACGACCTCGTGCGCCTGGAACACCGGCTGGGCGGGCCGTTGTCGGCCGAACACCGCGCGCTACTGGTCGCGTCGGACGGCGGCGAACTCTACGGCCGCGCCTCCGCGCTGATTCTTCACGACGTCGATCGGCTGGTGGCGAACCTGTCGGACGACGCCTTCACGCAGTACTTGCCACACCAACTGGTCATCGGCGAGGACGGCGGCGGCCACGTGTTCTTCGTCGACCCCGCCGCAGCCCAAGGCGCTGCAGGGCAGCCGGTGTCCTTCGTGCCGCTCGGCGCGCTCTCGCTCCGGTCCGCCGTGCCGGTTGGCGACTCGCTGGCCGATGTGGTCGACGCGATCCTGCGCGGCGATCGCTTCACCGATCGACTGCGGTGAGATCGACATGGGTGAGCGCGAGGGACCGGACGTCGTCGATGCGAAGGCGCGGAAGCCCGCGCCGCCGAAGGTGGAACCGCCTGGCCCGATCCAGGGGCCGGTGGAGCCTGGCGTCGATCTCCAGAATCGCGTGGGCAATGCCGCCGTCGGGCAGGCCATTGCGGAGCGCGCGCCGGCGGCCGACGCCGGGACCGCGGACCGTGCCAACGTGTCGACGATCGACGATGAGGACTGGCTTCCCGACGGAGGCGTGTCCGAGGCGTCCGAGATGGCGCAGCACATGCAGCGTCAGTACGAACATCTCGCCGAGGTCCTGCCGTTGTCCGAGTGGAACCGGATCGTTGCGGCGGCGGAGGTCCGCGCCGAACGGCAGGCCAATCAGAGCAGCAGCGGGCAGTCGGCGGCCTACGCGATCGATGTTCCCCTGCAGGCGCTGCTTGCGCCGGCGGCCCGATTCCTCGACGTGGACATCTGGGATACGGTCTTCGACCTGTTCCATCGCGCCGACGAGAGCCCCGCGGCGGGGATCCTGTTGCGCAACGAGATCTCGCGGATGTGGTTCACCGCCAACGGCATCGACCCGCGCGCCGACGCCGTCACCGTGTCGATGATCGATGCCGATGGGCTCGAGGCGGGCCCGGCGCAGCTCGCGTTCACGTGGCGTGGGAAATCGCTCACCGACACGCTCGGCTCGATCGAACTCGAGTGGCTCGAGTCATCATACGGCGGCGTGATGATGGTCCGCCCGCTGCGCGACGCGGTTGCGGATGTCTCGCGCGATGCCCGGGAGCTGGCCGAGGCCGCGTGGCTCCTGCGGACCCGCGAGGCGATCGAGCCCAAGCTGCCCGACGTCATCGCCAAGGCGCGGTCGTTCAAGGACGCCAGGCTCGCCGAAGTCGAAAGCTACCAGCAGCTGGTGGAGGAGTGCGCCGGCCGGGCGTATCCGATCGATCTCCGTCCGCGGGCGTCCTCGTACGTGCCCGGGCTCTACGCCTACTACTACGCCAATGCCTCCACCCTGTTCGAGCTGGTGGGCCAGATTCGCGATTGGCGCGTCGGCCAGATCGTCAATGAACAACAACACGAGCTGAGCCAGGCGGAAGTCCTGGAGCTGCTGCAGGGCGAGACGCCGTACGCGAAGGGCGAGATTTCGTACCAGGGGATGCAAGACCTGCTCGCGGCGGAGCGCGATCGCGCGCTGCTCGTGATGTTCGTGACGGTGGCGCTTTCCATTGCGACGCTCGGCGTCGGCAGTGCGGTCGCCTCGGGGATCGGGCTCGCCGAGGGGACCCTGGGGTTCGCCGCCGTCCAGATGGGCACCAGCTTCGCGCTCACCGACGTGGGCGCGATGGGCGCCGAGCACATCATCTCGAGCGCCATCGACATCGACGACCCGGTCGCGCAGGCGGTCTGGAAGCAGGGCACGCACTCGGTTGGCGACTACTTCAAGGCCGCCGGCCTCGGCTTCCTCAAGGGCGCGGCGCTGACGCTCGTCCTCGGCGGCGCGATGCGAGGCTGGCAGTTCTATCGTGGCTGGCAGGCGGTCCGCGCCGCCCGCGCCGCCGACCTCGCGCTCGCGGAGAGCCAGGCGCTGACGCTCGCGGGGCCGATCAACGAGCCGCCGTTCGTCGTCATCTCCGACACGATGGACGCGGTCAGCGGTGTGCGCACGTGGCAACTCCGGACCAGGCAGGGCGAGCTCGTCACGATTGCCGCGGACGAGGCGACGGGCAGCGGGTATATCTACCACTCGGGCACCGGCGAGATCCGGCGCATCACCGGGGGCCAGCTCGAAGGCTCCCTGCAGATGCTCGGGGAAGGGCCGCAAGTCACGGGCATGTGGATGCGGCCGGCGCCGCTCGCGTTGCAGGCGGCCAGCGATCATGCGGAAGCACTCGCGGAGATTGACCGGATGATCGCGCGCGGGCCCGGGATGGTCGGTCCCACGATCGCCGACCTCGAGGCCGCGAGGGACGTCCTCAGGACCGGCCTGCCGGTTCCCGAGCACCTGCAGACGGTGTTGGAAGGGGCGGTCGCCGACTACCGCGCGTCGCGGATGGCGGCGCTTCAGGGCCAGGGAGACTCGCCGGCACTCACTGGGGCTGCGCTGTGCGGCCAGTGTGGTGAAGGCCGCGACATCACGGCGGCCTCGCTGGCGTCCCTGCTCACGGGCACTGGCCAGGTCGCGACGATCCGCCGTTTCCAGGCGCTCGAAGTCTTCCAGAACCTGGGTGAGAGGCACGGCTTCACCATCGTGTCGCTCGAGGCCATGCCCGGCGAGGCCTACCTCCTCGATCCGACGTTCGCCCAGTTCTTCGAGCAGCGGATGTTCGGCAGCGGCGGGCCGCTGATGTCGAGATTCGGTGAGCCCTGGCGGCGGGAGATGGAGGACTACATGCTCCGCGAGCTGGAGCCCGGGCGGACCTCGTTCACGGGCAACGTGCTCAAGACCGACCCCAATGCGACCGAGTTCGCGCGAGACTTGATGCGAGACGGGTTCGTGCGCCTGACGCCGGAGAACGCGCGGAACTACGTGCGGGCGATGGGCATCCCCGAGCGCAACGTTGACAACATGGCCGCCCGCCTCCTGGAAGGCGATCGCGCGCTGGTCACCGAAGTGGTCGGCGGCGAAGCCACGGCGGGGCCGATCTCGAGCATAGAGGAAGGGCCGGACGTCCTCGATCTGCGTGGTGTGCAGGAGGTCACGCAGGACATGATCAGGCAGGCCGAGAAGGCCGGCGATCCCACCGGCGTGCTCGACCGGCTGCGCGCCCTCGAGGCCCGGATCGAAGGAATGCTGGCCGAGCCGGTGCCCTGGACCCAGGAGGTCCACGGCCCGCACTATGAGTAGGGGAGTCGCCGCCGTGAGCGCACGCCTCAGCTGCCGTCCACCACCTTGCCACTCTTCACGAGCTCGCGGTTGGCGGCCCGCCGGAGGTGCGCCATCGAGATCGGCTGCTGGTCGGCGGCAGCCAGGTACGCGCCCGCCAGCGCCGCGTTCTTGATCTGCCCGCCCGAGATGTCGAACTCACGCGCCAGCGCGTGGAGGTCCAGATCGCCGGCGCGATCCGCCGCCGCCGGCAGCATGCCCTCCCAGATGCGCGCGCGCTCGATCTCGGTCGGCATCGGGAAGTCGATGACCACGTGGAGGCGGCGGAGGAAGGCCTCGTCGATATCCTGCGGCCGGTTCGTCGCGAGCACCGTCACGCCGTCGTACTCTTCCATCCGCTGGAGCAGGTAGGCAATCTCGATGTTGGCGTAGCGGTCGCGGGCGTCCTTGGTCTCGTGGCGGTGGCCCAGGATCACCTCGGCCTCGTCGAAGAACAGCACGCCGACGCGGGCGCCGAAGACTTGCGCCAGGTTCTTCTCCGTCTCGCCGATGTACTTGCTCATGATCTGCGAGAGATCGATGCGGAACAGGTCGAGGCCGAGCTCGCGCGCGAGCACCTGCGCGGCCATCGTCTTGCCGGTGCCCGACGGGCCGCTGAACAGTGCGGTCAGCCCGTGCCCCATCGTGACGCGCCGCACGAAGCCCCACTCGTGCAGTACGCGATGGCGGTGCCGCACCCAGGCGAGCGCGAGGTCGAGCTCGCCCGCCACCTGCGGCGGGACGATCAGGTCGGTGCGGAGATAGGGCAGCGGCAGCTTCTGCGCCAGTGGCCCGATGGCGGCCGCGTCCACCACGCGCGCCGCGCCGAGCAGCGAGGCGAAGTCGACGCGTCGTTCATCCGGAACGCGCAGCGAGACGTCGGCGGCGGCGCGCCGAATCGCGCGCGCGATCCGTCCGGGGCCGAAGGGGAAACGGCCGGCCAGCTCGTCGAGCTCGGAGTCCGTGCAGGCGATGCCGCGCGGCAGCAGCGCCGACCACAGGCGAGTACGCTGCGACACGCCGGGTTCATCGACGCGAATCACCGCCGGTTCGGCGGGCGCGCCGTCGGTGGCCTGGCTCACCTGGTCGGGGGCGATGACGATGGCCAGCGCTCGCGCACCGAGCGTGCCGCGCCAGAGCGTCGGCCAGTCGATCGGCGCCGGCGAGGGTTCGAGGCGCAACAGGATCGCGGCGTCGTGCCATCGCGCCTCGCGCCGGGCGACGCGCAGGCGCTCCGTCGCGTTGTCGCCGGTGACCTCAACCTGCACCACCGGCAAGCCCGCGCGGAAGAGCGCGGCGCAGGCGGCGGTCGCGCGTCCGTGTCCAGGCGGTCCCGCAACCAGCAGGGGCAGCGTCTGCCGGCGGGCGCGCAGGTCGTCTCCCCAGCGGGCGAGTTGGTGCGCGACCAGGTCGTCGAGGACCAGCCGCCCGAGCAGGTCCTGCTGAATGGTGCGGGCCGTCAGCCAGGGTGGCGTGTCGTCGTGCTCGACCGCGCTCAGCCTGGCGACCATGCCCGCCGCAAGGCGCAGCGTCCGGGCGGGCAGCGGCGCGTCGCCCTCGAGCTCGATCAGGCCGTCGCGGAGCAGCGGACGATCGAGCAGCTCGACGGGCGCGGCCGGCGAAATCGGGGCCCCGCCGTCGTAGTGGGTCATCGCCAGCGACAGGCCGAGCGTCGGACGCGTGCGCCCGGCGTGGTCGTTGAGGTACGCGACGATCCGGCCGAAGCGGCCGTCCAATTCGACTGCGAGCGCCAGCAGCATCGCGTCGTATTCCATGGGCGTGAGGTCGAAGGCCCGCTGCGCGTGGCGCAGCGGCAGGAAGGTACCTTGGCCGGCGCCGCGATCGGCGCGAGCGGAAATGGCGTCGCGCGGCCGCGAGGGGGTCGCCGGCGTGGCATCGTGCGGCTCGCCGCGCAGGTGCGCCGCCAGCTCCGCGACGAGTCCTTCCGTTTCGCCTTCTTCGATCACGAAGCCGCGCACCGCGTCTCCGGTGGCGGTCCGGCCGCGATCGCGTTGCGCGCGCAGGCAACGGGCCAGGCCTTCGAGCATACGCATGAGCTCGGCGCGCAGGTGCCAATGCGGGGTGAAGGGGCCGATCGAGGACTCGTTAGTCACAGCTCGTGGCGAGCCTACCATCCGTTGGGCTTGCCGCGACAGCTCGAGCACGCAACAGATTTCCTATTGCGCTGCGTGCTGCACGGCGTTAAGTTGTTCTTCCCTCCGTCGTAAAGCCCATGCGTAGAATCTTGCTGGTCCAGAATTCAGCCGAACCTTGGCCTGGATGGGGCGAACTTCTCGGGGAAGATGCCCAGTGCCAGGTCTTGACGTGGGACGCGTCCGGTGACGGCGCGCTCCGACTCCGCGACGCCGATTGCGTGATCTTTGTTTTTCCCAACGACGTGACCTCGCTGTCACAGTGGCAGGGACCCAGAGCGGTCGTCTCGCCAGTGCCGGCCATTGCCGTGTTGAGGCAGGAGGCACCCGCGGAGCTTCTGTGCGCGGTGGCGCGAACCGTCGACGACTTTGTGTTGTGGCCGATTCGAGGCACCGAGGGACGCGAACGCATACGCCGTCTGCTGGGAGCGCCCAGGGAGAGTGCCGCCGCGGTCTCGGAGCGATTGACTCATGAAATGGGTCTGGGTTCACTGGTCGGACGGGCGCCGGCGTTCCTCAACATGGTCGCGCGCATCCCGACCGTGGCGCGCACCGGTCATTCAGTCCTGATCACCGGCGAGACGGGCACTGGCAAGGAACTCTGTGCCAGGGCGATTCATCATCTCGGACCGCGTGCCCGCCACCCGTTTATTCCAATCGACTGCGGCGCGCTGCCCGATCAACTGTTCGAGAACGAGGTGTTCGGGCATGCCCGCGGCGCCTTCACCGACGCGCGGGCCGAACAGCGCGGTCTGTTGGCGATCGCTGACGGCGGCACCGTCTTCCTCGACGAAGTGGACGCCCTGTCATCGTCCGCCCAAGCCAAGCTCCTGAGGTTCCTCCAGGAGCGGACGTTCAAGCCGTTGGGCGCGGAGCGGTTCGTGCGCGCCGACGTCAACGTGCTTTCGGCGACCAATCAAGACCTGGCCGCGTTGGTGCGCCAGGGGCGGTTCCGGGCAGATCTGTTCTACCGGCTGTGCGTGCTTGCCCTGCACCTGGTTCCGCTGCGGAAACGGCCGGGTGACGTGTCGCTGCTGGCTCGTCATTTCGTGCGAGCTGGCTGTGACGAGCAGCAGCTGCCGCAGAAGACCCTGTCACCATTGGCTGCGGAGGCCCTCGAGGCCTACGACTGGCCGGGCAACGTCAGGGAATTGTGGAACGTCGTCCGGCGCGCCGTGACCTTTGCCGAAGGAGACACCATCCTTCGAGCCCACGTCCAGCTGGACGCTGGCAGTCATCCTGATGCGCCCGAGCCCGCGAACCTGTCATTCCGGAATGCCCGGCAACTGGCGGTCTCTTCGTTCGAGCGACGGTTTGTCGAAGAGCTGCTGGTCAGGCATGGCGGCAACGTCACGCACGCTGCCAAAGAGGCCAAGAAGGACCGCCGCGCGTTTGGGCGACTCGTGAAGAAATACGACATCTGCCGTCGCGTCTCGTGACCGCCCGCGGGCGACTTTGCCTCTCAGCAGTTCCGCTAGAACTTGAACCGGACGCCAATCGTCGGCAGCCGCGGAATCGACTGATCGCGTTCCTCGACGATGGCGGGGTGGTCGGAGGCGGGATCGTAGTCGAGGCGCGGTTGGTAGGCGCCGACGTTCTCGCGGTTCAGCAGGTTGATCACCTCCGCGTAAAATTCCCATCGCCCCGCCGCGCCGCGCGGGCGCCACGTGGCGCGCAGGTCGATGCGCGCGAACAGCGGGAGCCGCGAGCCGTTGAGATTGTCTACCGAACCATAGTTGACGCCGTAGACCAGCAGGCCCGATGGATCGCGCTTCGGCAGGAGTTCGTCGGTGATGCCGTCGCCGTCGGTATCGAGTGCATCCTCGGCGCCCACCACGCGGACGCCGAGCGGCGCCGTGCGCGGGAAGCCGGAGGCGAGGCGCGTCGTCGCGGCCAGCGACCAATGCGGTGTGAGGCGATACGACGCCACCATCCCAAACTGGTGACGGCGATCGTATTCAAACGGATAGTGACGCCCGTAGGCGTCGCGATCCGCCTTGCCCCAGGTGTAGCTGGCCCAACCGGTAAGGCGCGCATCGGCAGGCGCCTGCGTCCTCGAGATGAAGAGATCGAAACCGTAGGCGCGACCAACGCCGTCGTTGGTGGGCACGGTGGTGATGATGGGATCGGTGGGGATGTTCGAGGCGAGCGAGAGCGGAAAATCGTAGCGCGCCACCCGCGCCGCGCGCTCGGCCTCGCTCTCGAGCCGTCCAATCAGCAAATCGTTGAAGCGCTTGTAGTAGCCTTCGACGCGCATCGACACCGCGCGGCCGAGATCGCGCTCGACACCGACAGAGGCCTGCACCGCGCGTTCGCTGCGCAGCGAGCGGACCGCGTCGTTGGTGTAATCGAGCACGTAGTCGCTCTGGGCGAGCTTTTCGTAGCCAGGGCTTTGCGTGTATTGACCGACCGCGGCCTTGAGGCGCGTCGAGGGCCCGAGGCCGAAGGTCCCCGACACCCGCGGCGACAACAACAGCTCGCCGGTGACACCGGCGTAGTCGAACCGCAGGCCGCCCTGCACCGATCCGCTGGCGCCGACTTGCCACGTGTCCTGGAGCCAGGCGCCGCCGCGCGTCGAATCGAGCGAGGACGCGAGCAGGTCGGGAAGTCCCGCGCCGCCACGCGCGCTCGATCCATTCGCCGCCTGGTCGTTACGATCGCCGGTCACCTGGAACGTCAACCCCGTCGTCAAGGTGTGCGACTCGCCTCCGGCTTCGACCACGTGCGCGCCGACGGCCCACGAGAATTCCTGGCGCAACGACAGGTCGCGCACGGTGAGCGCGCGCTCGAAGATCACGTTGGCCGTGCCGAAGTGCTCGTCGCCGGGTGCATTCGAACGCTGCCCCTGGTCCTGGAACGCCGCATCGACGCCGAAGGTGGACCGGGTATCGGAATAACCGGCGATGGTGTGCGACTGTCCGCGCTTGCCGATCGAGCTGTCGAAGCGCAGCCACGCGAGGTCGTTGCTGGTGTCGTCGTTGAATTCGCCGTGCGCGGTGTCCTCGTCGATCGCCACCGCGGCGGACTGCCTGCTGCTTAAGCCGAAGAGCGTGAACTTGCGTCCAGGGGCCGGCTCCCACGTGCCTTTCGCCTGCACGTCGGCGAAGCCAGGAAATTGCTGATCGGTGACCCGCTCCGCCACCAGGTCGTAATAGGTTCGCCGGGCCGTGACCAGCCACGAGCCCTTGGCCTTACGCGGAAGCCCGCCTTCGAAGACGACGTTGGCGTCGGTGATGCTGAGCGATGCGGATCCGGCCAGCCCCTGGCCCTGCTGCCCATCGCGATTCTCGACAATCAGCAGCGACGACAACCGATCGCCATACTTGACGCTGAATCCGCCCGTGGCCAACTCGAACCGTTGAATCGTCTCGGGATTGAACGCGCTCGTCAACCCGAAGAGGCGATAGGGATCGTGGATCTCGACCCCGTCCATCATCGTGAGGTTTTCGTCGGGCGAGCCGCCGCGCACGACGAGGCGGCTGCCAAATTCCTCGGCCGCCGCCACGCCCGGCAGCGTTTGCAGCGTGCGATAGATGTTGTCCAGCGCGCCGGGTGTCTTCAAGACTTCCACCGGTTGCACCGCTTGCGTGGCTGGCGCGATGGCCGGCGCCGCGCCCACGACGTTGACGCTGGTGGCGTAACCGGTCTCTCGCGCGAGCGCCAGTTCGGCATTCGTGAAGTCGGCGGTCCTGACGTCGATCGTGGTGGTCAGCGCGAAGTAGCCGGGCGCGCTCACCACGACTCTGGCTTCGCCCGCGGCCACCTGCAGCGTGAAATGTCCGGTCGCGTCGGTGGTCGCGTGCGACGCGCCAACCGACACCGTGGCGCCCGCGATCGGCGCGCGCGTGTCAGCATCGATCACGAGGCCCGCGAGGGCGCGCGCCGCCGCCGCCGGAGCTTGCGCGTCACCGATTGAGGGAATGAACAGCAGCGCGGCCAGGCCCAGGCCGCCGAGGACGGGCATCATGCGATTGTACCCCTCGGCCCTCGCGGCCAGACGGCTGGAGGTGTAGCATTGGCGCATGTCGCACACCCTCCACAAACCTGTCCCGCCGACGCCGAAGGCGAAGGTGGACCGCCGAGAGTTCATCAACGTCTCTGGCGCGGCGCTGGCCGCGCTGGCCGGCGCGCCGGAACTGGCCGCCCACGTAGCAGCTTCGCAGGCCGCGCCGCCAGGCGCCACCGGCGGCGGACACGATCCCGATCTGATCGTCGTCAATGCCAAGGTCTACACGATGGACCCCAAGGCGCCGCGCGCGGAGGCCTTTGCCGTGAGCGGCGGGCGCTTCATGGCCGTCGGCTCGTCGAGCGACATCAAGAACCTGGCGGGCAAGAACACGCAGACCTTCGACGCCAAGGGCATGACCGTCGTCCCCGGCTTTGTCGACTGCCACAACCACGCCGGTGGCGAGACGCTGCTGAACGAGGTGCTGGTCGGCAATCCCTTCGAAGTGGAATTCGTCAGCATCCGCAGCATCATCGGCAAGCTGCGCGATCGTGCTGACAAGACGCCGCCCGGCCAGTGGGTGGAGGGCTTCTTCTTCGACGACACCAAGATGAGCGACAAGCGGATGCTCAACATCCACGACCTGGATGAAGTCTCCAAGGACCATCCGGTGATCGTCCGCCATCGCGGCGGCCACACGTATTTCTACAACACCAAGGCGTTCGAGATGGCCGGCGTCACCAAGGACACGCCCAACCCGATGGGCGGGACCTACGACAAGGACGCGAACGGGCAGTTGAACGGGCGCGTCACCGACCGCGCGTCGGCGCCGTTCAACAAGATCGGCACGCGGCCCACTTACACACCGGCGCAGATCGAGCAGCGCTCACGCGAGGGCGTCGCCTATATCTCCAGGCAGTTCGCGCGCTACGGCCTCACCAGCGTGCATCATGAGGGCGGCAACCTGCAGGCGATGCAGGATGTCCGCGCCCGCGGCGATCTGCATCACCGCATCAGTTATGAAGCCTCCGGCAGCGCGCTGGAGGCGATGATCGCGGCCGGCATCCAGACCGGCTTCGGCGACGAATGGATCAAGTTCGGCGCCACTTCCGAACACACGGTGGACGGCTCGTTCTCGGAGCGGACGATGGCGCTCAGCACGCCGTATCCGGGGGTGACGCCGCCTTACAAAGGCAACGTCACCGAGACGCAGGAGACGTTGAACGCGTGGGTGGAGCGCGTGCACCGCGCCGGCATCCAGGTGAACTGCCACGCCAACGGCGACGTGGCGATCGACATGTACCTCACCGCGGTGGAGCGCGCGCAGAAACTCGCGCCGCGCGCCAACGCACGGCCGAAGATCACGCACTGCACGCAGGTCAATCCGTCGCTGATTGCGCGCATCAAGGCGCTCGGCGCCGTGCCGGCGCTCTTCACCACCTACGCCTATTACAACCCGGACAAGTTCGTGTACTACGGCGAGGAGATGATGAAGAACTGCATGGCGTTCCGCTCGCTGATCGACGCGGGCGTCTATGCCGCGGCCGGCTCGGACTTCAGCCCGGGTCCGTTCGCGCCGCTGATGGGCATCCAGGGCATGGTCACGCGCAAGGGGTGGGACGGCAAGGTGTGGGGCGCGAACCAGAAGATCAGCGTCAGCGAGGCGATCGCGGTCAACACCTACAACGGCGCGTGGGCGTCAGGCGAGGAAGCGATCAAGGGCACCATCACGGCCGGCAAGCTGGCCGACTACGTGGTGCTGGCGGACGACCCGCACACGGTGGATGTCGAGAAGATCAAGGACATCCAGATCGTGCGCACGGTGG
>JBDTMB010000088.1:0-15126 GCA_039934485.1 Vicinamibacterales bacterium
CGTCAACGCCAGATCGAAGCCGCGGCCGGTGCCCTCGCGATCGACCGAGGTCAGCAGGACCTCGCCGGCGCCGAGCGAGACGGCGCGCTCGGCCCACAGAACCGCGTCGAGGCCGGTGGCTTCCCGGCCGTTGTTGGTGAAGGCCTCGTACTTGCCCGGCGCGGTTTCTATCGCCTCGATCGTGATCACGATGGCCGACGATCCAAACCGATGGGCCGCCGCCGTGATCAGGGCGGGGTCGGCCACTGCCGCGGTGTTCAGCGCGACCTTATCGGCGCCGGCGCACAGCACCGCGCGGATGTCGTCGAGGCTGCGCAGCCCGCCGCCAACAGTCAGCGGGATGAAGATCTCGGCTGAGGTCCGCGAGACGAAGTCGAGGAGACTGTTGCGGCCGTAGAGGCTGGCGACCACGTCGAGGTAGATGAGTTCGTCGGCGCCGCCTTCGGAGTACCAGCGGGCGAAGGCCTCGGGCTGTCCGAGCACGCGCAGTCCCTCGAGGTGCACGCCCTTCACCAGGTTCGGCCCCTTGATGTCGAGGCGCGGAATGATCCGCGTATGCCGGGCGTCGGTCATCTGGGCAGCGGCGAGCCGTCTTCGAAATATGGGCCGGGAGCGCCCGGGAACGTCGTCGCCCTCACCCGGCGGCGGATCTCGGCCGCGGACATACCGTGGTCAAGCCGGCACAACGCGTCGAGTTGCTGCCGCGTGTAGGGCTGCCGAGTCCATCGCTCGTCGGAGACCCCGGGGGGCACGCCCTTCAGCAGCGCGCCGACGACGTCGTAAAACAACACCAGGAGGTACGCCATCGACCGCTCTTTGAGCAGCGCGACCGTGTCTTCCGGAAACACCGGGAACCGCACCACTCTCACGATCCGTCCGGTGTCCACCGCCGGCGCCATCTCGTGACAGGTCACGCCGTATTCGGCCGCTTCGTCATAGAGGGCAAAGTTGTAGCAGCCAATGCCGGGATACGCGGGAGGGCCCGGGTGAAAGTTCCACGCCGCCTGGCGCGTGCCAGTGAGCGCGGCGGCGGGCACGATCCATGGTCCGACGAAGGAGAACAGGTAGTCGCCGGACCACTTCCGCAAGAGGTCCGGCATCGCGTCGGTCCGCTCGCCTTCGAGCACGACGCAGTCCGGCGCCAGTGCGCGCAGGAACCGTTGCGCTTCGCGGCAGGCCTCAGTCGGCTTGGTGATGAGCAGGATCGACATGATGAAAACGCTTGGTGAGCAGGCGCCGATCGGCGCTGGTCTCGCGGAGCACGCGCACGATTCGCTCCGCCGCGTGGCCGTCGCCGTAGGGGTTGACCAGCCCGCTGAGGCCCGCGCGGAATGCGGGGCTGGTTGCCGCGTCGATGCCCGATCGAATTTCTTCGCGCGTGTTGCCAACGTGCACCACGTTGGCCGCGCGATCCCGGCCCGCCTGCCGATCGCCGACGTCGACCACGGGCAATCGCACACTGGCGGCTTCGATGATGCCGCTCGATGAATTTCCCACCATCGCCGCGGCCACCGCCATCACCGACCAGTAGCCCTCGACGCCGAGATTCTCGACGAAGGCCGCGTTCGGCCGGCGCCGCACCCAGGCTTCGAGACGCGCGCGAACCACGATGTTGCCGGCGTCCACGTTCGGCGCCGTGACGATGATGGGGCGCGCCTCGGTGTCGAGCGCGGCGATCAGTTCGTCAACGTGGGCGGCGGCAGCCCCCTGATCCAACGTCACCGGATGGTAGGTGACCAGCAGCGGCGCCTCCGGCAGCGCCAGGCCGATCGCCTGCTCGATCTGCGCGGTGTCCCACCACCTGATCGACGTGACGATGTCGAGCCCTGCGGCGCCGGACACGGTGACCCGCCACGGCTCCTCGCCCATCTGGATGACGCGGCGCGCCTGCGGTGCCGACGCCACGAAGTGGAGATGGCTCATCTTGGTGATCGCGTGACGGATCTGATCGTCGATCGCCCCTTCCGTCAACTCGCCGCCATGCAGGTGCCCGATCGGCAGGCCGAGCAGCGCCGACGCGCCGGCCGCGGCCAGCGTCTCGAAGCGATCGCCCACCAGCATCACGAGGTCGGGGCGAAGTGATTCGAGGACCTCGGCAAACCCGGTGAGCGCCCGGCCGGTGGCCCGGGCCACCCCAAGCGGCGTGTCATCACCGGGCAGCGTCGGCACCGAGGCGGCCGGCTGGAATCCGTCGGCGGCGATCGCCCCGCTCGTGCTGTTTGGCGCATCCGGCAGGTGCGTCCCGGCCACGACGAGGTGCAACTGCAACTCCGGCGCGCTCTGGATCGCTCGCAGCACCGGCCGCAAGATGCCGTAATCGGCCCGCGACACCGAGACCGCCGCAATCGATCTCATGGCTGGTCCGGCATCGGGAACCGCAGCGCGAGGTCAGCGAGATGCAAGTCCCACTGCGCGTCGACGTCGATCGACCGCTCGGCCGGCATCACGTAGACGTAGGTGGGCTCGGCGTACAAGGAATGCGTGGCCATCAGCGACTCGGTGGCGACGAGATAGATCGCGCCGTTCAGCACGTACTGCGGCTGGACCTCCTGCCGGGGCGGCGCCTCATGCGGCGCCGCCATCCTGCCGTCGGGGTCAACGCGTTTCATCCACGCGAGGTGCTGCGTCACGGCACAGACGCTGACCACCGCGGCTGCCTTCCGGGCGCGGAGCAGCGCGACGGCCGCCTCGATGTCTCCCGCGGTCCGTAGCGGCGACGTTGGTTGGAGGACCATCACGTAGTCGGGCGCGTAGTCCTCGGAGGTGCGCAGCGACTGGACCATGTGCACGATCGGATCCACTCCGGGCGTGTCGTCCCGTGCCAGTTCGGCGGGCCGCAGGCCCGGCACTTCCCCGCCACACGCCCGCGCCACCGCCGCAATCTCCTTATCGTCGGTGGACACGACCACGCGATCGATCGACGCGGCGTGACGGGCGGCGTCGATCGACCACGCGATCATCGGCCGTCCGCCAACGGCGAGGATATTCTTGCCGGGCAGGCCTCGCGACCCGCCCCGGGCCGGAATGATGGCGAGGATCGTCGGCATCGCGCCGCTCATCGCGTCGCCGCCTCACCGGCGGCCGGCCACAGCGGCAACACGGCTGCGAGCAGCGACTTCGGGTTATAGGTGTACAGGTGGATGCCCTTGGGTTCGTAATGGGCGCGCCATTGACGAAGTTGCTCTACCACCCCGGCGACGGCGGTCCGGTGGGGCGCATCGACGCTGGCTTCGTCTGCGGTCGATTCGTCCTCGCCCAGCCAGAAATACCGGCGATCGTAGAGATCGACGCCGACCAGGACAATCCGCGTCCAGCCCAGAAGGGCGGCGGCATTCACGCAGTCGGACAACGTGCCATGCGCGTGGGTCAGTCCCTCGCGCAGCGACGCACTGGGCTCGAGTGACCCGCGTCGAGTGCGAAAGAGAAACACCGGGTGGTCGGCCGGCAGGTAGCGGTAGCCGATCGCCCGGTTGCCGTTGATCGCGCGAAATCCCGACTGCACGAGAAAGATCGTGCGCGCGAACATCGGGCTCTGGCGCGCCAGGGCAAAATACCTCGGCACTTCGGTTCGCCAGCGCGCGCCCAGGTCGCTGCCGACGATCTCGCGCACCAGGTGATAGTCGCAGCGAACGAATCGCTGGTGGACGAACCAGTTGAACCCGATCGTGTTGTGCGCTTCCATCGCGCGATACTCCGGCTCGGGGATCGCGCTGAGCGATCGCCCCGACCCGAAGATGAAT
Organism: Vicinamibacterales bacterium; assembly: GCA_039934485.1. GTDB lineage: Bacteria > Acidobacteriota > Vicinamibacteria > Vicinamibacterales > UBA2999 > 12-FULL-67-14b. The sequence continues at coordinate 3,741 of JBDTMB010000088.1, forward strand.
ACCGTGTCGCTCGTTCGCGTCGCCTTCAACTCCATTTCATCAAGCACGGTGTAGGCGGAAATGTTGCGCCTGAACGCCAGCCACGCCTGCAGGGTCGGCGGCAAGCGGCGGATCGCCCAAATCGCATTGCGCACGCGCCAGGCGACCGCTGCCATCCAGCGATCCCTACTCGACATCGCCAGCCGCTACGATTTCACCCACGGCGACATCGCGCGTGACGCGACGGCCGGCGACCCGGGTCCACTGGCTTGGCGGGATGCCGCCCTGGGGCCGCAACGCCACCAAATCGCTTTCCGCGACGGTGTCGTGCCGCCGCAAGTCGCGATTCCAGTAGAGGCTGCGTTGGGCGACGGCCGCCACTTCTTCTTCCGCCGGCATCCGGCGTTTGACGCCGTCACCAAGCGCTCTCTCCATCCGGCGGATGGTCTCCACGAGGCGGCGGAATGGCCCAGGCTCGAGCGAGGCCGAGTGATCCGGGCCCGGCAGCGTGACGTCGAGGGTCAGGTGTTTTTCGATGATCACCGCGCCGGCGGCCACCGCCGCGATCGCGACGAGGTCGTCCACCGTGTGATCGGAAAAGCCCACCGGCACCGCGAGGGCCTCCGCCATCGTGCCGATGACCCTGAGATTGCAGTCGTCGGATTCGGCCGGGTACGCCGATACGCAGTGCAGCACCGCCAGCGGCACGTTGTTGATCTCGCGGACGGCCTGCAAGGCGGCGCGCGCTTCGTCGAGATTGGCCATGCCGGTCGAGAGGATCATCGGCTTGCCCTTGCGGGCGACGTGGCGCAGCAGCAGCGCATTGCCAAGATCGCCCGAACCGATCTTGAACGCCGGAAGACCAAGCGAATCGAGAAAGTCGGCGCTGTCGCGGTCGAACGGGGTCGACAGGAACACGATGCCGCGGTCGCGCGCGCGCGCTTGCAGGGGCGGGTAGGCATCCAGGGGCAGCGTCAGGCTTTGCAGCATCGACAGCTGCGAGTCGCCACTGCCGGTCGCCCGCAGTTGGTACTCGGCGCGTGGTGCAGCGGGACTTGCCAGTTGCACCGGATCGAAGGTCTGGAACTTCACCACATCCGCGCCGGCCTCAGCGGCCGCATCGACCAGCTTGAGGGCGGTATCGAGGCTGCCGTTGTGATTGACGCCGGCTTCGGCGATGACCAGGCAAGGGGCGCCCCGCCCAACCACCCTTTGCCCAATCGTGAATGGCAGCGCGGTCATCGTCGAATCAAGTCGATCACGCGGTGTTGGTTTTCGGCCGTCAGGCCGGTTGAACTGGGGAGGCTGAGGGCCCTGGCCGCGACCCGCTCGGCCACCGGTGCGCTGGCCTTCGGTGATCCGCGGTGAGCCGGACTAAGGTGAAGCGGCTGCCAGAGCGGCCGCGCCTGGATGCGGGCCAGACGCAGGCGCTCCATCAAGGCGCGGCTGCCGCAGCCGAATGTTTCTGGATCCACGAGGATCGTGTACAGCCAGAACGTGCTGAAGGCCCACGGCGCTTCCTTCATCGTCGTGATGCCGGGTGCCCCGGCAAACGCGGTCGAATAGGTCGCGGCAATCCGGCGCTTGGCGGCGACGAACCCGTCGAGTTGTTCCAGTTGCGCGACGCCAAGCGCGGCCTGGAGATTAGTCAGCCGATAGTTGAAGCCGATCTCGTCGTGCACGTATTCGATCGGATCGACCTTCGCCTGCGTGCTCAGGTGCCGCGCGCGTTCGGCCCACGCCTGGTCATCGGTCGTCAGCACGCCGCCACCGCCGGCCGTGACGATCTTGTTGCCGTTGAAACTGAAACAGGACGCGTCGGCGCGCTGGCCGACGCGCTCGCCGCGATACCGGGCGCCAAGGCTTTCGGTGGCGTCCTCGACCACGGCCAGCCCGCGCGAACGGGCCACGTCGATGATGGGGCCGATGTCCGAGGGATGGCCGAGCAAGTCCACCGGCAAGACCGCACGCACCCGCCGCCCGGTGGCGCGGTTGATGAGCCGGCCGTCGCGCCAGTCGCAGTCGTGTTCGACGAAGAAGGCGAGCCGCTCTGGATCCATCTGCCAATGATCTGGTTCGATATCGATGAAGACCGGCCAGGCGCCAAGGTAGCGAACGGCGTTGGCCGGCGCCGAGAACGTCAACGCCGGCACGAGCACCTCGTCATCCGGTCCGACACCGGCCACGGCGAGCGCCAGGTGCAGCGCAGCGGTGCCGCTCGTACACGCCACGGCGTGCGCCTTGCCGCTGAGCGCCGCCATCTCGCGCTCGAACCGCGAGACAAATGCGCCGGCGGACGACACCCAGCCGGTGTCGAGACACTCCTTGACGTAGGCCCAGGCGTTGCCGCCGATTTGCGGCTCGGACAGCGCCACCACGCCTTCAGCCACGGGAGCGCCGGGTTCAGACACCGTAGTCACCCGCCCGGAAGAGGCCAAGATTCGGTTTCATCCAGTTGATGGTTTCCGTGAGGCCCTCGCGCAGCGAGCGCGCCGGGGTCCAACCGATGGCTCGCGCGCGCGTGTTGTCGGCGCAGAGACGCTCGACTTCGCTGGTGGCCGGGCGTTCGCGCGCGGCATCCAGCCGCACCGCCGCCTTGGACCCGGTGAGTTCGACGATCACGCGGGCGAGATCGCCAATCGAGATTTCTTCACCCGAACCGATGTTCACGACGCTACCCACCGCCGTATCGGCGTCGGCAACACGCAGGAACCCTTCGACCGTATCGAGGACGTAGGTGAAATCGCGAGTTGGCGACACCGTACCGAGCTTGATCTCGATGCCGGACAGCGCCTGCGTGATGATGGTCGGGATCACGGCGCGGGTGGATTGTCGCGGTCCGAACGTGTTGAAGGGCCGGACGATCGACACGCCGAGGCCAAACGACCGGTGGTACGACCACGCGAGCAGGTCGGCGCCGGCCTTGCTGGCGGCGTACGGTGACTGCGTCTGCAGCGGATGCTCCTCCGAGATCGGTACCGTCAGCGCGGTGCCGTAGACCTCGCTCGTCGAGGTGTGAACGACGCGGCGGACGTTGGCCTCGAGCGCGGCGCGCAACACCACTGCCGTGCCTTCGACATTGGTGCGCACGTAGGAATCTGGCGCGACGTAGGAATATGGGATGCCGATGAGAGCCGCCAGGTGGAAAACCGTGTCGACGCCCTTCATGGCTCGTCCCACGGCACCGGCGTCGCCGATATCGGAGGACACGAATTCGACGTCGCCGGCCACCGGCGATCGATCGAGCCAGCCGCGGCTGCCCATCGAGGTGTAGCGGACCAGGGCGCGGATCCGGGCCCCTTCGGCCACCAGACGCTCAACCAGGTGGCTGCCGATGAAACCCGCGGCTCCGGTGACGAGCACCGTGCGCCCGCGCCAGTCAGTCTTCGTCATGTCCGCCTCCGAACTCCGTCACCGCCTTCACGTAATCTTCGACGCGCCCGATGTCGAGCCAGTACTCGCGAAGCGGAAAGCTGATCACCCGGAGCCGCTCGGCGATGGCCCGGGCGATCAGGTCGGTCATGTCGAAGCGCTGGCCGGCCGGCACGAGACGGCTGACGCCGCCATTGAGCAGGTAGATCCCGGCGTTGACCAGGTAATTGACGACCGGCTTTTCCTTGACCGCCGTGACGGTCACGCCCTCGGTGCGCACCACTCCGTAGGGGACCTGGAACTCGTAGGGGCGGACCGCGATCGTCATGTCGGCCGCATTGGCCCGGTGGTATTCGAGCATCGAGACCAGGTTGACCTTCGAGAGGATGTCGCCGTTCATGACGAGGATCGGCTCGTCCGAATCCGGCATCAATCCCAACGCCCCGGCGGTGCCCAGCGGTTCGCCCTCGTTGATGTAGGCGATGTCGACGCCGAACTTCTTGCCATCGCCGAAGTGCTGCTGCACCTGGTCGGACTTGAAGTGCGTGGCCACGCTGACCCGGCGGATGCCGGCCTGCTGGAGCTGATCGACGATCACCTCGAGCAGCGGCCGGTCGCCGACCGGCAGCATCGACTTCTGGTGGTCGGCCGTCAACGGCCGCAGGCGCGTGCCAAACCCACCCGCCATCACCAGCGCGCGCAGCGGCAGCTGGTACTCCTCGAGCAGCTCGCTCAGCAGCTCGATGCCGACGACGCGGTTCTCGTTGTCAACCAGCGGGATCTGCCGCAGCTCGTGCTGTTGCATCAGCTCGAGCAATTCGGCCTTCGACGCGCCCTGCATCGCCGTGGTTGGCACGCGCGGCGCCGCTTCAGACTTGGTCTCGAGCAACACGCTGGCGGGGGTGCCCAGCTCGTAGCCGGCCAGCAGCGCGCGCCGGATGTCGCCGTCGGTAATCGTGCCCAGCAAGCGGCGCTCATCGTCGATCACCAGCGCGATGCCCATGAACGTGCGGTCAATGCAGGCGATCACGTCGCGCATCGAGGTGGACGGGGAGACAAAGAGTGCCGCAGCCTCGGTCACTGCTGCCATCCCTTCGGTGCGGCGACTTCGGCCCACACCTCGCCCCAGTTGACCTGCAGGTGCGTAATCACAAACCCGGCCTCGCGCATTTCGGCCTCGAAGCTTCCGCGCGTATATTCCGTAAAGTGGGTCGGATCGCCGTAGGCCCACAAGCCCAGTTCTTTTCTCATCGCCGGACGCCAGTCGCGGTCGAACATCGGCACGCGAATCAGCCAGCGATTGGGCTTGAGCCTGGCCTGCACCTCGCGCAGGAACTCGACGCGGCGATCGATGTGTTCGAGCACGTTGGACATCACGATGACGTCGAAGGGTCCGGGTGGCAGCACCGCCGGGGCCTCGCCCTGGACAAACGTCAGCCGCTCGTGTGGAAAGCGCGCCCGCGCCTTGTCGACGTTGGCCGGCTCCATGTCGAAGCCGGTGACGATCGCGCCGGTCCGGCTGGCGATCGAATGGGCCACGGCGCCGTAGCCGCAGCCGATATCGAGGACCCGCTCCCCGGTCCGCACGCGCTCCACGAAGAAATCGTGGTACTTCATCAAGCGGTGCTTGACGTGCACGCCCTGGTCGTAGCCGAGGGCGACCAGGTCGATTTGGCCCGAGAGGTCGGCGTCCATGACCAGGAGCTCGCGCATCGCCTTCGCTGGAGGGCCGGCGGCCGCGGCGCGCGTGGCAAGTTGAGCCAGCCGCCGGCGCGCGGCCGCGGGCAGGAGTCGGAACGGGGCGATCGCGATGCGGCTGAGGATGTGCATCAGGCGGCCAGGCGCTCGAACACTCGCCGGTGACGATGCAGCCAGTGCTGGATGTCGAAACGCTCGACCGCGCGAGCGCGCGCGGCGGCGGCGAAGGTGCTCAACGACGATCGCACTTCCTTCACGGCTGCGGCCAGGGCGTGTGGATCGGGCGGCACGTCGCGCTCCCAACTGAGCTCGGCCTCCACGCCGATGCCGGCTTGGTCGCCAACCAATTCAGGCACGCCACCACTCTTCGAGTAGACGACGGGGCGCCCGCACGCGAGCGCCTCGAGGACGGCGGATGGACAGGGGTCGTTGTACTTGGTGTGAAGCACGATGTGGGCGCGCCGGAAAATCGCCGGCGCTTCGGCCTGGGTGTACGCGCCGAGGAAACTCACCCGGCTGGTCATGCGAACCTCGTCAACCAGCGCCTCGGCCTGGCGTCGATTCGCGGCGGCATCGCGCGTCCACCACAGGCGTCCGGTGACCAGCAATTCGGCGTCGACGCCGGACTCCACCAGCAGCGCCAGCGTCCGCACCGCCGAGTCGAGGCGATACCACTGGTCTTGCGAGCCGGCGAGCAGCAGCGTGAGGGCTCGTGGGCCGGAAGGAGGGCCTGGGGTGAAGCGGCGCGTATCGACGGCGTTATGCAGTACTTCCCAGGTGCCCCGCGCCGGGCCCGCAAACCGATCCGCGCTGATCCGGCAAAATTCACTTTGGTAGAACACATGGTCGGCACGCGACAGCAGCGCCGTGCACTCGCGGTTGAACCGTTCCCAGCCTGGGCCGTGCCACGCGGGATACGCGACGCCGTTCTGGTTGAGCACGAAGCGCGCGCCTTTTCGCCGCGCCCAGTCTGCGCGAACCACCGCGGCCGGCGGCAATCGGCTGGACACCAGGTACAGCGTGTTGAAGCGCGCGCCCGACTCGGGAAACGATGCCGACAATTCCTGGAGTTTGACGATGCCACCAACGGCCGTTTCGCTGGGCAGTGGAATCGGCTGGCCATACGACACGCGCACGCCCGCCGGCACGCCGCCGATCAGTGACGCGAGGCCCTGGGCATGGGCCGCCGATTGACGCACCAGGCGGGCGGCCGAACGCAGCAGGGGGCTGCTCATAGGAGCGGCGCGACCGCGTGCTCAACCCGCGCGAGCAGCCGATCGTAGGTGAACTCCTGGCGCACGAGGGCGAGCGCATTGGCCGACACTCGTGACCGCACCGCGGCATCGCGAAACTTCCGCACGGCGTCATCCACATCGCTGAAGTCCTTCTTCAGCGGGATGTAGTGCTCGTCGGCCACGAAGTAGCCATCATAGCGCCCCTCGAACAGGATCTGCGTCGTGCCGGTAGCGGCCGCTTCGACGTTCCGGCCACTCAAGATCCGCAGCGGCACCACGCTGGTCAGATCCTGCAGGCAGTTGGCATACACCTCCTCAAAGGACACGTCACGGGACTTCCGCTCGAGTGCGAGCGTGCACAGCCGCGCGGTGTCATCGAGATCGAAGTAGTCGCCGCCGGCCTCGGTGCCGAGCTGGCCCTTGCAGCGGTTGAGGAATGCCGCCCAGCGCAGCTCGTCAAATCGGTCCGCCGGAGCCATCGAAATGTCGGCGCGCAGTCCCATCGCCTGCGCATGGGTCGTGAAGTAGTCGGCAATTTGCCGCCGCTCCCGGTGGCCAAGGTAGTACGGCCCGTCATCGGCTCGATAGCCAATGTCGATCGGGCGTTGCTCGTCAGGCGTCACCGGTGCGAACAATTCAGCATCAAGACCCGTGTTGGGAATGCCGGTGACCGCGCAGCCAAGCCGACGCCGATAAAGGGCATGGACGTCGGTCGACTGGCTTTGTGAGATCAGCAAGTCCAGGCCGAGCCTCTCACACAAGTCCATCTTCTCCGGCATCAGTTTGTATTCGTTGCCGATGAAGAGCACCTTGGGCTGCTTCAGGCGTGCCAGGGCTTCGACCAGCCATGCGGGTATCGTGCAGAGGTTTGAAAACACCGAGTGCAGGAGGACGACGGCATCGCCATTGAAGCGGTGGCCGAGCCAGCCGGCTCGCAATCGCGCCGCGACCGCCAGATTGCCGAGGTCAATCGGCGTACAGTCGAACAACCGTGAGGCGAGGAATTGCCGGGGCCAGGCTCGTTGGTACGAATAGGTTTCGTTCCCGGCCAGCGTGTACAACAGCAATAGACGACGGCGTTTGCTGGCAGTCAGGCCGGCCGCTCCCCGGCCTGCAGCCGCTCATTGACGCGCGAGCAGACCAGGCGGATGCCATCCGCCAGCGATACGCGCGGGACCACGCCCAATAGATCACGCATCCGGTCGAGTGTTGGCTTCTTGACGAGCGTCATGCGCGCCGGCAGTTCATTCACCCGCACCAGTGCGGGCGCCGCGCCCAGCGTGACGCGGATTTGCTCGGCCATCTCGGCGATCGGCACGACGTCGGGATGGCCGATGTTGATCACCGCGTACTCGTCCAGGGTCGCCGCGGCCTCGATCGCGCGCACCGCATCGGAGACGTGGAGCCAGCTGCGGGCGCTGCCACGATGCACGTCGATGGGCCGCCCAAGCGCCAGATCGCTCGTGAAGCGAATCATCGCGGAACGGTGGTCGCCCAGGTCTTCGTTTTCGTCGTAGACCATGAACGGCCGCAACACCGAGGCCCTGAGGCCGTGCGTGCGCACCTCGTACTCAACCAGCTGCTCGCCGAGCAGCTTCGAGAGACCGTAGCGATTGTTCGGCTTCGGATCCGAGATCCGTTCGTCCATCGGATCGCATCCCGGTCCGTAGACCTCGGAGGTCGAGAAGAACACCACCCGCGACCGGGTGCGCTTGGCCATCTGCAGAACGTTGTTGACGCCACCAAGATTGGTGGCGATGGCCAGGCTGCTGGCCTGTTCACACGTCACGCGGCTGACCATCGCCGACAGCAGGAACACCACGTCGGGCTGCCAGTCGAACGCCGGCAGCAGATCGATGGGGTGGTTGATGTCCGCCATGATGAAGTTGTCACGCCACGCCGGCTTGATGTCGGCTTCGAGCACCTCGATGCCTTGGAAGCGCAGGTGTTTCACCAGGGGCGCCCCGATGTTGCCCTCCGAGCCGAGAACCAGTGCCTTCTTCATGATGTTTCTTCTGTCGATGGGATCTGCTTGATGAAGCGGGCTGGCACGCCGGCCACGACAGTGGCGCGATCAACAGAGGCGACGACGACAGCCCCTGCCGCAACCACCGCACCGGCGCCGATGGTGACCCCGGGAAGGACGATGGCCCCGGCGCCGATCCACACGTCATCTTCGATCGTCACGGGCGCATCGAGGGCCACTCCGTAACGGGGCAACATGGTTGGATGTTGCCGGCTGGTAATCACGGCGTGGGCGGCGATCAGGACGCGGTTGCCAATCGTGACGCCGCCATTGGCGCGAATGACGGTGAACTCGCCGACATCAACCTGGTCTCCAAACGACAGTCCGGCCGGATGATGGACCGTGACCGGCCACCGAAGACGCACGGGATCGCCAACCCGCAAGCACTGCGCCAGCAGGCGGCGCGTGTCGTAATCGTTGACGCGAGCCCGCCAGCGCGAGCCTATCGACCAGATGAAATCCATGTTTCCTCAGTTCCGCGCCACCGGGCGGCAGTCACCGTCGCACCGTGGTCCACTGCAACAACGGGCGCACCGGCGCGGGCCAATGGCCAGGATAGTCGCCGCGAGCCGTGCCGCCCTCGCCGGGATCAACCACCTGGAACGACACCACATCCAGGGCGTGGGCCTGGCGAATGGAGCGGCCACCGGCCACGAATGTGCCGAGTGCCACTGACACAACCACCCTGCCCTCGTTGAGCAGGTTCCCCGGGATCCATCCGATAGTCGTGTACTGGCCTGGCGGCCGCGCCTCTCGCCAGGCCGGTGCCGTATCGATCGCGTTGAAGATCGGCTGGCCTTCATCGTTGGCGAGGGTGAAGCCCGGCACGAACTGGTACTTCTGGGCGGTGACGTCGAACACGATCTCGACGCCCACCGCTCGGCGAACATCAATCGAATCGACCGGCCGGCCATCGGCGTCGATGACGCGAACTGACTTCAGGCGCACCGCCTCGTTGCCGGGCGCCGATGCCTGGTCTGCCCACTCCCTGACCGCCGCCGTGCCAAGCTCGGCCGAGAGGTAGCGCGACACCACCGTGTCGGCGGGGCCGTCTTCACTGATCCGGCCGTCCGTGAGCAGCACCGCCCTGGAACACAGGCGCGTCACGGCCGGCATGTTATGCGAGACGAAGAGAATCGTTCGACCGGATTGGCTCACGTCCTGCATCTTGCCCAGGCACTGTCGCTGGAACGCGGCGTCGCCCACTGCCAGCACTTCGTCCACGAGAAGCACTTCGGGCTCGAGGTGTGCGGCCACCGCAAAAGCCAGCCGCACGTACATGCCGCTTGAATAGTGCCGGACCGGGGTGTCGATGAACTTGGACACGCCGGAGAAGTCGACGATGTCGTCGAACTTTCGCAGGATCTCGGCCCGCCGCATTCCGAGGATCGCGCCGTTCAGGAAGATGTTTTCACGGCCGGTGAGCTCCGGGTGGAAGCCGGTGCCCACCTCAAGAAGTGAGCCGACTCGCCCGTACAAATCGGCCCATCCTTCGGTTGGTCGCGTTATCCGCGACAGAATCTTCAACAAGGTGCTCTTGCCAGAGCCATTGCGACCGATGACGCCGAGAACTTCCCCTTTCCTTACTTCCAGTGTGACGCCATCCAGCGCCCAGATATGCGGCGCCCGACCATTTGCCGATTGCTCGCGCCCGGCCGCGCGGCGAAACGGGGCGGCCAACAGGTCGGACAGCGTGTCGCGCAGGGCGCCGTAGCGAAAGGCAGACGCTCTCGCGCCCAACTGGTACCGCTTGCGGAGTCCCTCCGTGCGAATCGCGACGTCGCTCATCGTCTCGGTCGTGCCCTAAATGACGTCGGCAAAAGTGGCCTCCATGCGGCGAAAGAAGAACAGCCCGGACACCAGCAGCACGGTGGCGATCAGCAGCGACGGCGCCATGACGGCCAGCGTCGGTGGCGCCGTCCCCAGGAGCGCCCATCGAAATCCCTGGACGATTCCCACCAGCGGATTGAGCGCGAACAGCATGCGTGCCGTGCCATCGGGCACCACTTGCGAGGAATAGGCCACCGGAGACGCCAGCAGCAGGAACTGCATCGCAAATGGAATCAGGTACTGGACGTCGCGGTACTTGACGGTGAGTGCGGTGATCCAGAGCCCGATTCCAAAGGCCGTGACCAGGGCGATGACCACGAACAATGGCAAGGTGAGGATCGCCGCGGTCGGAGCGTGCGCATACCAGGCCATCATGACCACCAGCAGGCCCAGGGCCACCGCCAAATCCACCACTGTCGCCGCCACGCTGGCCAACGGCATGATCAGCCGCGGAAAATACACCTTGCTCAGCAAGGCACTGTTGCCAATCAGGCTGTTGGAGGACCCGTTCACGGCACCGGAGAACAGCTGCCAGGGCAGCAGCGCCGCCAGTGTGAAGAGCGGATACGGCACGCCCTCCGACGGCAGGCCCGCCAGGCGTCCGAAGACGATCGTGAAGATCACCATCGTCATCGCCGGTTGGACGAGGGCCCAGGCCACGCCCAGGAGCGCGCGCTTGTAGCGAACCTTGACGTCTCGCCAGACAAGGAACCATACGAGTTCGCGGAAATCCCACAGTTCCGCAAGATCGAGGGCTTCCCATCCCCGCGGCGGTCCAACACGAAACGGAGTCTCGCTCACCTTCGCCCCAGGCCTTCGCCGAGAACCGAAACGATTTTGTCGACCACGTCGTCCTCACCGCATAGTGGGGGCCGATCTGCAGGCCTCGCGGCCTGGCGCGCGGCTGAAAGGATTCGCGCCGGGTCGGCGCCGGTGAGGACATTCCACCCGTTGGCGACCGTCTCAACCCACTCTGTTTCATCACGGAGCGTGACGCACGGCACGCCCAGCCAGTACGCTTCCTTCTGCACGCCACCCGAGTCGGTGGCGATCACTCGCGCATTGCGTTGCAGCGCGATCATGTCTCCGTAACCAGCGGGCTCACAAACATGAACGTCGGCGGCATGCACGTGACCAAGCCGCGCGATCGCCGCGCGGACGCGCGGGTGGGCCGGGAACACCACCGGCTCGCTGATCTGATCGAACGCGCGCATGCGGATGAGAGTGCGCCGCCCGATCGCATCGA
>JBDTMB010000089.1:0-15076 GCA_039934485.1 Vicinamibacterales bacterium
CGCCCGACCAGCTGCTACGGTCGCGAAGGCTTAACCGCCGAAGACTGGACGATCTGGACCGCCATCGCCGCCATGCGGTCCAGCAGTCGCGCATCGCGAAGAATCGGCCACCAGTCGTAGAGGAACACCTCGAGCGGCCGCCACATCGCCACCCAGCCGCCGATCAACAGGCTTTCGCGGACGATGCCGCCGAAGTTGCCGGCGTCGCTCCCGGCTCCGACTTGATTACTCACGACAATCGAGGTGGTGAGAAAGACCAGGCCAATCACCAGGCTCGTCCGCCCCACTCGCAGCACCTGGCGAAGGCGCTGGCGGGTGACGTGCGCCCGCTGGGTAAAGAACTCGTGCACCGCGTCCCTCAACATCGCCGCTTCTTCCTTGGTGCCGGATTGCCGGTCCAGTTGAACGACGAGGCCGAGCGGCCCATCGTGGCGGAGCTCCCGCGCCCATTCGACGATGAACTCCTCCGCGCGCGGATCGAGGTCGCGTTCGCGGAATGGCGCCGGGTCCATGGCATTGAACATCTGGTTCAACTCGCCGATGCGAATCTCCAGGACCTGGCAGCGCGGCGGCAGCGGATCGCCGAGTGCGCCAGGCGCGGGGCGGTTTCCTTCCATATGACAATTGATTACACGCAAAGCGGGTTTAGAAGGGAGAATTCTTGCTTCCCGTGAAGCAGGTGTTCCTGGTGATTCTGTGGCTGTGCGTCGGTGTCGCCCCCGGGTGGGCGCAGCCGGCGGGCCAGCCGTTTGACATCAAGACCATCGACCCCGAGACGTTCAAGGCGATCGCGTTGCGCCTCGGCGACGGCCAGGCGCCGAAAATCGACGGCAAGCTCACCGAAGAAGCGTGGGCGCTGGCGCCGGTGCAGGGCAATTTCATCCAGCGCGAGCCCGACTACGGCCAGCCCTCCACCGAGAAGACCGAGTTCCGCATCCTCTACGACGAGAAGACGTTGTATGTCGGGGTGTGGGTGTGGGACAGCAACCCTGCCGGCATCATGGGCAGCGAGATGAAGCGCGACGCCGGGCTGAACAAGGGCGACCAGCTCAAGATCACCTTCGATACCTTTCACGATCATCGCAACGGGTTTTATTTCAGCACCAACCCGCTCGGCGCCTACAAGGACTCCAACACCGTCGAGAACGGCCGCACCATCAATTACGACTGGAACGCCGTCTGGAACAACAAGACTTCGCAGGACGACAAGGGCTGGTACATCGAAATCTCGATTCCGCTCAGCCAGTTGCGGTTCAAGACCGCGGTCGGTGAAACGACGTGGGGCCTGAACGTGTGTCGCATCCTCTTCCGCACCAACGAGGAATCATACTGGGTGCCGTTTCCGCGCGGGTGGGGGGCCTCGGGATTCGCGCGCGTCTCAAACGCCGGCGTGCTCACCGGGCTGCGCGATCTCAAGTCACGCCGCCGCGTCGAGTTCGTGCCGTTCGCGGCGCCCGCCGCGTCGCGGGATTACGTGGCCAAGAGCGAGGGTGAGGCCGACGCCAAGTTCGGCGGCGACTTCAAGCTGGGCCTCACCAACGACCTGATCGCGGACTTCACGTATCACACCGACTTCGCGCAAGTCGAAGCGGACCAGGAAGTGGTGAACCTCACGCGCTTCAGCCTGTTCTTCCCGGAGAAACGCCAGTTCTTCACCGAGAGCGCGGGGATCTTCGACTACGGCAAGGTCGCGGCGGGCCTCGGCGGCGACGCGGCGGCCAACGACCCTGGCCTGCTGGCGCTCTTCTATAGCCGGCGGATCGGCCTGGTGGAAGGGCAGCAGGTGCCGATCATCGGCGGCGGGCGCGTCACCGGCCGCGTCGGCGATTACGCCGTCGGCGTGCTGAACATCACCGCCGACGACGCCCAGCTCGCGGCCGGTCGTCACACCACCAACGGCAATTTCACCGTCGTCCGCCTCAAGCGCAACATCCTGGCCAAGTCGAGCGTCGGCGCGCTGTTCCTCAATAGTGACGGCGGTATCTCCGACTACAACCGATCGCTCGGGCTCGATGCCGGCTTCGTGTTGGGAGAAAACGTCACCCTCACCGGCCTCGTCGCCAAGACCCAATCCCCTGGCACGAGCGGCAAGGACACCGCCGCCGTCGTGGACTTCGCATGGAAGAACGACACCTACAACTACGGCGCGCAGTACCAGGACATCGGGGAGAAGTTCAACGCCGAGATGGGCTACATCCCGCGCCTCGACATCCGCGCCGGCAGGGCCAAGGCCGGATGGACGCCGCGGCCGAAATGGAAGGGTGTTCGCCAGTTGCTGTTTACGGGCACGGCGGACTACTTCGAGGATCACGCCGGCCGCGTGGACTCGCGCTCGCAACAGTTCGACGCGCAGCTGCAGTGGCAGAGCACCGCGAGCGTGAAGGTATCGGTCTTCGACGAATTCGACAACCTGAGCGCGCCTTTCTCCACCGCCGGCACCGTGCTGCCGGTCGGGCCGTACTCCTGGACCACGACGACGGTAAGCTACTCGTCCGACCGGACCAAGCACCTGTTCGGCACCCTGGCCACCGACCAGGGCGGCTACTACAGCGGCGATCGCCAGACGTATCGGGCGAACCTGAACATCCAGGTGGGCAAGACGCTGCTCTTCGAGCCCAACATCACGCATAACCGCGTGGTGCTGCCCGGTCAACCGTTGTACACGAGCAACGTCGTCAACTTCCGCGTCAGCCACTCGTTCTCGCCCGATTTCTACCTCAAGGGCTTCGTCCAGTACAACGACGACCGCAACACGGCGAGTTTCAACTTCTTGTGGTGGTATCACTACAAGCCGGGCAGCGACCTCTACGTGGTCTACAACCAGGGGTGGGATACCGATCTGCCGCTGACCTCCCGCCAAACGCCGGCGGCCTCCGCTCGCGTGCATTCGCGGTCGCTCGCCATCAAGCTCACCTACTGGCTGGCGCGGTAACCGATCACCACATGCAGGCTGTCGACGTTACGACTCGGGCAGGCAGGTCTTCATCACGGTGAGAATCTCGCTGATCCTCAACTTCAGCAGCGTGATCTGCTGATCGTCAGAGTTCGCGGAGCGTCCCGGCTGGAGTCCCGCATCGTGCGGCGTGGCAGCAATGTGGATGTCGGGCCGTTCGATCTCGATCCGGCTCAGGTCCCGTTTGCGCCCGGGCGTCATGTCAATCTTCGATTTCTTGACGCTGATAATCTTGCCCCTCAGTTGAATGGTCTGGCCGACGCGGTTCTTGAACTCGGCTGCCAGGGTGTCCACCCAGTAATGCCGCGGTCCGTACTTGCCATTCGGCGAGTTGGCGACGGGCCATTCCTGGACGCGGGTGAGCACGTAGGCGCCCTTGGTCAACGATTCCCGTACGCAGCCCTGGATGGTGACCAGGGAGCCCTTGTCGAATTTTCCGGGATCCTCGTTCTGGGCCGCCGCCGAGCCAACGCCTGCCACAAACAGCGCCAAGATCAACGCCGCGGTCACCTTCCAACTCATCATTCCTATATCCTTACCCGCAGCGTGAGCGCCTTATGTCCAATTTGAAACAGTACTACCTTCATGTCGGCCTGGTGATCGTGCTGTGTTCCTGGGCGTCCACCGGCGCGCGGACCCAGGCACCCAGGGCCGTGTGGCAGCACCAGCCGAGCGGCGTGACCACGAGCCTGCGCGGCCTGAGCGCCGTGTCGTCGCGCGTGGTGTGGGCGAGTGGCGCCGACGGAACGCTGCTTCGAACCATCGACGGTGGAGCGCACTGGACCGTGCTCACGCCACCCGCGCGCGGGGAAAAACTCGACTTCCGCGATATCGACGCGGTGAGCGAGCGCGTCGCCTACGCCTTGAGCATCGGCAACGGCGCCACGTCGCGCATCTACAAGACCATCGACGGCGGCGCGCACTGGGAGCTGCGGCTGGCGAACAGCGATCCCAAGGTGTTTTTCGATGCGATGGTCTTTCGTGACGCGGACCACGGCTTCGTGTTCAGCGATTCGGTGGCCGGCCGGTTCTTCGTCATAACCACTTCGGATGGTGGCGGGAGCTGGGCGCGCGTCGCCACCAGCCGCCTGCCGCCCGCGGCCACCGACGAGGGCGCGTTTGCCGCGAGCGGCACGAACCTGGCCGTGTCCGGTCCTCACGTGTGGATCGGCACCACCGTCTCGCGCGTGTTGCATTCGGCAGACGACGGGCGTAACTGGAAAGTGGTGGCGACGCCGATGGCCACGGGCAAGGCAACCGGGATCTTTTCGATCGCCTTCCGCGACCCGCAGCATGGGGTCGCCGTTGGCGGCAATTACGAGAAGGAGCCGGCGGCGATCGACAACGGCGCGGTGACCTCCGACGGCGGCGCCACCTGGTCGCTCGTCAAGGGCCTCGGGGGTTTCCGATCGGTGGTCGCCTGGGTCCCCGGCGATCGCCGGTCGCTGATCGCGGTCGGCCCGGCCGGTGCGGATTGGTCGTCGGACGAAGGGCACACCTGGACGCCGCTGCCGATCGCGGCCCTGGCGGGGCAACCGGCTGGCTTTCACACTTTCAGCTTCGCACCAGAAGGCGGCGTGGGCTGGGCCGCCGGCTCGGGAGGACGGATCGCGAAGCTCACGCTTCGCTAAGTCTTCATCAGACTCCAGGCTTCGGACTGCAGCCTTCGGGGGCGACGGTCCTCGGGCCTGAAGGCCGAAGGCCCTGCAGCCTGCAGCCTGCAGCCTGACTACTGGCTACTGCCTGGCTGATTCCAGACGTACTTCGCAAACCAGTCGTAGTTCTGCTGCATCGCGCCGCGATTGGCCTTCGGCTTGGTGAGGCCGTGGCCGAAGCCCATGAAGATCGACAACTGCACCGGCACGCCCTGGTCGCGCAGGCCCTGGTACAACTCGAAGGCGTTCGGAATCGGCACGCGTGCATCGTCGCCGCCGTTCTGAATCAGGGTGGGCGTCTTGGCCTGCTTGATGTAGGTGATCGGCGAGGTGTCGGCGTAGATTTTCGGATCGTCCCAGGGCGTGGCCTTGAGGTACTGCCGCGTGAAGGGGTGGATGTCGGTGTTCACGTAATAAGTGGTCCAATCCGAGATGCCGGCGCCGACCGAGATCGCCTTGAATCGGGGCGAGTCGTGGGTGGTGAGGAAGGCGGAAATGTAGCCGCCCTGGCTCCAGCCCATGCTGCCGACACGATCGCGATCGGCGAGACCTTGAGCGATCAACGCATCGACGCCGCTCACGACATCCCACGCATCGCCGATCCCGAGGTTGCGCACGTTCAACGAGCGGAACTTTTCGCCGTAGCCGGCGCTGCCGCGGTAGTTGGGCTCGAGGATGATTGCGCCCTTGGCGAGGAACGCATCGAGCGGGTAGTAGCCCGCGTAGTTGCTGTAGGGGATTGGCCGGGACACACCGGTGGGTCCGCCGTGGATGGCCACGAGCAGTGGATAGCGCCGTCCGGCCTGGTACCCCGCCGGCTTGTGCAGCACGCCCTCGATCTCGGCGCCGTCCTGGCTCTTCCAGCGGAACACTTCGCGCGTGTGCTTCGGCCAGGACGCGATCTGCGCGCCCGTGTCGCTCACCCTCTTCGCCGCCATCGTCTCGAGCGGCGCCAGGTAGACATCCGGAAATTCCGTAGCGCCGGCGCCGACAAACGCCACCTGCAAGCCGTCGCGGGTGATCGAGAAGCCGTTGCCGATCCACTGTTCCTTGACCGCGTGCCTGGTGATCTGCTTCGTCGCCGGATCGAGGGTGAAAAGATACGACCAGGTCCGTTGAGACGCCGAGAACACGAGGCCCGCCCTGGTCCACGCCACGAGGCTGGCGTCTTCATCGAACGCGTCGGTGAGGCTGGTTACCTCCTGCAAGCCCGGCTGCACCAGGGCGATGGTGTGGTTCTGATAGAAATAGAACGGCTTGGCCATCGACGAGACAAAGGCGATGCGCCGGCCGTCGGGTGACCAGCGGGGATTGGTGTCGGGACCGTCCTGCGCGACGATCACCTCCACCGCCCCGGTGGCGACGTTGACCGTCGAGATGTCGGCGCTGCCGCTGTCGGCGGGATCGCTCGACACGCGATGATCGAAGGCGAGGTTCTGGCCATCGGGTGACCAGTCGAAACTGCCGACCACGAAGGCCCCCGAGGTGAGCGCGCGGACGGCCCGGGTCTTCAGGTCGAGGAGGTGCAGGTGGGTGTAGCGCAAGTCCTGATCTTCGAGCTTCACGTCGCCCCAGCGCTTCTCGCGATCTTTCATCGCCTCCGACATCGGGTCGAGCATGGTGAAGGCGATCTGCGCGCCCGAAGGCGACCACGCGAAGTTGTTGACCCCTTCCTCCGCGCTGGTCAGCTTGTCGGCTTCGCCGCCTTCGAGGGCGATGCGGTAGACCTGCCGCTTGCCGTCGCGATCCGAGATGAATGCGATCGACTTGCCGTCGGGCGACCACTCCGGCTGCAGGCTCGACTTCCTGGCATTGGTCACCTGGCGCGGTGGCTCGCCCCCGCCGCCGAGCCACACCTCCGTTTCGTAGGCGTTTTCATCCCAGTTGGTCTCACGAACCGTATACGCGACCCGCACCCCGTCCGGCGAAATCGCCGGTGAGCCGACGCGCTTGAGGTTCAGCACGTCGTCGATCGAGGGTCCGCTGGGCTGTGGTTGCGCCCATGGCCGAGCTGCCGAG
Source organism: Vicinamibacterales bacterium (assembly GCA_039934485.1). GTDB lineage: Bacteria > Acidobacteriota > Vicinamibacteria > Vicinamibacterales > UBA2999 > 12-FULL-67-14b. The sequence goes on from JBDTMB010000089.1 coordinate 6,628, forward strand.
AGGCAGGCGCAGAGCGCCAATCCGAGGAAGCGTCTTTGGGTCATAAGGGGATTCCCGGCGCCAGTATACGGCGATGTGTGTTTCGCCTGTTGTTCGCCACGCGCCTTGACACCGGCCCCTTGCCCACGCCACAGTCATTACCTACGGCACGGCATTGCAGCCAAAGCCGGTCTCGTTCAGGGAGCTCGACGATGCGTAATCTGGTTTCGATGGTAGCGGGTGCGGCGCTTGTCGCAGCCCTGGCGGCGCCGGCGTTTGCAGCCGACATGACGGTCAAGGGCGAAGTGGTCGATATCGCCTGCGCGACGGACAAGAAGGACGCCGGCAAGGGTGCGGCGCACGCCGCCTGCGCGATGTCCTGTGCGAAGGGTGGCCAGCCGGTGGGCCTGCTGACCGCCGACGCCATCTACACGCTGACGGGCGACTTTGCCGCCAACAACAACGCGAAGCTGCTCGACTTCGTCGCCAAGACGGTCACGGTGACCGGCGCGGTGACGGAGAAGGACGGCACCAAGTCGATCAACGTCAAGACGATCGCGATCGCGAAGTGAGAAGTAGAAAGTCAAAAGTCAAGAGTGAAGAGTGAAAACGGGCCCGCCGGCACACTGCCTGCGGGCCTTTTTTCAAGGAAGGCAACCATGCGACGCCGAGGCGAGCCGGGATTCACGCTCATCGAACTGCTGATCGTGGTGGCGATCATCGCCATCATCGCCTCCATCGCCATCCCGGCCCTGCTGCGCGCCCGGATGTCGGGCGAGGAGGCCTCCGCGATCGCTTCGCTCCGGGCCATCAACAGCTCGCAAAACGCCTTTGCGTCGAGTTGTGCCAGCGGAAGCTTTGCCACGGTGTTGTCGGATCTCGCCATCCCACCGGTGATCGGGGGAGTGCCATTCATCAGTCCCGATCTCGGTGTCGGGGCGCCCAGCGTGGTGAAGAGCGGCTATACCTTCGACATGCAGCGCGCGACCGACGCCACTTCGCCGGTCAATCCGTCCTGCAACGGTGTGGCCGCCGCCGCGCTGGCCAGCGGTTACTATGCGTTTGCCGATCCGAACATCACCCCCAATGGCGGGCGGTTCTTTTGGACCAACACCCTCGGCACGATCTATTACGACGTGTCGGGGACGCTGAGTGGTGAGACCCTGGGTTCGACGGCTCCGGGCCGCGGTTCGGTGCTGCAATAATCGAGGCGCTATGAAGCTCAGTCGCGTGGCGGTCGTCGCCGGTTTGCTTGCTGTCGTTCAGCCGTGGGCCGCCGGTCAGCAACCCGCGCGGCCCGTGGAGCCCTTCACCCTCGCGCTCACCGGCGATTCGATCATCACCGAGCGGCTGTCCGTCTTCAAGGAGCCGGAGTTTTCCGGCTTGATGGATCTGGTGCGCAACGCCGACGCGGCGTTCACCAATCTCGAGACCCTGTTCCACGACTACGAGGGTCCGCCGGCGCACGAGAGCGGCGGGACCTGGATGCGCACCGAGCCGCCGCTGATCAAGGAGCTGACCTGGGCGGGATTTGACCTGGTGTCGCGGGCCAACAACCACGCCGGGGACTTCGGCGTGATCGGCCAACAGATGACGAGCCGCTATGTCCGTGAGGCCGGCCTGGTAGAAGCGGGCGTCGGCGCCAGCCTGACCGAAGCGCGCGAGGCGAAATACCTCGAAACACCGCGCGCACGGGTCGCCCTCATCTCCGCCGCTTCGACGTTCACGCCGCACTCCCGCGCCGGCAACACCCGCGGCGACATGCCGGCCAGGCCTGGGCTGAGTCCCCTTCGCTACACCACGACCTACATCGTCTCGCCGGATCGCATGGCGGATCTCAAGCGCGTGGCCGCGGAACTTTCAGGCCAGGCCCCGGCCGCGGGTGAGACGCTCAATTTTGGCGGCCGCCGATACGTGACGGGCGCCACCCCTGGCAGCCGGACCCAGCCGAATCAGGACGACGTCGCCGAGATCGCGCGCGTGGTCAAGAGCGCGTCGGCGCTGGCCGACATCGTGATCGTGTCGCTGCATTGCCACGAGAACGGCGCCAGCCGGGCGGTGCCGGCCGACTTCATTTCCATCTTCGCGAAGGCCGTGATCGACGCCGGCGCCGACGTATTCGTGGGCCACGGCCCGCACGTGCTGCGCGGGATCGAGATCTACAAGGGCAAGCCGATCTTCTACAGCCTCGCCAATTTCATTTTCCAGAACGAAGCCGTGCTGCGGATGCCGGCCGACAGCTACGAAGAATACGACCTGGGCCCCGACGCGCTCGCCGCCGACTACCTCGACGCGCGCTACGACCACGACCGCCGCAGTTTTCCCGCCGACCGCGAATATTGGGATTCGGTGCTGGCCTCCACGACATGGCAGGGGGATCGCCTGGTCGAAGTCGCGCTCCATCCCATCGTGCTGGGCTTTGGCCAGCCCCGCTCAACCCGCGGCCGGCCGAAACTCGCCGCCGGCGCCGACGCGACGCGCATTCTCGACATGCTCGCGACACGCTCGAAAGCCTTCGGAACCTCGCTGACGGTGAAAGGCGGAGTCGGATACGTCACTCCCTGATCCCTGATCCCCGATCCCCGATCCCTGATCCCTGATCCCTGATCCCTGATTAGAACGTCACGCGAAGCCCCAACTGCGCCGTGCGCGGGCTGTCGGCCACGATCGTCTTCAGGAAGTTCACGGAATTCCTCGCGCCTGTCGGGTTGCCGAAGTTGGCGCGATTGAGCAGGTTGTAGACCTCGAGGAAGAGACCGGCCTGGTACTTGCCGATCCGGTGGATGTACTGGACCCGTCCGTCGAGGATGATCTTCTCCTGGCCCTGGATGCCGTTGCGCACCGCAACGCCCCTGGCATCCACGTCTGACACGATCGTCGCTGGCACCCCGGACGACAGCGTCCCCGAATCGTTGACACCCTTTTGCGGCCGGTCGTTGTTGGTGCCATCGCCGTTGACGTCGGAGCCGACCGTCTCGTTGATCGGATAGCCCGAGTAGGCGCGGAAGACGATGCCGCCGCCGAACCCCTTGCCAAGGTCCACGTTGGCGCTCGTGGCGAACGCATGCACGTTGTCGCGATCGCAGCGTCCGTAATCGAGCCGGGGGTCGCGGTCGACGATGATCGACGCGACATCGTAGCAGTGGGCCAGCGTGTAGCTCACGCGGCCGGCCCAGCGGTCTGAATACCGCTTCTCGAGCCCAATTTCCATCGAGTTGAAGGTGGTGTCCAGCTTGCCGCCGAGCTCCTTGGTCTGCTCCTGGTTGAACTGGACGAACGTGGTGTTGCGGGCCGCGGCCGGCACCAGCTCGCCGTTGGGGTCGAAGACGCTCACGCCAAGCCGCGTCACCCTGCCGGTGGCCGGGTTGACCGGCCCTTCGTTGATGTCGATCACGCCGGTGTTGTCGCGCCCGCGGTTGCCGACGTAATCGAGCGAGATCGCCATGTTGTGGATGATTTCGTGCTTGATGCCGCCACTGAACGCCCACGTATACGCCATCCGGCGATCGCCATCGACGATCGGCCCCGTGGTCGTGCTGTTGACGAAGCCTCCGGCCAGCACCGCCGCCCTGGTGCTGTTGAGGAAGGCGCGGCACGCCGGGCTGATGACGGCCTCGCCGGGCGTCTTGCTGGCGATCGGATTGAGGCACGCCGTCGCGTTGGCATCGCCCGCCTTCACCGGGAACGTGCCGGTAATCGCCGGCGAGGTCACCTGCGCCGTGTCATAGGCCAGGGTCGGCGAGATCACCGCCCGTTGCAGGAGTGTCGCGCTGATGGCGAGTTGCTGGTACTGGTAGACCTTGCCGAACCCGCCGCGAATCACGGTCTTGCCGTCGCCGGTGAGGTCATAGGCCAAGCCGACGCGAGGACCAATCGCGTCCTTGGTCTTCGGCGTGAGATCCTGCCAGTCGTAGCGGACGCCGAGGTTCAGCGTGAGCCGGTTGTTCACCTGCCACTTGTCCTGGAAGTAACCGCTCGCGCGGTGATCGACTTCCGTGAAGTCGAACTGCCCCATGCTGACGCCGAAGCGATAGGGATATGTCGCCGGATCGGCCGCATTGAAGTTGGTGTCGGTCGGGAACGTGAACAGCCCGGTGAAGTTGACCGCGGTGCCCTGCGGCAGCGCGCCGTTCCGGCTGTAGGCGGCTCCCACCTTGAAGGTGTGACTGCCGGCCCATCCCGACTTGAGCCACGTCAGCGTGTCGTCGAAGGTGACGTCACGGATCAAGTCCTGGGCATAGGTGTTGCGCGGGCCCGCGATGTAGTCCGGGTGGTTGTTCTGCGAGCCGACGTCGAACGGATCGACACCGGAAAACCCGATGAAGTTCCAGCTGTCGTCGAACAACGAGGATGGCCCCTGGAGCAGGTTCTCGCGGACGTGCCCGAACTTCAGTTCGTTGGTGGTGTGGTTGTTCAGCACCGACGTCCACGAGCCGCTGAACACCTGGTCACCCGAGTCGTTTTCGTGGCGGGCGGCGTCGGCAATGGCCAGGTCGTCCTCGATCGAGTCGCGCTCGGTGATGATGGCCTCGCGCGTCCAGCGGAAGCTGATCTGGTTGTTGCCGTTCAGGTGATAGTCAAACCGCGCGAACGTATTCGGCCCATGGAAGGCGGTGGTCGTCGAATAGGACACCGCCAGCGGCGCGGCAGCGGCCGGAAAGCTCAGGTTGGCCGCCTGCTTCGAACGGGTGCCTTCGTAGTTGCCGAAGAAGAACAGCTTACCCTTGACGATCGGCCCGCCGAGGCTGCCGCCGTAGACGTTGCTGCCCGAGTCGGGATTCTCCTCGCCGGCCTGTTTCAGGAAGTAGTTCGTGGACTGGAGGTGGTTGCTCTGGAAATACTCGAAGACACGGCCGGACAACTTGTTGGTCCCGCTCTTGGTCACGCTGTTGACGACGACGCCGGTCGAACCGCCGTACTCGGCGGCGTACATGTGCGTTTGCACCTGGTACTCGGCCATCGAGTCCAGCGAGATGCGCGCCTGCGTGCCCTGCGAACCGCCACGCCGCGAGTCGTTGTCGTTCTGCCCGTCGACGAGAAACAGGTTATTGGTGGTGGCCTGGCCGTTGGCGGCGAATTGCCCGCCTTCGAACGACCCGACCTGGAGGACCGGCACCAGCCCGGGGATGGTCTGCATCAGGCTGAACTGGCTCCGGTTGGCGCTGGGCAAGCCGTCGATCTCGGAACTCGTGACATTGGTTCCAATCCGGCTGGAGGTGGTTTCCACGAGCGAGACCTGGCCCGTGACCACCAACGTCTCCGCCACGCCGGCGACTTGCATCGTCAGGTTGAGCGACAGCTCCTGGCCCACGTTCAGCACCAGGTTGGCGACGGTCGTGGTCTGAAAGCCCTGTAAGTCCGCCTTGACGGTGTAGGTGCCGGGAACCAGTGTCGGAATCGTGAACCGGCCGTCTGCATTCGAGACCATCGTCCGCTCGGCGCCGTTGTCCTGGTTGGTGGCGGTGATGGTGACACCGGGCAGCACCGCCTTGCCCGAGTCGAAGACCGTGCCGGTGATTTCCGAGCGGCCTCCTTGTGCGGCGGCGGATGACGCAATCGCCACGAGAAGGAACAAACCTGCAAGAAGCGAGTAACACCGTCGAACCATGGGAACCCTCCTGCGCGGCGCCCAACAGGCCGCGCCCACCGAGATTGCGATGTCCGGGAGTAATCGGCGCGATCGTTCTGGAAAACTACCGCTTCAGCGTGACCTTCTGCGCACGCCAGTTCCACACTTCGCCCACCCATAGATCGTTTTCCGTCCGGCAGTCGATGGCGTTGACCATGCCAAACTCCCTTGCGAGCTTGCCGGCCTTGCCAAACCTGCCGACTACTTGTCCACTCAACTGGATCTTGTAGATCTCGCCGTGGTCCATGCTCTCCGAGTCGTTGGAGTTCGAGCTGTAGAGGAACTGCGGCGAGCCGCCGGAGATGCAAATCGCCTGCGGCGTCCCGATGTTGGTGATCTGCGACTTGAACATGCCATCGCCGTCGAAGACCTGGATGCGCTTGTTGCCGGCATCGGCGACGTAGATGTTGCCGGCCGCATCGCTCGCGATACCGCGGATCTGGCTGAACTGTCCTGGTCCCGATCCGGTGTGGCCCCACGTCTTGATGAAGTCACCGTCCTTGTTGAACTTGGCGATCCGGCTGTTGGTGCCGAAGCCGTCGGCGACGTAGATGTTGCCGGCGCGGTCCCACGTCACGTCGGAAGGCCGGTTGAAGCCGTCGCCGTTGATGCCCGCTCCGGGTGTGGCCGTGCCGCCGCGTCCGCCGCCGCCGGGCCCTCCCGCAGGCGCGCCGCCGCGGGCCGCCACAAACGCGGCGTCGGCGGCCGTGGCCGACATTCCCGGTCCGGGCCGCAACGGGATGTTCTCGGGCTTGCGTCCGAGGACCAGCCGGAACCGTCCGTCCGCATCGAACTTGACGACCTGGTTTGACCCCGCATCGACGATCCAGACGTTGTCCTGCGGATCCACCCGCACCTGCTGTGCGAAGTTGACCGCGTACACGCCCTGGCCGATCTCCTTGACGAACTTGCCAGCGGCATCGAACTGGAACAGCCGCGAGCCGCCATGGTAGAACGTGCGCTCGTCGCCGAGCGTGGCCACCGCGTGTCCGGTGCGCGCGTAGACGAAGACCTGACCGCGCGAATTGGTGGCGACCCCGGCCACTTCTCCATATGACGGCAGCGAGAGGATGTCGGCGTTGGCATCGAAGCCGATCTCCGGCACCGACTGGGCGAAGAGCGAGCCGCCGACGGCGGCCGCGACGATGACGGCGGCAAATAGCAGTGTGCGTTTCATGATCGCCTCCTATTGCCTGGCCGACGACGTCGCGCCCTGCGGACGCAGGATGATCTTTTGCGCGCGCCACGCGGTGATCTCGGAGACGTAGAGCTCGTTGGGGTTCCGGCAGTCCATCTGGTGGACGCTGCTGAATTCCTTGAAGGCATGCCCGGCCTTGCCGAAGCGGCCGAGCACGGTGCCGTCCAGTTCCATCTTGTAGATCTCGCCGGTCATCGCCGCCTGGTCGAAGTTGTTGCCGGTCGGGAACGAGTTGGAACTGTAGAGATACTGGTGCGGCCCCGCCGAGATGCACACCGCCCACGGCGCGCCCACCGTGTCGTAGACCGCCTTCTGGTTCAGGTCGTTGTCGAGCACGACGATTCGCGAGTTGCCGCGATCGGCCACGTAGACCATGCCCTTGGCGTCCACCGAGATCGCGTGCGGGGTGCTGAACTGCAGCGGCCCATTGCCGCGCGTGCCCGCCGACTTGAGGAAGCGGCCGTTCTTGTCGAACTTCACCACCCGCGAGTCGCCGTAGCCGTCGGAGACGAAGATGTTGCCTTGCGGATCCCAGCCGATGTCGGTCTGGCGATGGAACGTGTAGGGCCGGTTGGTGCCGGCGTATTGCCCGGCGCCGGGCGTCAGCGAGATCTGTTCGAGCGGATCGGGCCGCTTGCCGAGCACCATCAGCAGCTTGCCGTCTGGGCTGAACTTCTGGATCACGTTGGTGCCTTCATCGACGGCCCAGACGTTGTCGTCCTTGTCCACCCGCACCGCGTGCGCAAACGCGAAGCCGTAGCTGCCGGCGCCGAATTCCTTGACGAAGGCGCCCGTCTGATCGAACTCGAACAGCCGCGTCTCTCCGCTGCGGACGTAGACGAAGACGTGTCCCTTGGAATTGGTGGCGATGCCGGTGCCTTCGCCCATGTAGAGGCCGGCCGGAAGCTTGAAGAAATCGGGCACCGAATCGAAGGGGATTTCCGGGGTTGTGGCCTTGGCTTTGGCCGGACCCGACACGTTCTGGGAGAACGCGGACCCGGCGACGAACAGGAAAACGACCACGAGCGCATTGAAACGTCGCATCATGCGTGACCTCCTCCGCACACGGCGGCTGAACACGCTGACGTATACACCCATTGCCGCCGGTGCGCGGGAGGGGCGAAAAGAAGTGTGCAACCGCGGGCCGGCTGGACACAGGGACGCGGCCGCTGCGCGGCCGCGTCCCAGGAGCGAGCGCAAGCGAGCGACTCCTACGAGGGGCGGAAGCCCCGAGTACTCAGAGCGCCTTGTGCAGCGCGGCGACGCGATTAGTCGCTTCCCAGGTGAGATCCTTGTCGTTCTTCCCGAAGTGCCCGTAGTTGGTGGTCTTCGAGTAAATCGGGCGCCGCAGGTTCAGCTGGTCGATGATTTCTGCCGGCTGGAAATTGAAGACGCGGTTGATGGCGCGGATGATCCGGGCATCCGGCACCGTGTTCGTGCCGAACGTCTCCACGTGCACGCTCACCGGATCGGGATGGCCGATGGCATAGGCAAACTGCACTTCGCACTTCGCCGCCAGCTTCGCCGCGACGACGTTCTTGGCGACCCAGCGGGCCATGTAGGCCGCGCTGCGATCCACTTTCGTCGCATCCTTGCCCGAGAACGCGCCGCCGCCGTGACGGCCCATGCCGCCGTAGCTGTCG
>JBDTMB010000090.1:0-15031 GCA_039934485.1 Vicinamibacterales bacterium
GCACCCAGCACCCGGCACCCAGCACCCAGCACCCAGCACCCAGCACCCAGCACCCGCCACCCAGCACCCGCCACCCGTTAGCCCTTCGCTTCTTTCCAGTTTTCCCCGATCCCCACGTCAACATCGAGCGGCACCTTCAGGGGCACCGCGGCGGCCATCTGCTGCTTGACGAGCGCCGCCACCGCGTCGGCCTCTTCCTTCGGCGACTCAAACAGCAGCTCGTCGTGCACCGTAAGGATCATCTTCGCGCGCGGATGGGCGGCGCCGAGCGCGGCGTGCACGTCGATCATCGCCCGCTTCAGGATGTCGGCCGCCGTGCCCTGGATCGGCATGTTCACCGCCATCCGTTCCGCCGCCATGCGGATTTGCCCGTTGCGGCTGGTCAGCTCCGGCACCGGCCGCCTCCGCCCGAACATCGTCTTCACGAACCCGCTCTTGCGTGCGTCTTCGAGCGTGCGGTCGATGAACTCGCGGACCCGCGGGAAGCCCGCGAAGTAGGCGTCGATGAACTGCTGCGCCGCCGCTTGCGGCACGCCGATGTCCTTGGCCAGCGTGAACGCGGTCTTGCCGTAGAGCAGCGCGTAGTTGACGATCTTCGCCCGCCGCCGCAGCTCGTGCGGATCGAGCGTGCTGTCGGCGCCAAACACCTTCTCCGCCGTCTGATCGTGGATGTCGTCGCCGCGCTTGAAGGCGGCGATCAGGGTCTCGTCGTCTGACAGGTGCGCCAGCACGCGCAACTCGATCTGCGAATAGTCGGCCGACACCAGCACGTGGCCGGGCTCGGCGATGAAAGCGCGGCGGATCTCGCGGCCGATCTCCGTCCGGATCGGGATGTTCTGCAGGTTGGGATCGCTGCTGCTCAAGCGCCCGGTGGCGGCCACGGCCTGGTTGAACGTCGTGTGCACGCGGCCCGTCTCGGGATTGACGAGCGTCGGCAGCGCGTCGATGTAGGTGCCCTTGAGCTTCGCCAGGCCGCGCCAGTCGAGGATCAGCCTGGGCAGGTCGTGCTGCAAGGCCAGTTCTTCGAGCACTTCAACGGCGGTGGATGCGGTCCGCGTGGTGCCGGTTCGCTTCAGCACCGGCAGGTTCATCTTGTCGAAGAGAATCTCCGCCAGTTGTTTCGGGGAGGCGATGTTGAACTCCCGGCCCGCCTGCCGGAATATCTCGCGGCTGAGGTCCAGCATCTCGCGATCGACGATCGCCGATTGCGAGCCGAGCGCGCGCACATCGACTCGTATGCCGCTGCGCTCGAGCTCCGCCAGGATCGGCACCAGCGGCAACTCGAGCTCGCGGTAGACCGCCTCCAGTTCGTCGCGCTTCAACAGTGGCTCAAGGTGCTCCGCCAGTTGCCACGCGAGGTCGGCGCGTTCACCGGCAAAGTCGAGCACGCTGTCGACCGGCACCTGCGAGAACCGCAGCGCCTTCGTGCCCTTGCCGCACACGTCTTCCTCGGTGAACGCCTTGTAGCCGAGTTGTTCGAGGACCACTGGCTCCAGTGCCTGGCTCGATCGGTTCGCATCCAGCAGGTAGCTGGCGAGCATGGTGTCGAAGCTGAGCGGATCCAGCACCACGCCGAGGCGACCGAGGATGATCAGGTCCGACTTGAGGTCGTGGCCGACCTTCTGCACCAGCGGATCGGTGAGCGCCGGCGCCAGCGCCGCCAGCGCCTCGGCCTTGCTGAGCGAGAAGCCGCCGCCGAACCCTTCGTGACCAAGCGGCACATAGCGCGCCTTGCCCGCAGCCGTGCTGAGCGCCACCCCCACGAGCGACGCGCGGACCGGTGCGTCGCCATCGGTGATCATCTTCAGGCTCAACCGGCCGACCCGCTTCGCCTCGGCGACGATCGCGGTGAGTTCCTCCACCGATTGAATCACCGCGTAGTCCTTGGCCACCGCCTTCGCGGTGGGCGCGAACTCCGTGACCAGCGTGCGGAAGGCGAGCTTCGAGAACAGCTCGTAGCAGCGCTCGCGCGACGGGCCGTGATAGCGGAAGCCGTCGGGATTGAACGACACCGCCACGGTGGTGTGAATCGTCACCAGCTCGCGGCTGCTGCGCGCCTCGTCCGCATGGAGCGTGAGGCCCTCCCGGTATTTCTTCTGCGGGATCTCCGCGGCCTTCGCCAGCAGGTGGTCGAGCGTTCCGTAGGTCGTGATCAGGTCCTTCGCGCCTTTTTCGCCGATGCCGGGAACGCCCTTGATGTTGTCCGACGAATCGCCCATCAGCGAGAGCACGTCCACCACCTGCGACGGCATCACGCCGAATTTCGTCTTCACGCCCTCGGCGTCGAACCAGGCGCCTTCGTCGCGCGGGTTATAGACGCGCACCTGGTCGTCGACGAGCTGGAAGAAGTCCTTGTCGCCGGTGACGATGGCCACCTGGAAACCCTGCTCGGCGGCGCGTTTCGCCAGCGTCCCGATCACGTCGTCGGCTTCAAACCCTTCGGCGGTGAAGATCGGCACGCCCAGCGCCTCGCACGCCTCGAAGACCCAGGGCACCTGTTCCACGAGATCGGCCGGCATCGCTTCGCGGTTGGCCTTGTAGCTCACCGCCAGCTTCGACCGGAACGTTTCGGCCCTGAGGTCGAACGACGCCGCGATGTATTCGGGCTGGTGGTCCGCGATCAACTTGCGGAGCATCGTGATGAAACCGTAGACGGCATTGGTGGACTTGCCGTCGGGCCCGGTCAAGCCGCGGATCGCGTGGTAGGCGCGATACATCTGGTTGCTGCCGTCGATCAAAAACAGCGTGGGAGCGGCAGGCATGAGGGCTGGTGAGTATATCATTCGAGCGTGCGCATTCGGAGTGGACTGCTGCTGGTGTTGGTGCTCGCCTCGGCGTCGTGCAGCGGCCTCACGTCGAGAAAGTTCGAGTACGAAGAAGAGATCTTTCTCGCGCTCGACGGCTCGGCGACGGTCTACGTGAATGCGTCGTTGCCGGCGCTGGTGGCGCTGCGGGGCGCGCCGCTGCCGGTCGATCCCGCAGCCCGTCTCGACCGCCAGGTGGTCCGGGACTGGTACGAGTCGCCCGTCTCCGGCGTCGTCAACGTCAATAGCTCGAGGCGCGACAACCGGCGCTACGTGCACGTCCGGATCAACGTGCCCGACATCCGCCGGCTGGCCGAGGCGCCGCCGTTCGCGTGGTCCACATATTCGTTGGTGGATGACGCCGGGTTGTTCAAGTACTCCCAGCAGGTGCATGCGTCTGCGGCGAGGGACGTCGGGCAGGTCGGTTGGACCGGGCGCGAGCTGGTGGCCTTCAGGATTCACCTGCCCAGCAAGGTGCCGTTCCACAACGCGCCGTCGAGAACCATCGAGCGCGGCAACATCATCGTCTGGGAGCAGCCGCTGGCCGATCGCCTGAAGGGCACGCCGATCGACATCCAGGTGCACATGGACCGGGAGTCGATCCTGGTGCGGACGCTGACGCTGTTCGCGGTGATGATCGTCCTGGTGGCCGCCACCTTCGTGGCGGCCATCTGGTGGGTCAGGAGCCGTAGGGCACCCCTTTAGGGGTGCCTCGGCTCAATTCGTCGACTTCTTCTCGAGCGACTCGCGCACTTCGGCGTCGGTCTTCAGCTCGTTCTTGACCTCGAACGCGCCGAACCCCGAGGCCAGCGACCGCGCGACCATCCGCTCGACATTGCTCTGCACCACGCCTTCAAGCGTGACGTGCCCGCGGTTGACGACCACGCGGATCGGCGGGTTGGCCATCGAGGCGTATCCCCAGAAGAGCGAATTGCCGTAAATCGCCCGCGCGATGCGGAACCGCAGCTCATCGTCGAACTGCGAGACCGGCAGCACGCCGATCTTGTTGTCGATCACGGTGATGCCCTCGACCTTGCGCACGCGCTTTTCGATGTCGTCCTTCTTGTACGGCATCGTCACCCAGCCGCTGAGGACGACGTGGCCTTGATCGACCGAGGCGGAGATGCTGTCGAACACGGTGAGCTGCGTGTAGCGGTTCACCTGGTCGGCGATGTCGTTGAAGACCTGGAGGTCTTTACGTTCACCCTGCGCAAACGCCGAAGCCGAGCCGAGGGTGAACACTGCAGCGAAGACGGAAGCGAGTAACGTTTTCATAGTGGAACCTCCCCACATGCTCTTCTCCACTGCGAAGAGCGTGCCAGGGTGGAATGTCCTCTTCGGGAGATTCTTGATTTGGTGAATTGGTGATTTACGGCGTAGCAACGTAACCCTTGCGCGCTCGCACTTTCAGCGACGGATCCCTGACTTCCACACGGATGGTGTGCCAGCGGCCGTCCTTGAATCCCGGGCTCGGGTAGCCGATGTAGTACTGCTTGCTCAACTCGTCGGCGATGCTCAGCACGGCCGGATCCAGGTCGCGCGGGTCGCGGACGATTTCCGTGCGGCCGCCGCTGTCGTCCGTGATCTCGCGAAGCGCCATCACGTTGACGCGGTCGCCGGCGGCGCCGCGGCTGAAGACCCCACCGCCACCGCCGCCGGTGGGCGGATACTGCGGCTGCGGCATCGGGATGCGCCCGCCGCCGCGCCGGCCGCTGCCGGGAAACGGAAACGGAATCGGCATCCGCGGTTGCTGGATCGGCGGCGTCGGTTGCATCGTCGATTCACCATCGCCGTCGATGCCCACCGCGTAGACCAGCACTTCGGTCTCCCGGACGACCTGCTTCACTTCGCCCACGCCGACGCGGCTGCTGGTGTCGTTGCCGTCGGAAATGATGACCACCGCCTTCTTCCGGTTCTTGCCGCTTTGCGCCATCGGCACCGCTTCCACCGCGGCGTCGTACATCGCCGTGCCGCCGTTGGGCCGGACGCGGCCCAGGCTCGACATCAAGCGGCCGCGATCTTCGGTCCAGTCGTAGACGAGATCGGCGGTGGCGCTGAAGCGGTAGAGGAAGAACTCGTCGAGCTCGTCGGACATCGTCTGGACGAAGCGATCGATCGCGCCGTAGGCCGCCGACCACTTCTCGCCCTGCATGCTGCCGCTGGTGTCGACGACGATGCCGAGGCTGACCGGCGTGCGGTCGGCGCTGAAGTGGGTGACCTCAACCGGCTTGTTGTCCTCGTAGATCATGAAGTCGTCCTTGCGCAGGTTCGACGCAAAGCGGCCCGACCGGTCGGTGACCGTGGCCGTGACGTTGATCAATTCCACGCCGCTCTTGAACCGGAAGCCGCCCTGCTCCTGCTGCGCCAGCGGACGCGAAACCGCAACGGCGAGTAACGCCGCCAGCAGCGCCCAGGCGCGCGGACCGTGATTGCTGATCGTGCTCATGATGCCCCTTGCTTCAGACTGCGGACTTCAGGCTTCAGGCTTCGGGTACGGACTTCCGGCTGTTCACCTGTGACGTCTGACTTCCTACTTCTCACTTCTCACTTCTCACTTCTCACTTCTCACTTCTCACTTCTCACTTCTCACTTCAACTTAACGCTGACGGGTTGCTCCGACGAGTCCGCAATTGGCGGCGCGCCTCGCCGATCGATGTGCGGCATGATGCCCTCGTCGGTGCGGAAGCTGACGCGGTAGCGCGCTACGTTGGCCGGCGCGTCCAGCGAGACCACGAACGGCGATTCGTCGCCGGCGCCAAGCTTGATGAAATCCACCGGCGCCTTCGCGCTGGTGATGAACGAGCCCTGCTGATCGAAGAGGAACACCACCGCCGACAGCCGCTCCACCGGCCGGCCCGCCACGGGGTTACGCACCAGCCCGGAGACCGCGAGCCTCGACGACTGGCGATCGTGGCGGAGCGAGACGAGCTCGAGCGGGGTTTGGGCGGCCGCCACCGCGGCCGCGCTGGTGGCCGAGCGGTCTTCGACGATGTTCCACACCAGGCCGATCGCAAGCGCGACGAACAGGACCGCCGCCACCAGCGCGAGCGTGCGCTGCGCGCCGCTGTTGGTCCGCGGAGCGGAGCTGGCGCGCAGGAAGCCTTGCTGAAGCGGCAACTCTTCGACCAGGTTGAGCTCCGGCGCTGTGGGCGTGTTGATCTGTGAGCTCGCATCTGCGTTCATCGGTGGCGTGTTTATCTGTGGCGACGTATCTGCGTTGATCTGTGGCGTGTTTATCTGTGGCGCCCAGGGCGCCCGCTTCGGTTCGTCGTCGATGCTCGCAAACGGCGCCGTGCCCGCGTTGACGCGCGGCGAGACGCCGGCCGCCACCGACAACGCGGCCACGCGGGCCGCCGCCCGCCGCCGCTCGTCACGCGCGAGCCGGGCCGCCGCCACGCTCATCACGAGCGCGACGACGAGTGCGACGATGGTGGTTACGAGCAGGACAGTCTCCATAGTTCACCTAGCGACGGCTAAAGCCGTCGCCCTCCATCAACGGCTAAAGCCGTCGCTCTCCATCAACGGCTAAAACCGTCGCTCTCCATCAACGGCTAAAGCCGTCGCTCTCCAACTAGCGCAGTTTGAACTCGACGCCGACTTCCACCACCACGTCGACGGGCACACCCTTCATCCGCGCCGGCGCGAAGCGCCACTGTCTCACCGCGTCGATCGCGCGGTCGTTCAGCCCCATCGGCAGCCCGCGGAGGATCTTCACGTCACCCACCGCGCCGTTACTGCGCACGACGATCTCCAGCACCACTTCGCCGGTGATGTTGGCGCGCCGCGCCTCGTCCGAGTAGTCCGCTCGCACTTCACGCAGCAGTCGTGGCGGCTCCACACCGCTCCCTGGGCGATACGGTCCGCCACCGGTGCCGCCGCCGGATCCCTCGCCGACGCCGGGACCGTCGCCTGGTCCGATGCCGGTGCCCTTGCCCGAGCCAACGCTGCCACCGACGCCTGGACCCTGGCTCGGCGGAAGTTCCGGTGCCTTGGCCAGCACGCCTTCAACATCGCGCTTGTCGGCCGGCTTCTCGACGATGGGCGCCATCACGGGAGGCAACACCTTGGCGTCGAGCGGAGGCGGCGGCGGCTCCGGGCGCTTCGGCGGCTCCATCGGCGGCGGCACCTTGCGCGCGGGAAGCGGGCTGCTGATTTTCTCGAGGCCCTTCCGCTCGGCCTTGGGCGGCGGCGCTTTCATCTTGAATCCGCCACCGCCTCCGCCGCCACCGGGACCCGGTGTGGCGAGAAACACCAGCCGCATCGGCTCCGGATCCTTCAAGGGCTCGGTGCGCTCATCGGCCGCGGCAAAGCCGAGGCTGGCGACCAAGAGGATGGTGGCGACCGCCACGACGTGAAGGCTGGTGGAGACCACCAGCGGCACCGCGGTCGGACGTTCGCCGCCGCGTCCTTCGGAGAAGAGTTCGCGGCCAAGGCCCAGCGCGTCTGCCGGCAACGCCAGCGCGTTGCCCGTCACCAGCGCGCGCACGGCACGAGCGGCTTCATTTTCGGTGAAGAACTCCGAAAGGTCCGGGCTGAACGATCCGGTTATCGCGCCGATCGAGCGGATCTGGCCGCGTGCCATCAACGACTGCACCCGGGCTTCAGACACCCCGGCCGCCGACGCGATATCGCGGGCCGTGTAGACGTTGGGAGGAGGCGCGTTCAACATGGCTGGCGTACCGTCCTCATCGCAAAAGGCTTGCCGTTGCTGCCCGCTGCTCTGGTACCCCCATCATCGGCCTTTTCGGCCAGAAAACACGAAATCTTTGCAGCCGGGCCCAGCTATCTGTGGCTGCGAGTGGACGAGGTGTCGCCTGATCAAGGCAAAAGGCAAAAGGCAAAAGGCAAAACGGCTAGTCCCCTGGCTGAGGGCTGCGTCGGCTCAGCTTGGCGGAGGCCCGTTTGACGATGGTGGTCACAATGGCCACCAGTTCGCCGGCCTCGCCAAGCAGGGCGGCCGCTTGCTCATGACCACGCAGCTTGGTCGCGATCACCACTCTGAGCCAATATCTGGTCTCGCGCAGTTCTCGAAGGGCGCCCCGGTTGAGCGTCACGAAGTGCGCCCGGCTGGCCGCCGCCTCGGCCTCCTCGAGGTGCGCTCCGCCGGACGTCGCGGCTGAAATCAACTGCGACCAGACTCTCAGGGTCACGTAGCCGAGATGTCGATCGCTCGGGAAGGCCTCGATTGTCGAACACGCAAAGACGAACGTGCGCTCGCGGATGTCGAATGGTTTGTCCATGCCCTTCTTGGAGCACAAACAGAGCCAGCGGCTAAGTCGTTGATACACAAGGAAGGCGACCAACACCGGTGGCAAAAACATCCACCGGCCGGGCCGAAGGCGATCGCAGTTTTTACCTTGTGCCTTTTGCCTTTCTGCCTTTTGCCTTCTGCCTTCTGCCTTGATGTAGCATGCGCGGATGCTTTGCCGAACACTCGCGTCGGTTGCGGTGCTGGTGGCTCTCGCTCAGGCATCGCTCCTTCCTCAAACTCCCGCCGCCGATCCTCCTTACAAGCTTGTTCCCAACTGGGGCGTGCTGCCGGGCGGCGCCACGTGGGGCGAGGTGCCCGGGATGGCCATCGACGCCGACGGACGCCTCTTTGCCTTCCACCGTTCCGAGCCGCCCATCGTCGAGATGGACGCCGGCGGCAAGATCCTCAAGAGCTGGGGCGAGAAGATGTTTGCGTGGCCGCACGGCATTCGCGTGGACCGCTTCGGCTACCTCTGGATCACCGACGGCCAGGCGCGCAACGGCATCGGCCAGCAGGTGTTCAAGTACACCCGCGATGGCAAGCTCGTGATGGCGCTCGGCACCAAGGGCGTGCGCGGTGAAGGGCCCAACGAGTTTGGCGGACCCACCGATGTCGCCGTCGCCGCCAACGGCGACATCTTCGTCGCCGACGGTCACACCAATTCGCGCGTCGTCAAGTTCTCGAAGGACGGCACGTTCATCAAGGCGTGGGGCAAGCGCGGCGAGGGGCCGGGGGAGTTCAACGTCCCTCACACCATCGTCATCGACACGCAAGGGCGGGTCCTGGTCGGCGATCGATCGAACAAGCGCATCCAGGTGTTCGATCCGGATGGCACGTTCATCACCCAGTGGACGCAGTTCGGATCGCCAAGTGGGATGTTCGTGGCGCCCGACGACACGCTCTACGTCGTTGACTACAACGACCGCAAGGGCGTCTTCGTGGGCAACGCGCGCGACGGCTCGATCAAGTACAAGCTCGACGACGCGGTGGCCGAGGGCGTGGCGGTGGGCAAGGACGGCGCGATCTACGTGGGCGAAACCGTCCCCGGCACCACGCTCACGGGCCTGGCCGGCGGGCACATCGTTCGCAAGTTCGCGCCGACGAAAAAATAGGCACCCCCGCCCTGCAGTGGGGGTGCCTTAACGGAGGAAACGCACGCTTATCGGGCCGCGGCGCACGGGGTCATTTCCCGGGCGATGCTGTGGCCGATCGATTCTTCGACGTCGCGCAGGCCGCCGGCCACCAGCAGGTGCAGCGCCGACGACTCCGGGATCAGGTATTTGCGCGCCACCGCGCCCTTGAGCCGTTCGATCGTGGAATCGATCGATACCTGGACGAATTTGTGGACCTGCCCGTTTTCGACATGGACGGCGGCCAGTGACGGCTCAAGATTGGCGAGCCGGTCCCGTCGCACCCGCACCCACAGATCGACGCCGGTCCACGAGAACGGCACCGCTTCCGAGATCCATTCGACTTCGATGCCTTCGGCGCTCCAGTTGCGCTCGACCACGCCCTTGACGATGCGCTCGTCGAGCGGGATGCCCTCGGGCGCGACCGTGAGGCGCACCCGCACGTGCGTCCCGGGGAGGGGCGAGCAGTCGCCGGTCCGGGCCGGGGCGGCCTGGGGGCCCGCGCCGAGGCACAACAACGCCGCCCCGAGGACGAACCAGCGGATGTTGGTGGCCTTCGCCGTTGACCTGATCATGACTTCCTCCAGGGTCACAATCCTCCCGGGGAGGGGGGTGTGTCTTAGGGGAGATCTAGGGTTTTTCTAGGAACGACACCCGCTTCCTTGCTAGGATCCGGTCGTTTCCTCAGGATTGCGCATGATTTACCTGTTCGGCCGTTGCCGCCTCGACGTTTCGAGCCGCGCCTTGACCCGCGACAGCGAAGCCGTGCACCTGTCCCCCAAAGCCTTCCACCTCCTGCGCCTGCTGATCGAAGCGCGTCCGACGGTGCTGACCAAGGTGGAATTGATGGAACAGCTCTGGCCCGACGCGTTTGTCGTCGAGGCCAATCTCCCCGTGTTGGTTGGGGAAGTGCGCACGGCCACCGGCGACGGCGGCAACGGATCGCCCGTCATCAAGACGCATCACGGCGTCGGGTATAGCTTCGCCGCCCAGACCACCGAGATGGGATCGTTTGGGGCGCAGAACATCGTGCCCGAGGGCCCGCGGCTGGTGCTGCACGTGATCGGCCGGCGCATCATGCTCGTGCCGGGCATCAACCGCGTGGGACGCGATCACGACGCCACCGTGCACTTGAACGACGCCAGCGTCTCGCGTGCCCACGCCCGCATCGTCGTCGAAGCGACGGTGGCCACCGTCGAGGACCTGGCGAGCAAGAACGGGACGTGGATCAACGGCGTGCCCACGCACGAGGTCACCCAGCTGGCCGACGGCGACGAGATGATGTTCGGCAGCGTCCGCGCGCGTTTTGTGATCGAGCGGCCCGACGATCCGACGACGCAGACGCTCTGAAATGACCAATAACCAATGACCAATAAGCAATAACGAATAACGAAGTCTTGGTTATTCTTAATTGTTTATTGGTTATTTTCTTCGTTATTGCCCGCGAAGCCCCTCAACGAACCTGAAGCCGTCCTTCTCCGCGAGCACGCGGACCGGCTTGAAGCCCGCTTCACCAAGATCGCGGACCATGTCGTAATCCGCCGCCCGCGTGATCGGGTTGCGGAACAATCCGCCGCCGCCGAGGCCTTCGACCACTTCGATCCGTCCGCCGGGCCTCACCACGCGGCGCGCCTCGCGCAGGCACCTGAGCCGCTCGTCGTTGGCGCGCGACGCAAAAGCGCCGCGCGTGTCGTCAATCACGACCATGTCGACGTAGGCATCTGCGAACGGCAGGGTGCCGGCGTCGATCGGCTGCACGTCGATCAGCGCGCCCACCTTGGCGCCCATCGCGCGAGCGCGCTTGGCGGCGGCGTCATCGAACGTCGCCACCGCGGAGGTGCCGCTCAGGCCGGCCTTGGCGGCGAGCCCCGCCAGCAACGAGCGGTCATCGCAGCCGATCTGCAGAAAGCGCTCGCCCATCCGGACACCGGTCATCGACACGGCGAGCGGATCCATCGTCCGGATGTTCTTCCGGGTGAGCATTTTGAGCAGAAACATCACGCCCTCATCATAGAACCCCGTTGAACCGCCGTTGACATTCGTCGAACCTTCGTGTGGAACCCGCGTCCCGAGTGATATATTTCCAAGGTGAAACAACCCGTAGAAATCGCTCCTGCCCAAGGCAAGCTGGGCATCCTGCTTGTCGGCCTGGGCGCCGTCAGCACCACCACCATCGCCGGCGTGATCGCCATCCGCAAGGGCCTCGCCAAGCCCATTGGATCGCTCACCCAGATGGGCACCATCCGCCTCGGCAAGCGCACCGAGAACAACACCCCCAAGATCAACGAATTCGTGCCCCTCGCCAAGCTGGACGACATCGTCTTTGGCGGCTGGGACATCTTCGAGGAAGACTGCTACGCCGCGGCCTGCACGGCCGGCGTGCTCGAACGCTCGCTGCTTGATTCGATTCGCGGCGAGCTCGAGGCGATCAAGCCGATGCCCGCGGTGTTCGATCAGCGCTACGTCAAGCGGCTGTCGGGCCCCAACGTCAAGAAGGGCAAGAACAAGAAGGACCTCGCCGATCAGCTGATCGCCGACATCCGCAACTTCAAGACCAGGCACAATTGCTCGCGCCTGGTGATGGTGTGGTGCGGCAGTACCGAGGTCTACATGCAGGAAGGCCCGGTGCACCAGTCGCTCGCCGCCTTCGAGAAGGGTCTCGAACTGAGCGACGAGGCGATTCCGTCGAGCATGGTCTACGCCTACGCCGCGCTCAAGGAAGGCCTGCCGTTTGCCAACGCCGCGCCGAACCTCACCGCCGACATCCCGGCGATGCTGGAACTGGCGGCGCAGAACAAGTCGCCGATCTGCGGCAACGACATGAAGACGGGGCAGACGCTGATCAAGACGATCATCGCGCCCGGCCTCAAGGCGCGCCTGATCGGCGTGCGCGGGTGGTACTCGACCAACATCCTCGGCAATCGCGACGGCGAAGTGCTGGACGATCCGGAGTCGTTCAAGACCAAGGAAGAAAGCAAGAAGTCGGCGCTCGACTACATTTTCCAGCCGCACCTCTATCCCGATCTCTACAAGGACATCGCGCACGTGGTCCGCATCAACTACTACCCGCCGCGCGGCGACAACAAAGAGGGCTGGGACAACATCGACATCGTCGGCTGGCTCGGCTACCCGATGCAGCTCAAGATCAATTTCCTCTGCCGCGACTCGATTCTCGCGGCGCCGATCGTCCTCGACACCGCGCTGTTCCTCGACCTGGCCAAGCGCTCGGGCCTGCACGGCATCCAGGAGTGGCTGTCGTTTTACTTCAAGGCGCCGATGCACGCCCGCGAGGTCTACCCGGAACACGACCTGTTCATCCAGTTGATGAAGCTGAAGAACACGCTGCGCTACATCAAGGGTGAGGAGCTGATCACCCACCTCGGGCTCGAATACTACGACTGACGTAGGGCACCCCTTGGAGGGGTGCCTAACGCCCCTGCCGCCTCGGGCCGATAGTTGATTCGTCATGTCTCCAGAGACGGGTTACGAGGCGTTCTTCGGGTTTGCCGAGCGCCCGTTCAGCCTGACGCCCGACCCGAAGTATTACTTCCGCAGCCGCTCGCACAGCCGCGCGTTTGACGCGCTGGCGGCGGGCATCGCTCGACGCGAGAGCCTGCTCCTGGTCACCGGCGACCTCGGCGTGGGCAAGACCACGCTCTGCCGGACTTTCATCGAGCTGCTCGAGCGCAAGACCCGCGCCGCCCTGGTGGGCAATTCCCTGCTGTCGCCCGAGGATCTGCTCCGCATCCTGTTGCAGGATCTCGGCGCCGTCGCCAAGGACGAAGTCCGCCACGGCCGCCTGATCGGCGCGACGCGCTTCCAGCTGCAGCAGATGCTCGACGAGTTCCTGCTGGATCTGCGCTCGAACAAGGACAGCGCGGTCCTGATCGTGGACGAAGCCCACAGCCTGCCGGCCGCCACCGTGGACCAAATCGTGTCGCTCGCCTCGCGCGAGTCGAATCGCGAGAAGGTGCTGCAGGTGGTGTTGGCCGGGCAGCCGTCCGGCGGCGGCGCGCCATCCTTGCCCAAGCCGCTCGACGAACGCCTCGCCACGCGCACCCGCCTGCTCCCGCTCGAGCGCGACGAATTCGAGCGCTACGTGTCGCACCGCTTGACGATTGCCGGCGGCACGGACGTCAGCTTCAGCCAGCGGGCGCTGGAAGTGATCTACGGTCTTTCCGGCGGCGTGCCGCGCCTCGTCAACCTGCTCTGCGAGCGGGCGTTGCAGGAAGGCGCCGCTGCCGGATCGCACAAGATCGAGCCGTCGATGATCGAGTCCGCCGCGTCGGGCCTTGAGCTCCTCCGCCTGCGCCCCAAGCGCTTCCGCTGGTTCGGCACGCACGGAAGATAGCCTTGGAGGGCGGGGGCTTTAGCCCCTGCCGATCGGCGACGGCTAAAGCCGTCGCCCTCCAGTTATACTTCCGGCATGTCCGACCCGGTATCCCCAGAGATCGACGCCCTCCTCCAGGAACACCGCACCTTTCCGCCCTCGGACGCCTTTCGTGCGCAAGCGAACATCAACGACCCCGACATCTACGCCAAGGCGGCCAGCGATCCCGAAGCGTTCTGGGCCGGCTTCGCCAAGGAGCTCGAGTGGATCAAGCCGTGGACCAAGGTCCTCGACTGGAACCCGCCCGACGCCAAGTGGTTCGTCGATGGCCAATTGAACATCAGCGCCAACTGCCTCGATCGCCACGCGCGATCCTGGCGCCGCAACAAGGCCGCCTTCATCTGGGAGGGTGAGCCGGGCGATCGGCGCACGCTGACCTACTTCGACCTCTATCGCCAGGTCTGCCAGTTCGCCAACGTCCTCAAGTCGTTTGGCGTGAAGAAAGGCGACCGCGTCGCGCTCTACCTGCCGCTGGTGCCCGAACTGGCGATCTCGATGCTGGCCTGCGCGCGCATCGGCGCCGTCCACTCGGTGGTGTTCGGCGGCTTCAGCGCGGAATCCCTTCGCGATCGCATCAACGACGCCACCTGCACCGTGCTCGTCACCGCCGATGGCGGCTATCGCCGCGGCGGCATCGTCCCGCTCAAGCAGGTCGCCGACGAGGCGCTCGCCGACACGCCCAGCATCAAGCACGTGGTGGTGGTGCAACGCGGCTTTGCCGACATCCCCGTGCACATCAAGGAAGGGCGCGATCACTGGTTCCACCGCCTGATGCAGGACGCTTCCTACGATTGCCCGGCCGAGCCGATGGATGCGGAGGACATGCTCTACATCCTCTACACCTCGGGCACCACCGGAAAGCCGAAGGGCATCGTCCACACCACCGGCGGCTACCTCGTCGGCGCCTATGCCACCACGAAGTGGGTGTTTGACCTGAAGGAAGACGATGTGTATTGGTGCACGGCCGACATCGGCTGGGTCACCGGCCACAGCTACGTCGTCTACGGTCCGCTGGCCAACGGCGCCACGGTGGTGATGTACGAGGGCGCGCCCGACTGGCCGAAGAAGGATCGCATGTGGGAGATCGTCGAGCGCTACGGCGTGAGCGTCTTCTACACCGCGCCCACCGCCATCCGCGCGTTCATGAAGTGGGGCACCGAGTGGCCGGCGAAGAAGGACCTGTCGTCGCTGCGGCTGCTCGGCTCGGTGGGCGAGCCGATCAACCCGGAGGCGTGGATCTGGTATCACCTCCACATCGGCCGCAGCCGCTGTCCCGTCGTCGACACGTGGTGGCAGACCGAGACCGGCTCGATCATGATCACGCCGCTTCCGGGCATCACGAACACCAAGCCCGGCTCCGCCACGCACGCCTTCCCCGGCATCAGCGCGGAAATCCTTACCGCCAAGGGCGAGAACGTGCCGGTCGGTGGCGGCCTGCTCGCCATCACCAAGCCGT
>JBDTMB010000091.1:0-14980 GCA_039934485.1 Vicinamibacterales bacterium
AGGCGCCTATATCGTCGAGGACTACGTCAAGGACCTCGAAGGAACGGTCGCCGAGCTCCGCCTGAAGAACCTGACGCTGCTCGGCAATTCAACCGGTGGGCGCGTGGCGCAAGTGTTCGCCGGCATGCATCCCGAACTGGTGGCCGCGCTGGTCGTCGAAGACGTGGGGCCGGAGCGTCCCGAGGACATCGCATCGGGCTTTGCGCGGCGCGTCCGGCAGGAGGTCGATGGCTGGGCGTCGGAGGATGAGCTGGTGGCGCAGCTGGTGAAGCAGAACGCGCGCACACCGGAACCGCTACTCCGGACCTACGCGCACTACGGCCTCAAGCGCCGCGACGATGGGCGGATGATCTGGAAGCGCGACCCGAATCTGGTGAAGGGATTCGTCGTCACCGAGTTGTGGCAGCATGTGCGCCGCATTACCGCGCCGGCGATCTACATCCTCGGCGGCGCCAGCACGATCGTGCCGGCCCCAACCCAGGAGCGTCTCAAGCAGACGTTGCCGCGTGTTGAAATCGTGACGATGCCCGGCCTTGGACATTACCCGGACTCGGAGGATGCCGCCGGCTTCATGACCATCCTCAACCGGTTCCTCAAGCGTTCCTAGAGGGAAACACCCTACCTGTTCGCAGGATTGAACCACTGCGGCTGGGCGAACGCAGCATCGCCCGCGGAATCGTAGGCGGCAAACCGGACCCATGCCTTGCCCGTGGCATCAATCGGAATCATGAACCGCTTGGTCCCATTCGGGGCCAGCTCAGTTGTCGGGATGGTCAGCCGCCCCACTTTCTTGCCATCACCCCACGTCACCTCCACGAACTCAAGCGGGAATGTCCACTCAAGGTCGGCGTTGATCGTCCTCTTGGCTCCCGTCCCCTCGAGCGCATAGCTCTTGATCAGAATCTCTCCCGTGGTGACGATGCCCGTGTTGTCGCGCAGCGCCTTCAGGATGGGACTCCAATCTTCATCGGGAAGTGGCACCCGGTCGATCTTCAGGTAGGTCACCGGGAACGTCGGATAGAGATCGTCTTCCGGTCCCTTCTGGTACGAGTCGATGTCGGCGATCACAATCTTCGGCCGCAGACCGGATCCGACGTTCATGTTGTTCATGGTGTCGATGGTATCGAAGCAGCGCCATTCGCAACTGCGGATTTCGGACAGGTCGTCGCCCATCCCCATCTTGTAAGCGACACCAAGATATCGGTCATTCTTGACGAAGAACTCGTCGAACGTGGCATCCGGATATCCCGCCGTGCCTTTGGTGCGCGGGTGCGCGTGATACCAGTAGCCGCCCTCGGCTTCGAGAAGCCGTTGCATCTCCTCTGCGTTCCCCGTGTGATAGACCTTGCCCAGCTTCGGGTCGATCTCGGTGAACGGTTGGTTCGGCCCACGCGTCTTGCTCCACAGAACGCTCTTCGGCCAAAAAATGTTGTAGTGGCCGCCGAAGTAGGCGCTGGGCTCCTCCCATGGCGTCACGAGAAAGTCTTTATCGGACAGCTTGGCGCTGACCTTCGCGTAGTCGGCCTGGTCGGGAAAGCGTCCTGCCCCGCTATCGCTTCTCAGCGGATCGCCGTGGAACTCGGACATGCCCACGATATTGACGCCCAGGGACTTGAGCGGATCGATATCACGCACGTCGCCATCGAGCGATCCTGCAGCCCTCAGCCGCGCGGTAATACCGAGGTGCAGGTGATTGACCATGGTCTTATAGCCGGCGACTGGCTTGTAGGTATCGCCATGCGTGAAACCGAGCACGGCCTGCCGCGTCGCTTCCGCTGGCAATGGGCTGGCGTAGAAGTAGGCGCCCATGTGCTGCAGCGTCGCTGGCCTGGCGTTGATCAGCGGGAAGGTGGTGAAGTATTGCGCCTTTCCTTCCTGTTCCGGCTGGCGCGTTCCCATGCTGAAGGACGTGTTGCTGTCCTTGCGGTAGAACACATATCCCAGGTTCTCTTCGGCTTGGCGAGCCCAGAAGACCGCGTGTGGCGGAGGGAACGCCGCCAGCGAACCGTTGCGGCCTTCGGCCACGAGAATTCGATTCTGCGCCTTGACGGGAACCATGTCCTCGTTCTTCAGGCCGCCGAATCGATTCTGCTGCGGATGTCCCCCGATGTCATTCCACGTCACTCGAGACAACGTTTCCACTGAGAAGCCGGACAGGCCAGCATCGAACTTATACGCCACGGAAGGCTCGTTCGTGCTGGCGATGGCGTCCATGCGGATGAGATTCGTGCCTCGGTAAACCGTAAACTGAAGATCCCCGGAAAAGATGCCCATCGACAGCCCGTTGAATTTCACCTCGAGGCGAGCTCCGTCGGTCTTGACACCGCACGTCGTCGTCTTGAAGGAAGCGCTGGCGCGGCGAATGTCTTCAGGCTTGGGACCACCGTCCATCGGACCGTCTCCACCGCCGGCTGCCCCGCCCCTGCCGCCGCCTGCCCCGCCCCTGCCACCTGCAGCCGCACCGCGGCCGCCCGCCGGCGCCGGGGGAGCGATGTACAGCGGTGCGTCCCGATACACGAACCACTTCTCCTTCTCCATGCGCTCCGGGGTCAGCTGGCCGATTCCCTGAAGCGGCTGAGCCTGTTGGCCGGAGAATCGACGGATTCCGCTGACCACGTGGTATTCAGGGCTCAGATTTTCCCCGAGAGTTGCCCATTGCCCGCCTTGCCGGCGAACTGCGATGTCGCGGACGACAGGCTTCGCGTTGTCGATGGCGTACCGCATGCGGACATCGGCGCCATCCTGGCCGGTCCACGACACGGACAGCAGTTCCTGCTGCACGCTCGCCGTCAAGCCAGCGGCGGGCGTGTAATTCGTCAGATCGCAAGTCAGCGCCGACCGCGATGGAGTCGCGCCGGTAACTGTGGGGGGAGCGCCTTGGGTAAAGGTCGTCTGACGGCCGCCGATTGGCAGCAACACCAATGCGGCAACAAGGCTCAAGTCGCTTCTACGGATTCTCATCAGCGGCGGCCTGCCGTGGTTGGCGCACCGGTGATCCTGATCGGCTGGACGAAGGCGCCGTTGGTGGCCACGTCCCAGGCCGCGAAGCGCACCCATTTCTTTCCGGCCGCGTTGAACGGGATGCGGAACTGCTTCTTCCCGAACGCCGGCAGATCGGTCGTCGAGATGATCTGCCGATCGGTGGTCTTGCCATCACCCCATACGACCTCGACGAAGTTGAGCGGAAACGTCCATTCGACGTCCGCCAGGATCGTCCGCTGGTCCCCGGTGCCCTCCACCGAGTACGAGGAGATGAGCACTTCGCCCGATGACACGAAGTAGTCGCCGCGCTTCATCGCGTTGATGATCGGGTTCATGTCGTCCAGCGCCGGCAGCCGATCGAGCTTCAGGTAGTTGACCGGCCCGTTCGCATACAGGGCGTCGTAGGGCGGTCGGCCGCGTTCGCCGATGTCGGAACGCGCTTCCGAGATGGCCTGCATGTGCTTGAGCGGGATGTTCCGGTCGACATACCAGTTCGTCATTTCGTCGAACAGGCCCAGGCAACGGTACTCGCACAGCCGCGTTTCGGACCCGTCGATGCCCATGCCCCAGCGATAGCCGGCGCCCTCGTAGGTGTCCTGCGCAAAGTGGGTCTCCCTGACGCCGTCCGGGAAGCCGGTGGATCCCTTCGAGCGCGGATGCGGCATGTTGATGATCAGGTTCTCGAGCCTGGTCATCTCGAACAGATCGGCCGGGCTCCCGAGGTTGTAGACCTTCCCGTATTTCGGATGCTGCGTCACCAGGGGCTGACCGGGCGCGCGCTTGGTCAACCAGAACACGGGCTTCGAGACCATCAAGTCGTGGTGGCCGCCGATCTCGATGCCTTCGTTTTCCACGTTGGGCATGACCAGGAAGGTCTTGTCCGACTGCCGCCGGGCGGTGTCGTAGTATTCCGCCTGTGCCGCCAGGAACGCGTCGCCGCCGGCTCGCGCGCGGGCGCCGTCAATCACGCCGAAGATGTTGATGCCCACCGCCTTGGCGGACTCCACATCGTTGAGGCGATTGTCCAGGCTGCCCGATTCCTTGAGCCGCGGCACCATGCCCACGTGATAGTGCGACCCCATGACCTGGTACCCGGGCAGCGCCTTGAAGGTGTCGCCGTGCGTGAAGGTCATCGCCGCGTCGACGGCGGCTGCGGCGGGTTCGGCGCTGACGTAGAGGAATACCGGCATCTGTTGCCAGGTCCCCGGTCGCGCGCTGGTGAGCGCGAAGTTGTGGAGGAACTCCGGGTCTTCTTCTTTCTCGGCCTGCCGGATCCCGAACGCGAATGTCGCCGCGCTGTCCTTGCGGTAGTAGTTGTCGCCGAGGACCTGATTGGACTCGCGCGCGCCGAAGAAGCTGTGCGGCGGCGGAAAGGCCGCGATCGACCCGCCCGGCAGCTCGGCGGCGATCAGGCGGTTGCTGCTCCACACGGTGGCCGGAGCCTTGTTGATCGGGCCGCCAAATCGCTGGTCCTGCCAGCGGCCGGCGAGGTCGCGCCAGGCCACGCGCGACGCGGCCTGGATCGGCAGGCCCTTGAGCCCGGCGTCGTACTTGAAAGCGACCGAAGGCTGATCGGTCTTGGCGATCAAGACCTGGCGAATCAGGTTCGAGCCCTTGAACACGTCGTACTGCAGCCGTCCCGTCGTGAAGACGCCGGCCGTCGCGCCCGGGAAGGCGATCTCCAGCCGGGCGCCGTTGGTTTTCACTTCGCAGCGCTGCACTTTGTAAGTCACGGCGGCGCGAATGACCTCATCAGGCGTGCGAGGCAACCCCTTCTGGCCGAAGATGCCGTTCATCGGCGGGATCGACGTGGCGTGGGTGGGCGGGCGCACGCCGCTCCCCTCGATGTACAACGGCGCATCCCAGAACGCCTCCCATTTCCAGCGCTCGACATCAGCCGCCTTGATCTGTCCTTCACGCACGGCCTCGTCGATCCACGTCCCGTCATCCTTGTCGTACAGTTCGAGGACCTTGGCGCTGACCTTGCCGCCAAGCGCCTGAATCGAATCGGGCCGCAGCTGCTGCTGGGTAATCCGCCGCATGCCCGAGACCACGTTGAACTCGGGGGTGAGGTTGGCGGCCACCGTGCTCCACTGGCCGCCTTTCGGGCGAATGGCGAGCTCGCGAATCGTCGGCGTGCCGGCCTCAATCACGAAGCGCATCCGCAGCTCGGTGTTCCTGTCGCCGGTCCACGTCACCGCCAGCGAGTTGTCGCTCACGACGGCCGTCAGGCCGGCCGTCGCCTTATAAGCCGACAGGTCGCACGTCAACGGATCAGCGAAGGACACCGACGACGCCAGCAACCCCATTACCGCTGACATGATCTGGATTCTCATTTCAGACTCCCTCTCACTTCGTCTGGCGCATGTTCTTGACTCGAAGGGTGCGAGCGCGGCGGCTTGGAATCCAGACGCCGCGGACGTTGGGCGTCAGAATGTTTGCCGGGATGCGGTCGACGGACCCCACGAACTGCCGGAGTACCGTGACCGCATGCCAGGTGTACGCGAAATACGCCGCTAGAAACTGAACCGCATGCCGAAGCGCACGATGCGGGCCGAGAGCACTTCACTGATCGCGCCGTACGACGGGCCCGACAGCCAGGCGACGTTCGTGGGCACGCCCGAGTTGAGCGCGTTGAACAGGTCGACATCGAATGCAATCCGTCGGCCGCGGCCCGTCGCCAGGTCCTTCGAAATACGAAGGTTGGTCGAGGTAATCGCGCCGGCCTGCTGTGTGCCGTACGGCTCCATCCGCAGCGTCACGGTGGCGAGTTGGTTGAGCCGCGGACCGCCATCCGGATCGACCGCGGTGAACCGAGTGGTCCGCTGCCCTTTGAGTCCGTTCTTGGCCTGCAGGAAGACGGCAACCCGGATGTCGGCCGGCAGGCGATACATCCCGCTCAGATTCATCCCCCAGCCCCACGTCTCATCCAGCGGAAACGGATCATCGTTCGGGGCCACGAAGTTCTGCTCGAGCCAGCGATGGTTCTTGACGGCAAACGCCGACGCCGAGGCCATCCATTTACCGGCCAGCCGGCGGTTAATCGCCGCCTCAAACGTGTGGTATTTCTCGACCGTGTCGGAGTTGACTTGGACGTTCTGGACGAACGCCGCCCCACGATAGGCCGGATCGTAATCGTAGATGGTGACCTTGCCGCCATCGTCGGCCGTGCTGAGCACGCCGTCAGGTCCGGGATCGCGGCGAGTCAAGGCGATGTTGTAGGCGGAACGCGGTCGCAGGACGTTGATTCCGCCGAAGGTGTAGTTGTCGATGCGCCGCCGGTAGACGTAGCCCACACGGGCGCCGACGTTGTTCATCAACTCCTTTTCAAAGCTCGCCGTGGCCTCGGTCGTCAGCGGCTGGCGAAGGTCCGGGTTGACCTTCCGGTTGCTGGCAGCGGTGATCGACAGGAAGTCAGGACCGTTGAGAGCGAGATTTACTTCGCCCGGAGTGTACTTATGGTCGTTGTTCGGGTCGGTCCAGCGGTAGGTGACGTCCGATTGGGAGTTGCCGTTGAAATTGCCGACGTCGGCGTCGCGGTACAGATCGCTGTACTGGCCGAAGGTCGCCTTCGCGACGGTACCATGGTTGAGCTCCCACGAGATTCCCACCCGCGGCGTGGCCCGCATCCAGGTCACCACCGGCACGGCCGCAAAATCGCCCGCTGGGAACAGTTGTGTGAACTGCGTGCTGCCGGGATACCGCTGGGCTGGCACAAACGCGTCCTGCCGCTCGATGCGCAGCCCGAGATTCGCCGTCAAGCGGTTCGAGAGGCGCCAGGTGTCCATCAAATACCAGGCTTGCACGTTGACGCGGTTGCGCGGCGACGTCGGGTAATTGTGAATGACGATCTCCGCCGCCTGTGCGTAGCCGAGCTCCGGAACGAGGTTGGCGGGAGTCCGAACGGTTGGGGTATCGAAGGTCAGCTGGTAGTTGCCGTGCGGGTGGTCCAGGTTGCCCGTCCCGTGCAAATACCGATACCACGTCCCGCCGGTCTTCAGCTCGTGGTGCCCAGCGAGCGATCGCGCAGGGAAGAAGCTGAAACTGCCATCGATCTGCCAGTTGTCGCGCGGCCGCTGGTCCGAGATCTCGTGGCCGCCCGTGCGCAGACCGGTGGTGCGATTGAACAGGCTCGGATAGTCTGGTCCGCGATACTCAGGTGTGCGCATCGCGTTGTAGTCTGCGAAATAGCCGCCGTAGCCGCCAACGACGTTGACCAACATCCGGTCGTTGATCGTGCTCTGAAGTTCGACCTTTTTCAGCTGGGTCGGATCTCTATAATCACGCGTCGACGACAGCGGCCGGAAGCGGTTGCCGTCCCGCTGCGGCTCCGCCTTGTTCCCGTACTGCCACACGCCGATCAACCGGTTGTTCTTCGAGAGCTGCCACGACACTTTCCCGTTGTATTGAGCGAGCAGCGTGTTGTAGTCGGTCGCGAGCGGCTCGTCGCCGGTGAGAAAGATCCCGTCGGGGCCGGGCCCGGACACCAGGCCCAGGACGCCGCCGTTGCGATGCTGGTTGCTGTATCCGCCGTAGAACCACAACTTGTCGCGAATGATCCGGCCGCCCAGGTCGGCAGCAACGAAGTAATGGTAATTCAGATTCTCTGTGTTACCGATGCCCTGGGCGATCAGCTCCGGTGTCAGGTTATTGCTCTGGGTCTGCTTTCCCTGATAGGACCCCTCGTACTGGCCGTGGAACTGGTTGCCGCCGGACTTGAGGACGGCAATCATCTGGAGCCCAGGCGTGCCGACTTCGGCGCTGGTGCCGGAGGTCACGGTGCGGACTTCTTCCATGCCGGCGGTGTTGAAATACACGGCGGTGTTGGCATCCGATCCGGTCGTGATGTTGATCCCCTCGACCTGAATCTTCGGCGTCGCTTCGAGGCCGTAGGTCGACATCGAGGGACGTTGGGCCATCTGGCTGCCACCGACGTCGGGCGCCCCGGCGCGCGTGACCCCGGGGGACATCTCGACCACCGACTGAAAGTCGCGGCCGCGCGGCACCTCCTCGAGCACCTCGCTCGTGAATGTCGCGCTCGTGCTCGTGGACGACAGGTCGACCACCGGGCTTTGACCGCTGACGGTCACCGACTCCTGAACCCCGCCGACCGTCATCGTCGCATCGACGCGCGCGGTGAACCCGATCGTGATCCGCAGTTCGTTGCGAACGAACGGACTGAACCCGGGCAGCTCGAACGCGAGACGGTAGGTTCCCCCCGGCAGGTCTGTGAAACGGTAGGTGCCATCGGCCTGGGTCACGGTAACGCGTTGCTGCGTCTGAAGCTGCGGGCTCGACAGGGTCACCGTGACACCCGGCAACGCCGCGTTGGTGCCGTCAGTCGCCGCACCGTGGATAGTGCTCGAGGCCGCAGCCTGGGCCCACGCCGTGGACACCCCGGCCGCCACGCTGAACGCCAAGGCCAGGACAACCGCTAACCTCCAAGTCGCCGATGGAGATTGCTCACGCATACTCACCTCTTTCCTTAATGGAACTACAAAGGAACAACCGGTCACCCCGCGATCCAGTTGCGGTCTACACGGCGCGTTCGCTAGCGGCTCTTGACGGTGATGGTCACCTCTGGGAGTCGACCGACGGTCCCGCCGATCACCCTGCCCTGGCCACCCTGCCCAGCATGCGCACATACTACGTCGACTCTGTCCGGCGCTGCGGACAGGGTTACGGCCGTCCAACGGCAGCGCGCCGCCGGGCGGTGTCACTTAGCACTCCTTATCGGCGAGGTGCTCATTGCCGCGCAGAGGTGGTCGGTGGCGCTTGAGTGAGCTTGATCGGCTGAACGAAGGCGCCGTTCCCGACCGAGTCCCACACCGCGAAGCGCACCCACTTCTTGCCGGTCGTATCGAACGGGATGGAGAAGTGGTGCTTGCCGAACGCCGGTAGGTCGGTGGCCGGGATGATCTGCCGGTCGGTCTTCACCCCGTCGCCCCAGACCACCTCGACGAACTCGAGCGGGAACGTCCACTCGATGTCGGCCGTGATCGTGCGCTTGTTGCCGGTGCCCTCGACCGCGTAGGTGGGGATCAGCACTTCGCCCGACGTCCAGAAGTAATCGCCCTTCTTCAGCGCGTTGACGATCGGGCTCCAGTCGTCGCCCGTGGGCACCTTGTCGAGCTTGACGTAGTTCACCGGGTTGTTCGCGTAGATGTCGTCGCCGGTGCCCTTCTGATAGGTCTCCGTGATCGCCCACGCGTACTTCGGCGCGGACGGGAGGTCGGCGACCCAGTTGTTCATGTCGTCGAGCAGCGTCAGGCAGCGATAGTCGCAGAGGCGCGTCTCGGAACCGTCGACGCCCATTCCCCAGCGGAAGCCAATGCCGCGATAGTTGTCGTGCTGGAAACTCGGTTTGTCCTTGACTGCGTCCGGGTACCCGGTCGAGCCCTTCGAGCGCGGATGCGGCATGAAGACCAACATGTTCTCCCGCTTCGCCATCTCCATCGCATCGTCGGCGCTACCCACGTGATACACCTTGCCGTAATGCGGATGGTCCTCGACGAACGGCTGACCGGCGGTTCGGGTCGTCGTCCAGTAGACCGGGTGAGAGAGTACGAAGTCGGTGTGCCCACCCAGGTTGCCGGCGGTGTTCTCTTCGTCGGGAAGAATCAGGAAGTTCTTGTCCGAGTGCAGCTTGGCCGCCTTGTAGTACTCGTCGAGATTCTTGAGACGATCGCCGCGGGGCGGGGCCGCCACCGCCGTCCGGTTGCCCACTGGCACCGCCAAGTCGCCCGCGCCCGCGCCGCCACCGCTGCCGCCGTCGATCGGCGCGAAGATGTTGACGCCCGAGCCCTTCATGAGATCGAAGTCGGGCAGTGTCCGATCGATGCCGCCCATGTTTTGCAGGCGGCGCACCATGCCGGTGTGGAAGTGGGTTGCCATCACCTGATAGCCGGGTATGGCCTTGTACCTGTCGTCGCGCGTGTAGGCGAGGGCCCCCTGCACCGCCTGCCTGGCTGGCTCGGCGCTGACGTAGAAGTACACCGCCATGCGCTGCCAGGTGCCGGGACGGGCGCTATAGAGGGCGAAGTTCTGCCGCGTGTCTTCGGGTCCGTGACCAGCCGAGGTCGGCGGCTCTTCGCCGTCTGCCTGGCGGACGCCGAACGCATAGGTGGTGTCGCTGTCCTTGCGGTAGTAGTTGTAGCCGAGGTTGAACTCGGTTTCACGCGACCAGAAGAAATTATGGGGCGGCGGGAACGCAGTGATCGAGCCACCGGCCGATTCGGAGGCGACGATTCGATTGGCGGTCTTGAGCGTCACGACATCGGCGTTGGTCCCGCCCCCGAACTGGTAGTCGGTCCACTGATAGGAGGCATTCGAGCGCCAGACCATCTGGGACTTTGGCTGGATCGTGAGGCCCGCGAGGCCGGCCTGATACTTGTAGGCGACGGCCTTGTCCTCGGTCTTGGCGACGATGGTCTGACGAATCAGGCTGCTGCCCTTGTAAAACTGGTACTCGAGACGGCCGTTGAAGACACCCAGGTTCACGCCCGGAAACGACACCTCGATGCGGGCACCGTTGGTCTTCACCTCGCAGTCCTTCACCTGATAGCGGGCGTCCGCCCGCGTGATCTCCTCGGGCTTGCGCGGAAGGCCGGGTTGATCGGCGATGCCGTCGGCCGGCGGCGTCGAGCCGCCATGTGCGACCGAGTCGCCCGGCACGTTGAGCGGCGAGTCCCAAAACGCTTCCCACCGGATCCGGTCAAGAATCTCGGGCGTGATCGGCACGCCGAGGTCCTTGAGCGGTTTCAGTTGCTGATCGGTGGCGCGGCGCAGGCCCGACACCACCTTGTACTCGGGCGTCGCGTTGCTCGCGAGCATCGTCCACTGGCCGCCCTTCGCGCGTACCGACAGGTCGGCAATGGTCGGCGTGCCGCCATTGACGGTGAAGCGGAGACGAATCTCCTGGTTCTTCTCGCCGTCCCACGTGACAGTGAGTGCGTTGTCGGCGGCTACGGCAGCCAGGCCAGCCGTCGCCCTGTAGCCGGCGGTGCTGCAAATGAGCGGATCAGCCGATGCTACTGAAACGCCGCCCGCGAGCGCGACGATCGATAGCGCCGATGTGATGGATCTCATGCCCCTGGTCCCTCTTGGCGAAAGTCTCGAACGCACGCAAAACTCGCCGAATTATCGTGGCCGTCTCGATGAAGGTTTGTCGCAAGTTGTCGCAGCGGAGGTCGTTACCCACCCTGGTTCCGCCCTTCTGGGGTCAGCATGTAACCATCGCCGTGCACCGTGTGGATGAACCGGGGTCGATGGGGATCTGGCTCGATCTTCTTCCTGAGCCGCCCGATCGCGTTATCCACCGCCCGCGTAAAGGGGGCGTCCATGAAGCCCCAGATTTCGCACAAGAGCTCGTCGCGGTGCACCGCGACGCCCTGTCGTTCGGAGAGGTACTTCAATAGTTCGTATTCCCGGTGCGTCAGGTGAAGCTCAGTCGAACTGCTCCGGGTCGTTTCCAGGACGAAGTCGATGGTGACCGGGCCCATCTTGAGGGTGTCCGTCGTGGGCCGGGTCCGCCGGAGCACGGCCTTGACGCGCGCGAGCAGTTCCTCGAGGTCAAACGGCTTGGTGAGGTAGTCGTCGGCGCCGAGGTTCAGGCCGCGAAGCTTGTCGGCCTTGTGGCCGCGCGCGCTGAGGATCAGGATCGGAAGGTGATGGTAGTGCTGCCTGAACACCGAACAGAGATCGAACCCGTTCACACCAGGCAACATGATGTCGAGCACCACCAGATCCGGCCCGAACTCTTTCGCGCGCGCTTGAACCTGCGCGCCATCGGAGACGCATTCAGTCTCGTACCCCTCGAACTGGAGGTTGTCGCGCAGCACTCTCGCGAGGGCCATGTCGTCTTCGACGACGAGAATTCGCTTCTTCATTTGCGCGCCGCTCACGATACGCCGGTTGCGGCTTCGTGACAACGGAAAGTGTTAGGCTACCCGCACCGGCGTATGCCCAGAGAATCGACGTGGCTGATCGGCAAGGCGACTGGTTGGCTGGCGACCGGTGTCTTCCTGTCGGTCGCCCTCCTCTTCTGGTTTGGTTACCATGCCATCCAGGAGTGGCGGCAGAGCGCGCTCCTGCTTGCCGAACGCCGGTCGAACGAAGCGGTTGACCTGCTCGTCGAAGCCCTCTCCCGCGACATGCATGGCGTCCAGGAATCGGTGCTGGCCTCACAGCAGTGGCAGCAGTTCGCCGGTCACGAGCCGTACGAGATGGGCAGCCTGGTCGCGAGCGCGTTCGCACGATACCCCTATCCCGAGTCGTTTTTTGCGTGGAAGGCCCACCAGGTCGCCGATCGGTTCTGGTTTTTCAACCGTGCCAACCGCCGCCCGCCATGGGTGCGCGCCGACCCGGGGCCGAGCCGGTTTCCGGTCGTGATCGAGCATGACCCCGACGTGGCACGCGTGATGACCGAGCGCCTTCTCGCAGAGGCTTCGCACGGGCGCCGGATCACCGTGTTCGAGGTCGCGATTGGTGCCGTCACCTATCAAGTCGTCGCGCAACTCACTTACGCCGATGCCTTCAGGGAGCACCTGTCCGAAGTCGTCGGATTCACGGTCAACCTGCCCTGGGTACGGGAGCACTACTTCTCGGATCTCGCCGGGCAAGTGTGGGCGATTGGCGCCGGCGCGGAGAAAGGACTGGCGCTGAGCGTCACCGATGGTTCTGGCAACCAGGTGGCCGGCGTCCGCATCGACGACAGAGGCACACTGACCAATCACAGGCCATTCGCGCTGGCATTCGTCAATCCCGATGCGGTGCTCGACCTTCGCGCGGATCTCCTCAGGCGGCCATGGTTGGTGAAGGTCAGTGCCGTCGACGATCCCGCCGTGTCGCAGGCCATTATCGGCGCCAACCGGATGCTGGTGATCGGCGGCGCCTCCGCGCTGGCGCTTGCGCTCGGCCTCGCCCTCGCCGTGCGGGCGCAGTTCGCGGCGGCACGGTTGGCGGAACTGCGGTCCGATTTCGTCTCGACCGTCACGCATGAATTGAAGACGCCGATCGCCACCATCCATGCCGCGGCCGAAACACTGGCGCAGGGCCGACTGCACGGCATCGAGGCGTTTCGTGGGTACGGGCGGCTGGTCGTGACGGAAGCCAAACGCCTCACCCGGCTCGTCGAGAACCTCCTGGCCTACTCCCGCATCACCGACGTCGCCGACGTCTACGCCTTCGAGCGCCTCGAGGTGCACGTCATCTTCAACGACATCCAGGAGGAATTCGAAACCCGCCTGGACGAGGCGGGCTTCGACATGCAGATCAGCATCGAGCCCAACACCCCGATCATCCAGGGAGACCGTCTCGCGCTCCGTTTGCTGTTCGACAATCTGGTCGACAACGCGATGCGCTACTCGACCAGCGAGCGTCGGCTCGCGCTCGCGGCGCGGACGCACGGCGGATTGGTGTCCATCGATGTGATCGACTCGGGTATCGGCATCCCGGCTGAGGAGTTGCCGCTTGTCACGCGCAAGTTCGTCAGGGGCAAGGGGGCGCGGTCCGGCGGCAGCGGCTTGGGCCTGGCCATCGCGGCGCGCATCGCGCGCGACCACGGCGGACGGCTCGAGATTCACAGCACGGTTGGATCCGGCACGACCGTTACCGTCACCCTGCCCGAGGCGGCGGCGTAGCGGGCCGAGCCCCACCGTGAGTTGAGCTCTCGGCGTTCAAGCTCCTGGAGTAACCAATGACCATCCAGTCGTCCTCGCTCGTGTGCGGCTCCAGGAAGACCCCAGCTTTCCTGTTCGCGTTCATTCTGGTCGCCGCCGCGGCAGACGCCCAGGAAGTGCGGGTGATGACCTCCGGCGCTTTCATGGGCGCTTACCTTCAACTCGCGCCCGAGTTCGAGCGCGCGACCCACTCCAAAGCCATCGTCATTTCAGGTGGCTCGATGGGGAACGACCCCAACACCATTCCCAACCGGCTGCGGCGGGGCGAGCCGGCGGATGTCGTCATCCTCGCGGACTCGGCGCTCGACGCACTCGTCAAGGATGGAAGGGTCGTCGCCGGCAGCCAGGTGCCGCTGGTTCGCTCGATCATCGGCATGGCCGTCCGCGCCGGTGCGCCGAAGCCGGACATCAGCACCGTTGACGCGCTGAAGCAGACGCTCCTGCGCGCCAGGTCGATCGCGTACTCTGGCAGCGCCAGCGGTGTCTATCTCTCCACGGAGTTGTTTCCGCGCCTCGGTGTCGCGGATCAGATTCGCGGCAAGATCAAACTAAGCGAGGCCGAGCCGGTGGGCGAGGTCGTGGCCCGCGGCGGCGCCGAGATCGGCTTTCAACAGGTCAGCGAATTACTGCCGGTGGCCGGCATCGACTACGTGGGACCGCTGCCCGCTGGGGCGCAACGGGTCACCGTGTTCTCGGCGGGCATTGTCGTCGGGGCGCGAGCGCCGGAAACGGCCAGGGCGCTGATCGCATTCCTGACCTCACCCGCCGCCGCGCCCGTCATTCGCAAGAACGGCCTCGAACCCATCACCGCCGCGCGTTGATACGCGGCACGGAATCACGGAATCACGGAACCAAGCTTTTTGGCTTCCGCGTTCCGTGTCCCTGATCCCTGATCCCTGATCCCTGATCCCTGATCCCTGCTTGGCGTTCCTACGGCAGTTTCAACATCCACGCGCTGCGCCCGTGGGTCGCCGCATAGAGCAGGCGCTCTTCGGGCACGATCGTCAGTCCCGCTACTTCCACCATCGGCATTCCGGATCCGGCCACCGTCCAGGTCGTCGATCCGTTCGCGAGGCGCATGACGCCGAAGTCCGACGATGCGTAGAGATCGCCGGTTTGGTCGTCACCGGCCACCGCAGTGATGGGGAAGTCGGGCAGGTTGTAGCTGCGATCGACCCACGTCGCCGGGCCCGCTCCGCTCCAGGTCACCTCGAACACGTGCCCCGGCCGGGTCGGGGTGTTCACGTTGTAGCCGTTGTACGAAATCCACGCGTGATGCGCGTTGACCGGATCGACGTGGATGGAGCTGATCACGCGGC
>JBDTMB010000092.1:0-14941 GCA_039934485.1 Vicinamibacterales bacterium
GCGCCTGACATCGCGAAAAACACCTGCCGCTCACCCGCGGCCGCCCGGCCGGCGGCGCGCGCGCCCGGTGCCAGCGACGCATGGCTGATGGCCGTGATATTCACCAGCACCGCTCCCTTCTTCGTGGGATGAACCGGGTCGGGCCCCTCAAGTTTGGTCAGGATGTCCTGGAAGATGAGGCCGCCGTAGACGCTCCGTGGCGCGGCGTTCCTCCAATCATTGACGAACATGTCGATGTTCGGGTCGACACTTGGATTGATCGGAGAAGGGTCAAGCGCATCTTCTCGAGATGTTCGAGACTGAGCTTGCTGCGCATACCCGGCCGTGGCGGACGCGCAGAAGATCGCAAGTGAAAGCGTGGCGATGAGTTTCATGTAGCGCTCTCCATAGGATCGAGATCACGAATCGGTACTACTTTTCCCATCAATAAGAATCCGAGCACGAGGCCGATTGGCATCAACAGGCTCAGGCCGATGAACACCGGTACGTAACTGTGGGTCGCGTCCAGCACCGCCCCGACTCCCCACGTGCTGATCATCGACCCGATGGTGGAGCCGGTTCCCGCGATGCCGTAGACGGTGCCAACCGCACGAGGTGGAAAGTAATCCCCCGGCAAGGAATGGACGGTGATGGACCACAGGATCCAGAAAAAAATTGAGACCGAGATCATCGTCATCGTCCAGAACAGAGAATTGCTGAATACCGCCACAATCGCGAGTGGCGAGAAGCAGGTCGCGGCCACCATCATGGTCTTGCGCACCCGATTGACGCTCCAACCGCGCCGCAACAGCCTCATCGAGAGATACCCTCCGGCAAAGTTCGCCACATCGGCAACCAGGAACGGTATCCACGCCACGAGGGCGATGCCCGCCAGATTCAGGCCCCGTTCGCGCGTCAAAAACTCCGGGATCCAAAACACGAAGAAGTACCACAGCGGATCGGCAAAGAATCGGCACAGGAACACGGCCCACGTTTGCCGATAGCCCAGCAGCGTCTTCCAACGAATCGGTACAACACCCGGCTCGCCGCCGGCGCGATCCTGCAGATCCATCTCCGGGTGACGCCTGCGAAAGAGCTGAAACATCGCGACCCACACGAAGCCAAGCAGGCCGGTGACCACGAAGGAAGCCCGCCAGCCCCAATGCAGCGTCACGAATGCCACCAACGGCGGAGCAATCATGGCGCCGAGGCTCGAGCCGCTGTTACAAATGCCGATGACCAGGGTTCGCGCCTCCGGAGGAACCCACGTGGCGGCGGCTTTCGCGAATGCGGGCCAGGCTCCGGCTTCGCCGACGGCGAGCAGTGAGCGGAAGAACGCCAGGGTAAGCGGGCCCCGAGCCAACGCGGTGAGCGCGCCTGCGACGGACCACCACATGGCCGCGAGCGTCAGGCCGCGGCTGATGCCCAGGCGATCGAGCGCCCACCCGGCGAACGCGTAGGCGATCGCATAGGTGCCGAGGAACGCATTGAGGATCATCGCGTACTGCGCGTTGCTCATCGAGAACTCGGCGCGCAGTACCGGAGCGAGGACAGACACCACCTGCCGATCGATGTAGTTGATCGTGGTCTCGCCCAGGAGGAGCGCCACCAGGATGACGAGCGACGTCTTGGAGAACGTAGGGCGGAACTTCACCTCCGGTAGTAAAGCGGCAGGTGCCCCGGAATCTTCAACGTCATTCGGTAGATGCTGGTGCTGCCGGTGAAGTAGGCCGTCCGGCCTTCAGCGCCCCCCCACGCAAGATTTGCCGCGACCTCCGGCAGGATGATCTGTCCCAGTAGTTCACCTTTCGGCGAGTAGATGCGAAATCCACCTTGTCCCGACGTCCAGAGGTTGCCTTGTGAATCAACCTTCAGTCCATCCGGCACGCCGTCACCGGTTTCCTTGGTCAGGTCGGCGACCAGTTTCCGCGTCCCGAGCGTTCCGTCAGGCTTGACGTCGTACCGATAGACGGCGGAGGGGTTCTCGGAATTCGCGACGTAGAGAATTTTTCCGTCTGGCGAGAAGGCCAATCCATTGGGTCGCGGGAGATCGGTGATGACGGCGGTGACTGTGCCGTCCTTGTCGCGATA
Source organism: Vicinamibacterales bacterium (assembly GCA_039934485.1). Taxonomy (GTDB): domain Bacteria; phylum Acidobacteriota; class Vicinamibacteria; order Vicinamibacterales; family UBA2999; genus 12-FULL-67-14b. Next base: position 2,071 of record JBDTMB010000092.1, read on the forward strand.
CACCCCATTGAAGGCGATCTGGCGGCGCGGGTCCTTGTCCAGATCGGCGTTGGGCGATGCCGGGTTGAACATGCCGTATGGCGGATCGGTGAAATACAGCGCGCCGTCCGGCGCGAAGACGAGATCGTTCGGGCTGTTGAACCGTTTGCCTTCGTACGCAGTCAAGAACGGCGTGAGCGCGAGCTTGTCGTCGAGCCTGACGATTCGTCGTGCACTGTGCTGCATCATCAACACGGTGCCGTCCTTATCCGCGACCATGGCGTTCGATCCGCCATTGCCGCCAGCAGCGAAACCGTCCACACCGCCGGCCTTTTCAAGCATCACGCGAAGCTTGCCGTCCGGCGAGAGGCGGTACATCTTGTTGCCACGAAGATCGCTGAACCAGAGCGCGCCCTGGTGCCACATCGGGCCTTCCGTGAACGCGAACCCCTTGGCGATTCGTTCGATCTTCACGTCCGGCGCGAGGACCGCGTCAAGTGCGGGTGACAGGCGAACCACTTTGGCCGCGCCGACAACTTCGTTCACCGCGACCTGCTGACCGGCCACGTCCCCTCCGAACGCATGTCCTCTTAATACAAGCGCGATGATGAACATCGCCGACGCTACTGAGAGCCTCATGAACTCGAATCTCCCTAAGGCAGAGCGAACACGACATACGTGCCCGACTTGATGCCAGGCGCTGCCGCGCCCTGATTGGCTCCGCCACCTCCACCTCCACGTCCTGCCGGGCTCGCGGCGATCACGACGTACTGCTTGCCATTGACCGCGTACGTCGCCGGCGTCGCGGCACCAGGACCAGGCAGCTGACCGGTCCACAGGACCTTGCCGGTGGCACTGTCATACGCACGAAACTTCGTGTCGTACTCAGAACCGCCGGTGAACAGCACACCGGTGGCCGTCATCGCGGTGCCACCGTGGCTTCCGGCGCCAGTGTTGGCCAGCCCCTTCTCTGCCAGCTCCGTGTGTTCGCCGAACGGCACGGTCCAGAGATACTTGCCGGTGTTCATGTCGACCGCGTTGAGTGTGCCCCACGGGTAAGCATTGGCTTGGTATCCCTCCGGGTCGAGGAAGTAGCGGTATCCCGTGAACACGTATGGTTTGCCCGGCGCCGCTGCGACTTTTCCGGCCGGCGCTGCAGGCTCTTCCGCGCCGCCACCGCCACCGCCATTGCCGCCACGTCTTGGCGGCGCATTGCCTCGAGCAGCGAGGCTGCCGAGCGAGAACACGTTGTTGACGTTGGCGTAGAGAATCCCTTTGTCGGGATCGGCGGAGAGCCCACCCCACTCGACGCCGCCTTTCCATCCGGGCGACACCATCGTCTGCTTGTCAACGCTCAACGGTGTGAACGGCTGATTCGTGCCGAGGAACGTGTCGAATTCCTGCTGCGCCCAGGCGTGCATTTCCGGTGTGCGATTGGTCACCTCATCGCGCGTGGCGGTCTGTTTCGCCAGCGGCGCCGGCAGCTTTGGAATCGGCTGCGTGGGCGACGTGACTTCTCCAGCGACCGTGCTCGCAGGCACCTTCGTCTCGACGATCGGAAACAGGGACTCGCCGGTCACGCGATCGAAGATGTAGATGAAGCCAAACTTGTTGGTGGCGGCGACCGCATCAACCCGCCGTCCGTTGTGATTGACGGTGAGGAGGACAGGCGGTGCTGCGAAGTCAGAGTCCCACAGATCGTGGTGGGTGGCCTGAAAGTGCCAGAGCCTCTTACCGGTGTTGGCGTCGAGCGCGATGACGCAATTCGCGTAGAGATTGTTGCCGGGCCGATCGACACCATAGAAATCGTCGGCCGGCGAACCGGTGGCGATAAAGACGATGCCACGCTGGGTATCGACGATCGAGCCGGCCCACGCGTTCGCTCCACCCTGGGTGTCGCGCGCGCCGGCCGGCCAGGTTTCTGCCCCCGGCTCGCCCGCGGCAGGGATGGTATGAAACGTCCATTTGAGTTGCCCGGTGCGAACATCAAAGGCCCGCTCATCTCCCGGCGATGCCGGCGTCCGCTCGGACACGCGGCCACCAAGGATCAGCAGGTCCTTGTAAATCACTGCCGGCGATGTCGCGTGGTACGAATTGTCGTCGGGCGCACCACGCAGGTTGGCGCGCAGATCGATGCGACCCTGGTCGCCAAAGCTGGTGATGGTCGACCCGTCGGCAGGATTGACCGCGAAGATGTAACTTCCAGATGCCGTGAACAGGCGGCTCTCCTTACCATCCGTCCACCACGTCAGCCCGCGCGACGCCGCCGTCGTACTCACACCGGAATCGAAGGTCCACTTTTGCTTGCCGGTGGCCGCATCGAGGGCGATGACTTTCTGCCGCGGCGTGACCACATACATGGTGCCGTTGACGACGAGAGGCGTGGTCTGCAGGCGGCCGGCGTCCGGCGTTTCGAATCGCCACACTTCCTTGAGTTGGCCGACATTCGCCTTGGTGATCTGTTTAAGCGATGAATACCGGGTGCCGCCAGGATCGCCGCCGTAGGAGAACCAGTTCGCGCCCGCCTGGTTCGACTCCTGAGCCGCCAGCGTGGTCCCGAGGATCAGGACCGCCAACATCACGCGGTGCTTCATATTGCGCTCCCTCCGTCCGCCGGGGATGATATATAAACCTGTTTAATAGGTAAAGGTCGTTTTGCTGGAGGCATCCGAATGAAGAACCGCATGACCGCATGCGCTCTCGGTAGCGCATTGGCAATCCTTGGTCTGGCTCCCGCCGCCTTGCACGGCGAGCAGGCCCGCCCCACTCCCTCAGCTACCGCGCCGGCCGCCGCACAGAAGAAGCCTTCGGAGCCCGTTGCGACTCCCGAGGAATACAAGGCGCGAGTGATCCATCAGACCGATCTGCCGGAGACCGAGCTCGTGCCTGGTTCCAACTCTCGACTGATCGCCGGCGAGCAGTCGATGATCAGCTTCCTGACCATGGACAAGCACTCCTACTTTGCTCCGCATCAGCACCACCAGGAGCAGATCATGATCGTGCTGGACGGTTACTGCGACGAGATCATCGAGGGCAAGCTATATCGCGTCCAGAAGGGTGACGTCGTCGTCCTGCCGTCGAACATCGTGCACGGCGCCTACATTTACGACGAAGACGTACACGTCATCGACGTGTTTGGCGAGGTGCGCGCGGATTACATGGTCAAGCTGCTACAAGTTATGGCGACGATGAACAAGAAGAAGTAACGAGGCCTAAAGATGGCGCGAACCATTTCTCGTCGCAAACTCTTTGCGACCGCCGCGGCAGGCTTGGCGGCGCCCACTGCCCTGCGGACCGATGCCATCGCTGCGGCACAGACTGCGCCGCGGCAAGGGTCGACCGAATTGCCGGCGGTGTGGGGCCAGGACTTCCTGCATCAATGGAGTCCGCCGGAGAACGTGACAAGGAACCTCACCGCTGGGACGTCACGGCTCAGGCTGAGCGCGCAGGTGAACCCGCGTTTGACGGCCACGCAGAACAACGACTACGGCGCGTTCTTTAGCAATCTACGCGCCGGCGGCTGGTCCGCGGTCGAAGCTGCGTCCGATGCGTGGCTGAGCCGCAAGCGGCCGGACTCCGAAATTCGCGAAGTGAAGGCGCAGGCCAAGGCTAATGATGTCGTCTTCTATGGTCTGCATTGCGCCGGAAACATCATTGCGCCGGATCCAGACGCGGACCGCTGGCAGCGGCACATCATCGACACCATTCACGCCGCGGAAGAAGTGGGCTGTGAGCTCATTCTGACGCACGCCGGCAGCATGTACCCGAATCGCAATTGGGCCCATCCACTGAACTGGAGCCGCGAATCATGGACGCGCACGGTGACTGCGTTGAAGCGAATCTGCAAGGACACGGCAGGCAGCAAGGTGGATATCTGCATCGAGGCCGTCAATACCGAGAGCGTGAATAATCCGTGGGCCCACAAACGGTTGCGTGAGGACGTCGGCGACCAACGGATCTCGGTCGGCCTCGACATCACCAACATGGTTCACCCGGGCGTGGCCTTCCGGATGACGGAGATGATCAACACGACGTTTGATCTGCTCGGCGATCAAATTCGCTATGTCCACGCCAAGGACTTCGTGTGGAACACGATGCTGCCCGGCATCAACTGGGCGATGAACGGCACCGGCAATATGGACTACGAGCTGTTCCTGGCGCGCCTGAGCCGGCTGAAGACCAACCCGTACGTGCTGGTGGAATTCCTGACCGAGAACGACGAGTACGCACAGGCGCAACGCAACATCCGCGCGATCGCGGACAAGCTCGGCGTCAAAGTCCACGGTACTCAGGCGTGAGGTGTTGTCATGGCTGAATTCACCGGAACCTGGGTTCGTGATGGTGCCAAGAGCGATGTCGTTCCGAACACCATGTATTGGCTGACGCGTGGAGTTGACGCCGGCGGTGGACGCGGCCGGAACAACCAGACTGTGATCGACGTTCAACAGAGCGCCGGCCGCATGCAGGTCACCGATCCAGCGCGGCCTCTTCGCACCCTGGTCCTCGATGGCAAGCCACACGAGGTGCCAACCGACACTGGGCTGCAAACGGCCACCGTCATCGCGACGCTGGAGGGCGACACCGTGATCGTCTCGACAAGACAGCCGTTCGGCGGGATGCCCGGGAACTTGACCCTGAAAATCACCGAGATCTGGTCGCTATCGCCCGACGGCAAGGTGTTGACCGTCAGGACGGAACGCGATACTCCGGCACAACGCCAATCTTTCAGCGAGCTCTACAATCGCCGATAACCGAGACGAAATCACACCAGTGCCTTTCAGCGTCCTGCGCTACCATCGGTCTGCTGTGAAGGGCTTCGTCCTGGTCGCTTATCTCGCCTGTCTGTCGATGGGCTGCAGCGGCGCCACCGCGACGAGCCCGAGCCCATTGAGTGCAGCATTCAGCGAATCGCTGTCATTGAAGGTTCAGACCGCGCACTTCCAGGTGTTCGGCGGCACCACGCCCGACGCGACGCTGCGCGCCGCGGCGGCTCGACTCGAAGCCGAATACCCGCGCATCCTGAGCGAACTCGGTGTCGCGAGCCATCCGACGGTCACCGTTCGCATCTGGCAGGACACCACGTCGTATTACAACGAGCTCACGCGCTACTTCGGTACCCGCTACAACGCGATTGGTTACATCACAGGACCGACGGAGCTACGGCTGCTGGTCGGCGGCAACCTCGACACCAGTGCCGTCCATGAATTCGTCCACGCCGTGTCGCTTGACGTCAACCCGCGATTCAGCAACAACCCGCGCTGGCTTTGGGAAACGGTGGCGCTCTATGAGAACGGCGAGTTCGTGCATCCTCGCTTGCTCGAGTTCCTGGTGAACGGCAACTTCCCGACGCTGCAGCAGCTCGATGGGGATGTGAATAGCGACTCGCCGATCTATCAGGTCGGTTACTCGATCGGGGAGTTCATCGTGTCGCGATACGGCCGCGCGCCGTTCCTGCGCCTAATCGAGACCGGCGCCGATCTGCGGGGCGTCCTCGGCGTCTCCAAGGTCGAGTTCGAAGCAGCGTGGCAATCCTACGTGCGGCAGCGATATCTTTCCTGATCCGGCGGTAGGCGCCGCGGTCAGGGACGTGCCATGGTCTGGAAATACAGAAACTTCACCTGCTCAGTACCAGGATTGATGTTGGCGTGCGGGAACGACAGCCCGTTGGTGACGTTCTCCTTCGTTTCTGCCGCGAAGGGCGGCGCAAGGTAACCCATTCCCGGCGTCTGCCACCGGAGCTGGGTTCCAATGAACGCCAGCGACTTGCCCTTGATCTGAATCCAGACCTCCTCTGACCCGGCCGTGTGCGCGTGCGGCTCACCAATGGTCATCGGATCCAGCGCCACGGTGATGGTCTGCCTCAGCGTCGCCAACCCGTCTGCGGGGGTGAAAATATTCTTCACGATGTGGACCCAATGACCGGTGGTGCCTCTTACCGGCTGCAGGTTGACGTCCCGCACGAGCACCTTTTTTCCGGGTGTAAAATCCGCAGGCACCAGTTCGTTGATGATGTACATGTTGACGTCTTCGTCACCGGTGTTCTTCATCGAGAACTCCACGCCCGGCGGCACCAGGATGCCCACCCCGTCGTACAATTCGGACGTTTCCCCGGCGGAGGTCACCGTGCCCTTCCCTGAAACGACGTAGACGATTTCCTGCTGGCCCTGAAGTTTCATCGGGGCAATCCCGCCTCGCGCCGCCAGCGTCGCGTACGACACATAGTTCGTGTGGGCCAGTACCGCGCATCTCGTGGTTGAAGTCTGGGGATCGCCGTGCGTGAGGATGTCTCGCTCGATCAGTCCGCCGTGCGTCTGACGAGGCATGGACTCGCGCCAGTCGCACATGAACATGTCGATCCTGTGAGGATCGGGTCTCGGACCTGCCGCTTGCCCGCGTCCTTGCGCGGACAGGGTCACCGAGACCAGAGCTGCTGCCGCCAACACCACGACGCTCTTCGGAACACTCATCGGAATGACTCCTCGATCTCGATCGCCGACTCCTGCCTGTGTTTCGCCGGCCGGCGTTACCGCGGGGAGCCTGGCAGCGAGTAGAAATCGTACGTGATCTGCCAATCCATGGGACGGCCGCGCTCGGCATGGACGTGGATGTAGGCTTCAGGGCACGTCGTTCTGGGCGACGTCCAGAACACCATGTCGGACAACGGTCGATCGGACGTGACGCGCGCGCCCGCTCCCGTCTTGCGGTTCTCCACGCGGATGTCATAGTCGGCGGCCGACGCGCTGAAGCCTTTCAGTTGCATGCGATTGGCCGTCTCGATTGGCTTGAGATAGTTGAGCCGATCGGCGCCCACCTGAATCGCGTCGCCGCGGACGTTGAATGCCTCGAGCTTGAAGGGAACGCGGACCTGCACGTCTGGTCCACTTGGCTGTCCGTCCAGAACGAAGAAGTTGTGGTCGTACATCTCGGTGTCGATCGGGTTGGCACCGGTGGATTCGAGACGCTGCGTCAGCGTCAGCTGCATCTTGCCCTTCGGCAAGGCCACGGTCTTGGTATACCGGTAGCCATAGCCCGATGCCGGATCGTTGACCTCGTGGACGAACTCCACGGAATCGTCGTGGATGCGGGTTGACCATTTGCCGCCGTCGACGATCTCGAGCGTTTGGAATCCCCGAATCGCCTCGGCCGGCTTGCGGAGCACACCCACGCCGATCTTGACGAAGGTCCCGCCGGGCTTGGCGGCGTCGAAGCCCTGGCCGGTGACGTATTCCTGCACCGGTCCGCTGATCGCGTCGTGAAGCTTGGGATCGTATTTCGGATTCCAGCGGCCGAAATAACTATGACCGCCAGCTTGAAGATCGGCGACCACGCCCGACCAGTCGAACCGCGTGGCCCGATAGTAACCGCGCTCGGGATCCGGCAAATAGAGGATCGCGGTGACGAGACTGTTGGTGATCCGCACCGCAGGCGCGTTGGGCGCATCGCCGTCGGGCGCCGCGACCTTCTGCGCCATCGCGGTACTCCCGACCAGCAAGGCGAGGATGACCGCTGCTCCGATCGTCTTCATTTCATGCCCTCTAAGAAGAAGCCGCACATCATGGCGTGATGTGCGGCTTGACGGGTGTTTCAGCGTTGCTCGGTCGCTGTGTCTGTCTTAGAAGCTGAATCGCGCCGAGAGTTGAACCTGCCGTGGCAGGTTGCCTGCCGTCGTGATCAGCCCGTAATTCGCGTTGCCGATCTGGGCGTTGTAAGGCCCGAAGCCTCGAATGTTGAGCATGTTCTGGGCTTCGGCGCGGATCTGGAGGACCCTGGCTCCGCCGAAGCGGAAGTTCTTCATCAGCGAAAGGTCCGCCTGCTGATATCCGGGATTGCGATACTCGTCGAGGTTCGGCGGCAGGTTGCCGGACACGAAGACCCGCGCGCCGACGACCTTGGTTGGATCAAGGAATCGAATGCTGCCTGACGTGACCGGATCCACGGGTGAATGCAGCACGTCCTTATTGCCGGTGAAGCCCGGCGAGATCAGGTTGTGATCGTCGCTGGCGTAGCTTCCCCACGTCTGGTTGATCTTGATCGTGTTGTTGATGTTGCTGGTCGTGCTCCCCGTCAACGTAATCGGCGTGCCGGTATAGAACTGGTAGAGGCCGGCGAACTGCCAGCCGCCGACCACGTAGTCCAAAATTCGCGCCGACGTGCTCGAAGGCGATCCCATCCATTTTCGCCCCTCGCCGAACGGCAATTCATAGACGTAGGACAGGTTGAAACGATGCTTGCGATCCAGCGGACTGAGGCCCCAGGCCGCGTGGTACGAATCGAACGATTGAACGGTCTTGCCGCCCTGTCCGTCGGCGCCGCCGACATCGTCCATTAATTTGCCGAAGGTGTAGTTCGCCAGCAGGGACAGCCCGTGGCTGAACCGCCGCTCCACGCGCGCGGTGACGGCGTTATATTTCGACCGGCCCAGCGGCAGTCCGGAGACCTGCACCCGTCCGTAGAAGGGGTAGTCGTATTGCAGTATCCCCATCTGCTGTGTGGTTCCGGTGATGGTCGTTTCAAGGGTCTGTCCCGCCGTCGGCGCCGGCATGTAAATCTGGCTGGTCGCCGCGAGCGAAGGCACGAGCAGGTCCTTGGGATAGGTGCTGATCGTGTTGGTGGCCAACAAGTCGTAACCGCGACTGCCGACGTAGCCGAGGTTCACCGTCATGTTTCCCGGCAGTTGTCGCTGCAGGTCGAAGGACCAGTTGTACTCGCGAGGCATCTTCAACTCGGCGGACACGACGTTCGCTCCCGGATCCAGCGAGCTTTGCAAGTTGGCCGTCAGCACATCCTTTTGGTAGGTGTTGTACATCGACGACAGCGGGAACGGATTCGCCCACGTCGAAATGTAGGTGCGGCCGCCGTCAGTGGACGCATGCCAGCCGGCGAGCGCCTGATCCGACAGCGCCACGTTGGCGTTGGCGGTGGCATAGCTGTTCGGGTTGCCGGTCGTCGGGAGATACATCTGGCCAAACGACCCGCGAATCACGGTCTTCTCGTTGGCCTGGTACGCCGCTCCGATGCGAGGTACGAACTGGAAATTACTGAGCTGTTGCGGCGAGCGGTCCGGAAATTCAGGCGTCCCCGCGATCATGACCGCGCCTGGATCGAAGCTGCCACGCTGCGCCCAGTCAGGAACCGGGGTATTCGCCGGCAGACCTGCCGCGATCGCTGCGGCAGTGAAGTTGTAGCCCGGGTTGACATGGAACAGCGACGGATATTCCGGATCCCAGAAGTACAGCCGGTCGTAGCGCTCGGTCGTTGGCCGCTCGTCATCCCAACGGACGCCCAGGTTCAACGTCAGGTTTGACGTGACTCGCCAGTCATCCTGGATGAACCCGCCCCAGTAGTTCGTGTTCATGAACCGGTCCGTCGGCTTGGCGACGTTGTTACGGTTGTTGATGCCAAGCAGGAAGCTTCCGAGACCGGCCACGCGGCCTTCATTCGCGCCCAATCCAAAATCCCCCTGGAATTGGTGCAACGGATTGACCATGAAGTTGATGATGTTGGTGCCGCCGCCCTCGTTGGAAAAGTCGTCGTAGTAGCGGCGATGTTCGGCACCGGCCTTCACGGTGTGCGAGCTGTACGTCTTCGTCAGGGTTCCTGAAAACACGGCCGTCGTGGATTTGGTGGTGGACAGACTGCCTGCCTGCGCATACGGGGTTCCGCCCATGAACGTGTTGGCAATGGTCGGCACGTCATTGTTGGCGAGATAGTCGCGATACTGGGCGGGCAGGAAGCTGTTCGAGAAATCGCTCGGATGCGCGGCTCCCGTGAGCGTCGGCGTGTAGGTCCCCGATGCGCGCAGGTCCATCAGCGTGGTCGGGCCGAGCGTCCAGGTGTAGTTCACGTTTCCCGTCTTGCCGCCCTTGACCTCGGAAATGGTGCTGGTGTAAAGCGGCGTATCCATGGTCGGCGAGGCGCTGGTGTCTCCGCTGAAGGTCAGGAAACGGCCCGACAATCGCTGCGCGTTGCTGAGGTTGTGATCCACCCGAATACCGAGGCGGAAGTTGGCTTCCCTGCTCGACGACTGAAATTCATAATTGTTCAGGCTGCTGCTCCCCGCCACGGAGGGACGGTTCGGCATCGGGATCATCGCCAGAATCGCTTTCGAGACGGGCGAGATCAACTCGGCAGGAACATGTCGGCCGTCGCCCCCGAGCAATCCCGTGCGTTCCCAGAGTCCGCGGGCGGCATTGAACACCTGCGGCCCGTTCGGGTCGTACATCATGTACACCCTTCCCTGATACGTCGTCTGCGAGAAGTCTCCAGTCCGTTCCAGCGCCGTTGGCACGCTGCTGAGCGTCACCCTGCCCGCTTCCTTCCTCCTGAAATACTCGTTCTCCACGAAGAAGAAGGTCTTGTTGTGACCATCGTAGAGGCCTGGTACCTTGACGGGCCCGCCACCGGTGAAACCGTATGTCTTCTGGCTGAAGTCGGCTTTCTTCGCGCCGATGGCGTTCTGGTCCCACGCGTTCGCGTTCAATGCGTCATCGAACGAGTAGACGTAGCCGGTGCCGCTGAACTTGTTGGTCCCGCTCTTGGTGATCAGCGTCACATAGCCGCCGGAGATGCGGCCAAATTCCGCGGAGATCCCGGAGGTGACGACCTTGAACTCCGCCACGGCGTCCATCGACGGGACCTGGTTGGTCAATCGGTTCGCCTGGCCGGAATTCACGACGCCGCCATCGACGTAGAAGTCGACGGAACTGGTGCGGCCGCCGTTGAGCTGAAGGGAAGTTTGCCCCTGCGCGTTGGCCGTCATCGAACCTTGGACATTGCCGGCCAGCGCCACCAGGGCGAAGGGGTTCCGATTGAGCTGCGGCAGATTGCTGATGAATTGGTTGTTGATGACCTCGCCAACCGACGCATCCGACGTGCGGAGCATAGTTGACGCGGCCACCACCGTCACCTCTTCAGTCGCCCCGCCGACTTCGAGCGTGAGGTCAAAGGTCAGCCGGTCGCCCACGTGCAGCTCGAATGGCTTGCTGGCGTTCTTCTTGAAGCCGCTCAGTTCCGCCGCGGTGACATAAGTACCCGGCACCACGCTCGGGAATTGGAACTTTCCGTCACTGGAACTGACGGCCCTGGCCTCCACCCCTGTTTGAGTATTGGTCACACTCACGTCAGCGCCGGGAATGACTCCGCCGGAGGAATCTTTCACGACACCGCTGATCGAGCCCGTGTTCTGCGCCGAAACGGAAACGGACCAGAGTAGGAATATGGCCCACGCCATGGTGATACGTATCCCTCGCATACCTTTTCCCCCTTTTCCACAAGACAACAAGCGCGGGCATGTTACATGAACCTGTCTAACAGGTAAAGGGCTGAAAGGCGGGCTGTCGGCTGAGCCGGCAATGGACTGACTCAGCCGTGCGCGGCCGCAAGAGGGGTCGGGAAGCGTTCTTGAATCCACGCTTGCCAGAGCGGTGTCTCGAGGACAGCGGTCTCGGCCGCCTGATCGCCGTAATGGTAGAAGTTCAGCGCAAGCATAGTCTGGCCGCCGAAGTTGTAGGCGCCAAGGGCGGCTACGCCCGGCCCCGGCTTGTCGAGCCGCAGCAGGGCGTCGTACGGACTCTGGCTGAGGTACTCCGCCACGCCACTGAGCGCCGGGACACCCGCGGGCGCCGTCCAACGCTGCCCGACGCTCAAGCCTTTCACTCTCAATGCCGCGGTCAGCGTTTCCCAGGCCTCCGCTTCGGTTCCCGCGACGGGAGCCACGAACTGCATGATCGCGGAGCGTTGGCCGCGGAAGTGCGTGAGATAGATCCGCAGGGTGCGGAAGAAGCCCGGCCAGCCGGATTCGGTGCCTTCAAGCTGGTTGTCCCAGTCGTCGGTGCTGGCGAAGAGGCTATTCACTGGTTCAAGCAGCCTACCAGCGACCGGTGTCTCGGCGACGACATCGGCGCCCGCAGTCCGATTGACCGCAAACGCGGGCCGGTAGTACCGTCACCGCCGAAGAAGGCCGCTTCCGTGGGATCCGGCATCGCGCGTCCGCGACCCGCGTGACCGAACCGCATGACCGTACTCGACTGGCTGCTTGATTCGGACCCCGCCATCCGCTGGCAGGTGTTGCGCGATCTGGTCGAAGCGCCGGTTGCGGTCGTCTCGGCGGAGCGCACGCGGGTGGCCACCGAGGGCTGGGGTGCCCGGCTGCTGGCGTTGCAAGGCGACGATGGCCAGTGGGCGGGAGGCGCGTGCTTCCCGGCGAGCAGCTCCAACTGGCGCGACGAGAACCAGGGCCAGCCGTGGACCGCCACGTTGCCAACACTCCAGCTGCTGTGTGATTTCGGGGTCGACCCGGGCTCCCACCGGGTGCGCCGGGCGGTGGCGCTGGTCAGTGAGCACTGCCATTGGGAGCACGCGGGGCAGCCGTTCTTCAGCGGCGAGGTCGAGCCATGCATCAATGGCCGGACCGTCACCTTGGGCACCTACTTCGATCAAGATGTGGATCGCGTGGTCGCCCCGCCTGCTTGGGGAGCAGCTCGAGGACGGCGGGTGGAACTGCGAGGCGGAGAACGGTTCCGTCCGCTCGTCGTTCGCGACCACGATCAACGTCCTCGAAGGCCTGCTGGCGCACGAGCGCGCCACCGGCGGCTCTGCGGAAGCGATCGCGGCCCGGCGCCGGGGTGAGGAGTACCTCCTCGAGCGACGGTTGGTACGGCGCAAGAGCACCGGCGAGATCATCAACCCAGCCTGGCGGCGATTCTCGTTTCCAACCCGCTGGCACTACGACGTGCTGCGTGCCCTCGAATATTTCCGCTCGGCCGGCGAGGTGCCGGACCCGCGGATGGACGAAGCGATCGATTGGCTCCGATCCAGGCGCCAGCCCGATGGCACCTGGCTGCTCGAGAACACGCATCCCGGCAAGGTCCACTTTGCGCTCGAGGACGGCGAC
>JBDTMB010000093.1:0-14893 GCA_039934485.1 Vicinamibacterales bacterium
GCGCTGGCTCGATTTCGTCCCCGCCGATCACCTCGGCGAGCTCGGCATGGCCGACAACTTCTGGGCGATGGGCGACACCGGCCCGTGCGGGCGCTGTTCCGAGATCTACGTCGATCGCGGCGCCGCGGTGGCGGGCAGTGGCAACTTCATCAAGGACGTCGAGTCCGGCAGCGAGCGGTTCGTCGAGATCTGGAACAACGTGTTCATGGAATTCGAGCGCGACCAGGCCGGCACGCTCACGCCCCTGCCGGCGCCGTCGATCGACACCGGCATGGGCCTCGAGCGCGTGTCGGCGGTGATGCAGGGCTCGATCTCGAACTACGACACCGAACTCTTCATGCCGGTGCTCACCGCGCTCGGCACGCTCGCGGGCCGCACTTACGGCAAGTCGATGGACCCCGCCGACATCTCGATGCGGGTGGTCGCAGACCACGCCCGGGCGTCCACCTTCCTGATCGCCGACGGCGTGGTGCCGTCGAACGAATGGCGCGGCTACGTGCTGCGCAAGATCATGCGGCGCGGCATGCGCCACGGGCGCAAGCTCGGGTTGCAGGAGCCCTTCCTCTATTCGCTCGTCGATGTCGTGGTCGGCGAGATGGGCGAGGCCTATCCCGAACTCAAGTCGGGACGCGACGCGATCGTGAAAGTGATCAAGAGCGAGGAAGAGCGCTTCGGCGCCGTGCTGGCCGACGGCCTGCCGAAGCTTGAAGACGTCCTCGAGCGGGCGGCCAAGGGATCGCGCGTCGTGCCCGGCGACGAGGCATTCAAGTTGTACGACAGCTACGGCCTGCCGCGAGATTTTATCGAGGATCTCGCCGGCAACCAGGGCCTCGGGTTCGACGCCGCAGGGTTTGACGCGGCCATGGAAGGCCAGCGCGAAAAGGCGCGCGCGGGCAGTTCCTTCGAAAGCAAGAAGGGCGAGGACTTCACGTTTGCCGCCGACGCGGCGCGCGAGTCGCTGCGCTCGGCCGGCGACAGGTTCGACGGGTATGCCGAGACGCGGCTCGAGGGCGTGAGCGTGACCGGGCTCTTCGATCAACACAAGAAAGCCGTCGGGGCGCTCGGCAACGGCGACGCCGGCTACGTGGCGCTGAACCGGACGCCGTTTTACCTTGAAGCGGGCGGGCAGGTGTCCGATCAAGGCTGGCTCGAGCAGCCGGCGGGCGGCCGTTCGCGCGTTACCGGCGTGGTCCGCCTCGGCGCCGGGCTCCCCCGCGCGCACAAGATCGAACGCGTCGAGGGCTCGCTCCGCGTCGGCGACCTGGTGACGGCGGAAGTGGACGTCGCGCTGCGCGACGCGACGCGCCGGAACCACACGGCGACGCACTTGCTGCACTCGGCGCTGCGCAGGACGCTGGGCGGGCACGTCAAGCAGGCCGGGTCGCTCGTCGCCGCGGATCGCCTGCGGTTTGACTTCGTCCATTTCTCTGCCATTCCTCCCGAGCAGTTGCTCGAGGTCGAACGCATCGTCAACAGCGCGGTGCTGCGGAACGAGCCGGTCAATACGGCGGTTCGCGATACCCAGGAGGCGATCGCGTCCGGCGCGATGGCGCTCTTCGGGGAGAAGTACGGCGACAAGGTCCGCGTGGTCTCGGTCGGCGATGGCGCGTTCAGCACCGAGCTCTGCGGCGGCACCCACGTGCGCGCAACCGGCGATATCGGCGCCTTCCTGATCACCGAAGAGTCGGGCGTCGCGGCGGGCGTCCGGCGCGTCGAGGCGGTGACGGGCACGGGTGCCCTCGAACTGGCGCGCGGCGCGATCCTGGAGGTCAAGGATGCTCTGGCGGAGACCAACGCCAAGCGCGGCGAACTGGCGTCCAAGATCCAGTCGTTCAAGGCCGACCTCAGCAAGGCGCAAAAGGAAATCCAGCAACTGCGCACGAAGCTCGCCCTCGGCGGCAGTGGCGGCAGCGGAGGCGGGGCGAAAGACGACGACCAGGTGGAGATTGCCGGCTCGACCCTCATTACGCGGCAGATGGCCGACGTGGACAAGGAGTCCCTCCGGACGCTGGCCGATACCCTCAAGTCCCGGCTCAAGAGCGGCGTGGTGATCCTGGCGGTGCCGCTCCCCGACGGCAAGGTGGCGCTGGTGGCCACGGTGACGCCCGACCTGGCGAAGAAGGCGCCAGCTGGTCAGTTGGTGAAACAGCTCGCCCCCATCGTGGGCGGCGGCGGGGGTGGGCGGCCCGATTTTGCCGAGGCGGGGGGCAAAGAGGCCGCGAAAATCCCCGAAATGCTGCGCGAAGCCCGGCAGTTGGTGGAAAGGCTCCTTAAGGCCTGACTTTCTTCTCCCTTAGAGCCGATAAGGTACACTGAAGGCTCCATGAAAGTCGGGTTTCTGTTACTGGTCGTGTGTCTTGCCGTGGCCTCGCCGGCCACCGCCCAGATTTACACCTGGCACGACGCGCAGGGCACGCTAGTGCTGTCGGATCGCCCGCACGAACAGGGCCAGATCCCGACCTACGAGGTTTACGGCGGCAGCAAGACCATCCGCGCCACCAAGGCGCTGGCGATCAGCTCGAAAAGCATCCAGTACGACGCCTCCATCCGCGAGCATGCGTCACGGAACGGCCTGTCGCCGGAACTGGTCCGTGCCGTGATCCAGGTGGAATCGGCCTTCAACCCCAACGCCATCTCACCCAAGGGCGCGATGGGCCTGATGCAGTTGATGCCCGCCACCGCCACCGAGTACGGCGTGCGCAACCCGTTTCACCCGGAACAGAATATCGGCGGCGGCGTGGCCTACCTGAAACACCTGCTCGATCGCTACAACAACAAGATCGAACTGGCGCTCGCCGCCTACAACGCCGGGCCCGGTAACGTGGAAAAGTACGGCGCCGTGCCCCCGTTCAAGGAAACGCAGAGCTACGTGAAACGAGTGACCGGCGCCGCCCCGGCAGCGCCGCCCAACACCATCTTCAAGTGGATGGACCTGGTCGATGGCCACCCCGTGATGCGCTACTCCAACGCCCCGCCCCCGACCGGGGCCTACGAAGTCGTCGGCAAGCGCTAGGGGCCGCCGCCTCCGCCGCCCGCCGTCGCCCATCAGGGCTTCAGCGCGCCAGGCGGATCCTTGGGGCAAGGCTGGTCATGGTAGAATCAGCGTTTGTATTCCCTCTGAGATTAAGGACTTAGACACGTGAAGAGAAACAAGTCGGCCTTGAAGGCCAATCGGCAGAACGTCAAGCGGCGCGAACACAACCGCGAGTTGCGCTCGAAGCTGCGCACCGGCCTCAAGAGCGTGCGCGCGGCCCTCACCGGCAAGGACATCCCCGCCGCCAAGACGGCCCTCAAGACTGTGCAGTCGCTCGTGGACAAGATGGCCACCAAGGGCATCATCCACCGCAACACCGCTTCACGGTACAAGTCCCGCCTCGGCGCGAAACTTCCCAAGTAACCTCTGACACCTGCCGGGAGGCACTTCTTGTCGGGAGGCGCTTCCCCGATTCTGGCGCTCGCGCCGATGCAGCACGTCACCGACGGCGCCTTCTGGACGCTTGTCCACCGCTACGGCGGCGCCGACGTCTACTGGACCGAGTATTTCCGCGTCCACTCCACCTCCACGCCAGAGAAGCGGATCCTCGACGACATCAGCGGGAACACCACGGGACGGCCGGTGATCGCGCAGCTGATCGGCAACGACATCCCGGAACTGGTTCGCACGGCGAAGGCCCTGCAGCAGTTCAACGTGGCCGCCATCGACCTGAACCTCGGTTGCCCGGCGCCGATCGTCTACCGGAAATGCGCGGGCGGCGGTTTGCTGCGTGAACCACAGCGCCTCGACGCCATCCTCGGCGCGTTGCGCGACGCGGTGCGCATCCCGTTCACCGTCAAGACCCGCCTCGGCTTCGCCTCGGTGGACGAGTTCGACCAGCTCCTGCCGATCTACGCGCGACACTCGCTCGATGCCTTGACCGTGCACGCGCGCACCGTGGCGCAGTCGTACCGACTACCGGTCCACTACGATCGCATCCGGCAGGCCGTCGAGACGATGGCGTGTCCGGTCATCGCCAACGGGCACGTGCATTCCGCGGCGCAGGCGCGGGACGTGCTGACGCAAACCGGCGCGCACGGCTTGATGATCGGACGCGGGGCCATCCGCAACCCCTGGTTGTTCAACCAGATTCGCCAGCAACTGCGCGGCGAAGTCGTGACCGTGCCGACCGGGCGCGAGGTCGGGGACTATGTCCGCCGCCTGTGGGACGCGCAGGCCGGCGCCTGGCGACCCGAGAAGGCGCAATGCGAGCGCATGAAAAAGTTCCTCAACTATCTCGGCGAAGGCGTGCCCGGGGCGTTCCTGCACCAGATCCGTCGCACGCAGACCGCCGCGGACTTCCACCGGATCTGCCGCGAGTTCTTCGAGCACGATAGGCCGATGACGATGCTGCCGAGTGAACTCTAACCGGGACCGCACACCAGGCTTCTCGAGCGGCGCGTTAGACCGGCAGCCCCAGATCCCGCGCCGCTTGCCGCTGCGAGACATCCATCGTCACAAAACGCGAGATGGGTTCGGCGGCATGAAACCAGAGGGCCGTTCGGACGTGCGCCAGGTCGAGCGACCGCGGTGTGGCGATGGCGGGAAAAAGACTAGAGGCGCACAAGTCCAGCGTCAGATCACGCAGCACCAGGATTTGCGTATCCTCATCCACGCGATCCATGCAGGTCTTGTACTGCTCAGACGCCAACGCCCCCTCCCTCGCCAATCGCACCAGGTTCCGCTTGGCCTCGAGCACGAGGAGGACACTCGACAGCAATTCGGCGCCGGCGGTATCTTCGGAAAGGCGCTCCCATCCGTCTTCGGCCAGCAGGATGCAGAGGTATGCCGACGTGTCCAGGTACAGCCGGCGGTGCGATACGGTCTGGCCGGCCTCGGGGCTCAACGATCACTCCGGTCTTCCGCCAGGACCTTCAAGTAGCGGCCCTTCGTCCCCCGTTTCAATGCCGGCTTGAGGCGGCCCGCGCCGGGCCGCCGACCCACGTGGACGTGGTGAGGATGCGCCGGACCCAGGTGGGCCACGGGCTCGTTGTGACGGGTGACCACGATCGTGCGGCCGGACTGCGCCTCGGCCACCGCCGCGGACAGCTGCGCTTTTAGGTCCTGAATAGAGATCCGTTTCATGACCAGTATTCTATCAATATCAGTCCATCTTTGTGGGTTCCCACCGACGACGCTTCCCGACCGAAGACCCCTCTCGACGAGTGACACCTCCTGGCACGATCAGCGGGCGCAGAGTTCCACCACCAGGCACTCGAGCAGGTATTGGGGCGCGCCGGATGACGACTTGATCGCCTGATCGGCGCGGAATACCAGCTCCAGGCCGTTCTTCACGCGCGCATCGGGTCGCAGTTTGATCGTGGCGGCGCGAATCTGCCCGAGAATCATCGGCGGCTGCATCCCGGCGTCGACAAGCGCCGAGATCTCCTTGAGCGCCTTCGCCGGCTGGCCATCGCGAATCGCGTCCATCAAGGCGAACTGCACGCCGACGTCGTTCTGCGTTATCACCAGGTCGCGCACGTGCGTCGTCGTGATCGTCGGCTCGCCGGTGACAAACAACACGAGTTTCTCCACCTCGGCGCGGATCCGCCCGAGCCGCAGCCCGGTGGCACTGAGCAACAACTGCAGCGCCTTGGGATCGATCGTCAGTTCATCTTTCTCAAGCCGCTTCTGGATCCACTGCGCGGCTTCCTGAGCGTCGGCGAGGGTGCCGCAGTTCACGTGCACGGCCTTCTTGCGGAGGAGCTTGACGAGCCGGCGGCCGCCGTCGAGCGGACCGGCCACGAACACCAGCGTGGTCATCGGCTCCGGTCTTTCGAAATAGGCTTCGAGTTCCTCGAGCGGCGTGATCGGACGCTTCTTCTTCACGCCCGGTTCGAGCGCCAGCTGCCCGTCGTCGTCCTCTTTCGCGCCGCGCTTGGGCGACAGCAGGCGCTCGGCTTCGTGCAGCAGGATCACGCGGCGAGGCGCCATCATCGGCAGCGTGCGCGCGGTGGAGAGCAACGAGCCAAGCATCGCGTCCCTCGCCGTGACGTTGGTGGCCTCGTTGGCGTAGAAACTCTCGACGTTGAAGGCCTGGAGGCCTTCCTCGACCACGGCCGCAAACTCCAGGGCGAGGTCGTGACGGGACTGCAGATCGTCGCCTTCGAGCAGATATAACGGCCCGGTCTTGCCCGACTTGATGTGCTTGCGAATTTCGGCTGGACTAGTCACCCGATCCCCGATCCCTGATCCCCGATCCCCGATCCCCGATCCCTGCCTAAAACGCCTCGAGGATTGCGCTGACCAGGAACCGGGCGAAGTCGGTGGACATGCGATCGATCGCGGCGCGCTCCTGGCCGACAAACGACGCGTTGTTGGCGCCGCCGGGCGTGGACACTTCGTATTCGTCGGAGAACGACAAGGCCGGATTCTCCCAGAGCACCTTGTTTTGCTTGACGTCCTCGAACTTCACCTTGACGGTGACGACGAAGCGATAGCGCGTGGCCAGTTGCAGGTCGCTCAAGCCTACCGGCTGCGGCGAGATGCCGGTGATTTCGCCGCGGACGATGCCGTCGACGCCGACGTCGGCTGGAATCACCGAATAGGGCCCGCGGCTCTGGAATTCCTGGCGGACCTTCTGCGTGAAGTACAACTCCACCGTCGAGTACGGCGTCGAGTTGACGAACATCGGGATGCCGAGCGTCTTGATGTAGGCCGGCAGGAACGACCCGCGGCCGGCCAGCGCGTAGCCACACGACGCGGCGCCGACGCCGGCCGCCAGCACCGGGATCGCGCGCATGATCTGGCGCCTGGTCGGATCCATGCGTCTATTAGGCCACAACCACGGACACCAGGCGACCCTTGGCGATCACCACCTTCTTGATCGTCTTCCCGGCGGTATGCGCCTGGACGTTCGGATCAGCCAACGCGATCTTTTCCAGCTCGGCGTCGGCGATGTCGGGCGCCACGACGACGCGCGCGCGCAGTTTGCCGTTCACCTGGACCGGAATCTCCAGCTCTTCGGCCTTCGCGACCGCGGCGTCGAACACCGGCCACGACGCCTTCGCCAGCCCCTCGCTGTGCCCATACATCTGCCACAGCTCTTCCGCCGTGTGCGGCGCAAACGGCGACAGCATCACCATCAGCGCTTCAATCGCTTCGCGGGCCACCAGGGAGGCCTGCGAGGAGCGCTCCCCCTTGTCGGTGAAGAGGTAGAGCTCGTTGACCAGCTCCATCATCGCCGACACGGCGGTGTTCATCTGCTGGCGTACGTCGATGTCGGCGGTGACGCGCCGAATCGTGTCGTGCGTCTTCCGCCGCATCGAGCGTTCCGCGGCGGTCAGCGCGCCTTGGTCGATGGTCACGTGCCTCAGGTCCACGGCGTCGGCCTGCCACTGGTTGGCCACTCGCCACACGCGCGCCAGGAACCGGAAGCTGCCCTCGAGGCCGGTGTCGGTCCACTCCACTTCCTTCTCGGGTGGGGCCACGAACATCACGTAGAGGCGCAGCGCGTCGGACCCGAACTTCTCGATCATCGTGTCCGGATCGACGACGTTGCCCTTCGACTTCGACATCACGTGGCCGTCCTTCAACACCATGCCCTGGGTGAGCAGATGGGTAAAGGGCTCGGTGTGCTCGATCATGCCCAGGTCGTGGAAGACGCGCGCGAAGAAGCGCGAGTAGATCAGGTGCAGGATCGCATGCTCGACGCCGCCGCTGTAGAAATCGACGGGGCACCAATAGGCGACCTTCTTCGGATCGAACGGCATCTGGTCGTTGTGGGCGTCGGCGAAGCGGTAGAAATACCAGGAAGAATCGACGAACGTGTCCATGGTGTCGGTCTCGCGACGCGCAGGACCGCCGCACTTGGGACACGTCACGTTGACGAACTCGGGCACGCTGGCCAGCGGGGAATCGCCCCGCCCGGTGAATTCGGTGATTTTCGGCAGCGTGACTGGGAGCTGGTCATCGGGGACCGGCACCACGCCGTCCACCGGGCAGTGAATCATCGGGATCGGCGTGCCCCAGTAGCGCTGGCGCGAGATGCCCCAGTCTTTCAACCGGAACTGGACCTTCGCTTCGCCGATGCCCCGCTCCTCCGCCGCTTCGGTGATCGCGGCGCGGGCCGCGTCGGCGGTCAGGCCGCTATAGGCGCCGGAATTGAACAGGACATCGTCGTCTCGCACCACCTGGACAATCGGCAGGTCGTACTTCCTGGCGAAATCCAGGTCGCGCTCGTCGTGGGCCGGCACGGCCATCACCGCGCCGGTGCCATACTCACCAAGGACGTAATTGGCCACCCAGATCGGCACCGGCTGGTTCGTGAACGGGTTGATCGCGAACCGGCCGGTGAAGAAGCCTTCCTTCGCGACTTCGCCGGTGAGGCGGCCCGCGCGATCCTGCCCGCGATAGCGCTGCGCCTGCTCGAGGAAACCCTTCTCGTCCGCGGACTCCTTCGCCAGCACCGAGACCAGGGCGTGCTCGGGCGCGAGCATGACGAACGTCGCGCCGAAGATGGTGTCGATCCGGGTGGTGAAGACTTCGATCGATCCGTCGCGGCCCTGGATCGGGAACTTCACGCGCGCGCCTTCGGAGCGCCCGATCCAGTTCCGCTGCATGGTCAGGACTTTTTCGGGCCACTTCGACAGGCCCTCGGCGGCGTGCAGCAGGTCGTCGGCATAGGCGGTGATGCGGAAGAACCACTGCTCGAGGTCCTTCTGCTCCACCTTGGTGCCGCATCGCCAGCAGGCGCCGTCCACCACTTGTTCGTTCGCCAGCACGGTCTGATCGACCGGGCACCAGTTCACCGTCGAGCGGCGGCGGTAGGCCAGCCCTTTCTCGAACATCCGCGTGAACAGCCACTGGTTCCAGCGGTAATACTCCGGCAGGCACGTCGCCAGCTCGCGGCCCCACGCGTAGCTGATGCCGAGCCGCTGCAGCTGCCCTTTCATGTGGGCGATGTTGCCGAGCGTGGAGGTTTCGGGGTCGATGCCGCTCTTGATGGCGGCGTTCTCCGCCGGCAGGCCAAAGGCGTCCCACCCGAACGGGTGCAGCACGTTGAAGCCCTGCAGCCGCTTCAGGCGCGCGACGACGTCGCCGATGATGTAGTTGCGGACGTGCCCGACGTGCGCGTGCCCCGACGGGTAGGCGAACATCTCGAGGCAATAAAATTTCGGCTTCGAGGGGTCTTCGGTGACTTCAAACGCCTGGGTGTTGGCCCAATGCGCCTGCCATTTCTTGTCGAGTTCCTGGGGATGATATTCAGCCACGGTGATCCTTTAAGAATACCGTACAGCCCCCTTCCGCCTTCACCGGCAGACGTCGATCACGGCCTGCAGGCACTCCGCGAGGGCCGCGGTGTCGTAGCCGCCTTCGGTGACCAGGACCACCTTGCCGTCACACACCTCGTCGGCGAGATCTACCAGCATCTTCGTCAGCCGGGAGAAGCCGGCCGTCGTCATCCGCAGTTGCCCGAGCGGGTCTTCCTTGTGGGCGTCGAACCCGGCGGAGATCAGCAGCAAGTCGGGCTTGAAGTCGCGGACCTTCGGAATCACGACGGTGGAATAGAGGCGCTCCACTTCGGCGTCCCTCGCGCCGATCGACAACGGAACGTTGAGCGTGAGTCCCGCGCCCGCGCCGCTCCCCACCTCGGTGGCCGCCCCGGTGCCCGGGTAGAACGGAAATTGGTGCGAGGACACGAACAAGACCGATGGGTCGGCGTAGAAGATCTGCTGCGTCCCGTTGCCGTGATGCACGTCGTAGTCGACGACGGCGACGCGCGCGGAGCCTCGCGACCGCGCGTAAGCTGCGCCGACGGCGATGTTGTTGTACAAGCAGAACCCCATCGCCTTGTCGGCTTCCGCGTGATGCCCAGGCGGCCGCACCATCACCAGCGCCCGGTCGTAGGGCACCGCCCCCGGGTCGTAGGGCACCGCTTTAGCGGTGCCTGGGAATGGGCCCAGCACCGCATCAATCGCCGTCAGCACCGCGCCAGCAGCGAGGCGCGCGACTTCATCGGACTCCGGTGAGGTGAACGTGTCCTCATCGATCTTCGACGCGCGGCCGCGGCTGCCGGTGATCGCCGCGATGTGATCGGGCGTGTGAACCCGGGCCAGGTCCTCGTCCGTCGCCGCACGCGGATCGAGCACGGCGCCGCCGGACTCCTGCCACCGCGACGTCACCACCTGCATCACCTCGGCCCGTTCTGGCCGTTCCGGATGTCCGGGCGGGTTGAGGTGATCGACAAACCGGTTCGAGGTCACGACGACTAGAGACATAGCAACTCCACGCACTTCATCCGGCATTTCTCCAGCGCTTGTTCCAGCCGGCGGCGCCATTCCTCGAGTGCCGCGTCATCCGCGTCGCGCGGGACATACAGCGGCTCGTCGATCGCGATCGCCACCGTCGTGAATGGCGTCGGAATCTGCCCCCGGTCCCAGCTGTTCAACGTCCAACTGGAGCGCGCCTCGATATGGAACGGCATCAACGGCTGGCCCGTTACCTTGGACAACCACACCGCACCCGGCTGCGCCACGCGCGCCGGACCACGCGGTCCATCGAGCGTGAACGCGACGCCGTTGGACTTCACGTCTCTCACCATCTGGCGCAGCGCCTTCGGCCCGCCCTGGGAGGTTGACCCGCGCGCCTGCGCGTAGCCGAACTTCCGGTGAATCCGCGCCATCCACTCCCCATCGAAGTTCTGGCTGGTGATGGCAACGATGCCGCGGCGCTGGAAGTAGAGGGTGGCGGGAAGAATGCGGCCGTGCCACAGCGCGAGGATCGGCTGCCGCCCTTGCGCGCGAATCGCCGCATCGTGCTCGGCGCCGCTCACTTTCCACCGCCAGGTGGCCCCGAGCATTCGCAGAAGGGGATACCCAAGCCCCGCAATGGCGGCGACCTCGATGCGCTTCAGCGTCGACCCCTGCCACGCGGACGTCTCAGGCATTGAAACTGGAACTGGAACTGACAACTTCTCTTTCAACTGTCAACTGTCAACTGTCAACTTACATGCCGTCATACTGCGGTCCGTCTCCCCCTTCGGGAGGGACCCAGGTGATCACCGCGTAGGGGTCCATGATGTCGCACGTCTTGCAATGCACGCAGTTCGAGGCGTTGATCTGCAGCCGCTTGCCACCCGTGCCGTTGTCCACCATCTCGTAGACGTTCGCCGGGCAGAAACGCACGCACGGGTAGCCATACTCATCGCCGCAGATCGAGTGGCACACGTCGGTTTGCACCAGCAGGTGCACCGGCTGATCCTCCTCGTGATGGGTGCCTGAATAGTGCGCACCCGTCACCTTGTCGAAGGTGATCTTCCGATCGAACGGCGCGGCATTGGACCCGGTGATGACGTCCCGCTTCTGCAGCCCGTAGTACTGCGCCAGGGTCCGCATCTGCTTGTGGCCGGCGTGTCCCGGCAGGTCCTGCAACAGGTGGCCGCCGGTGGCCATCGTGAAGCCCGCAAAGGCGCTCCCCGCGATCAGCCCGGCGCCGAAGGCCTGGTGCACGTTGCGCACCGGGTAGAGCTCCGTCTTGATCACGCTCTCGTCGACCGCGGCCTTGTAGCGCGACAGGAACGCGGCCGAGGTGTCGCCGGCGCGCACCGCGTCGAACGCCGCTGCCCCGGCCAGCATGCCGCTGCGCATCGCCAGGTGAATCCCCTTCAGCCGCATCGAGTTCACGAAGTTGGCGGCGTCGCCGACGATCAGGCCGCCGTCGACGAAGAGCTTGGGCTGCGTGTTCCAGCCGCCCTCCGGCAGGGCCTTGGCGCCGTAACGCATCAACTGGCCGCCCTCGAGGATGCCCTTGATGAACGGGTGCAGCTTGAAGTGCTGGAACGCGGCGTGCGGATCGAACAGCGGGTCGTGGTAGTCGAGCCCGGCCACCAGGCCGATCGAGATGCGGCCCTCGGGCATCGCATAGAGCCACGTGCCGCCGAATTCCTCTTCCTTGAGCGGGTAGCCCAGGGTGTGAATCACGGTGCCGGGCTTCAGGCGATCCTTCGGGATCTCCCACACCTCCTTGATCCCGATCGCGAATTGAGCGGGTCCCGATTCCGCGTCGAGGTTGAGCTGTCGTGTCAGTTGCTTGGTGAGATGTCCGCGGACGCCGTCGGCGAAGATCGTCACCTTGGCATGAATGTCGGCCCCGGGTTCGAACGCGGCTTTGGGCTGGAAATCCTTGCCGATGCCACGATCGCCGAGGCGCACGCCGATCACGCGATGGCCGTCGTACAGCACGTGCTGCGCGGCAAAGCCCATGAAGAGGTCGATGCCCTCGGCCTCCACCTGCCCCGCCAGCCACTTGGTGAACTGGTTGAGCGAGATGATGTAGTTGCCGTGGTTCTCGAACGGCGGCGGCGTGACCGGAAAGCGGAACTTCTTCTGTGGCGTGAGGAAGTAGATGTTGTCTTCGTGGACTTCGGCGGCGAGCGGCGCGCCCTTGGCCTGGAAGTCCGGGATCAGGTCCCGCAGCGTCGACGGATCCAGCAGCGCGCCGGATAGCGAATGCGCGCCCGCCTCGCGGGCCTTCTCGACGACGGCAATCGACAGCGGCTCGCCGCCCTGTTGTTTCTGGAGTTGCGCGAGACGCAGCGCGGCGGACAGGCCCGATGGGCCGCCGCCCACAATCAACACGTCGACTTCGAGAGTCTCTCGCTCCATCGTCGGCTACAGCCTTCAGGCTTCGGGGGCCACGGACTTCAGGACTTCTGCAATTCGGCGATCAGGGCCGGCGCGAGCTCGAACAGATCGCCCTGGATGCCGTAATCAGCCACCTCGAAGATCGGCGCATCAGCGTCCTTGTTGATCGCCACGATGGTGCGCGAGCCCTTCATCCCGACCAGGTGCTGGATGGCGCCCGAGATGCCGAGCGCGACATATAGCTTCGGCGCCACGGTCTGGCCGGAGCTGCCGATCTGGCGCTCCATCGGCAGCCAGCCGTTATCGCAGATGGGACGCGAGGCGGCAAGTTCGGCGCCAAAAGCCTTGGCCAGCTGCTCGGCCACGGCGATGTTCTCCTGGGTCTTGATGCCGCGGCCCACCGAGACGATGCGCTCGGCCTGCGACAGATCCACCGCCTGCTTGGCTTCCTGAAACGGCGCTTCAGGCTTCTGCCGGATCGCGGCCGTGTCGATGGTGACGCTGGCCGCGCTCACCGGCGCCGCGGCGGCGCCCTTGCCGACGGCGTCGGCGCGGAACGCGCCAATCTGGATGGTCACCAGGTGCGGCGCCGGCCCCTGGGGCACGACATCCGCCACGAGCTTGCCCTGGAACATCGGGCGCGCATAGGCGGTGGCGCCATTCACCGACCGGATCGCCGTGACGTCGGTCACCAACGCGCGATCGAGGCGCGAGGCGAGCGTGGCGGAGAAGTCCCGGGTCTGGTAGGTATGCGCAAACAGCACGACCGCCGGCGACACCGAGGCGATCAGCTGCTGCAAGGCCTGGACGAATCCATCCGGGGTGTACACCCCGAGCGCCGCGTCATCGACCGCGATCACCTCGGTGACCGCCGCTGCCGACAACTCGGCGGTGACGCCCGACAGCGCCTGGCCCGCCACCGCGATTTTGATCGGCGTCGCTCCCCCCGCGAGCTGCTGGGCCGCGGCAATCGCTTCCCAACTGGCGCGATTCAGCTTGCCGTCCCGCTGTTCAGCCACGACGAGAATCATAGGACGCGCGCCTCTTCGCGAAGCCGGCGCACCAGCTCTTTGGCGGCCTCGGCCGGGGAACCTGTGATCATCACGGTCTGCTTGGATTTCTGCGGCGCATAGAGCGCCACGATCTTGTGGCGCGCGGCCAGCCCTGCGGGCGCGGCCACCTTGATGATCTCTTTCTTCTTCGCCGCCATGATGCCCTTCAGCGTGGCGTAGCGCAGCGTGTTGATGCCGCTCTGGATCGTCAGCAGCGCCGGCAGCGGCATGGCGATGTGCTGGAACCAGCCGCCCTCGAGCTCGCGCTTCACGCGCAGCTCGGTGCCACTCACGATCACTTCCATGATGATGGTCGAGTGCGGAATCCCCAGCTTCTCGGCGAGCACGGGACCAAACTGCGCATGGCCCTGATCGTCGGACTGCAAGCCCGTCAGGATCAAGTCGAACTTCTGCTCGGCCATCGCCGGCGCCAGCGCCGCGGCGGCGGTGAAGGCGTCGGCCGGGCCAAGCGCGTCGTCTTCCACGTGCAGGGCGCGGTCGGCGCCGCGGGCCAGCGCCTCGCGAATCACCTGCTGCACGCGCGCCGGGCCGGCGGAACACACCACCACTTCCCCACCGTGCTTCTCGCGAAGGCGCAGGCTCTCTTCCAGCGCATAGGCGTCGGGCTCGTTCATCTCGTAGCTGACGTCCTGCTCGCGGACCCACGTCTTGTCGTCGTTCAGACGCGGCTGCCACTCGCGGGTGGGCACTTGCTTGATGCAGACGGCAATCTTCATGGCCTTGAGGGCTTGGGGGCTCGAGGGCTTGAAGGAACCAGGTCTCTTCCGAGACCTCAGGACCTCAAGACCTCAGGACCTCAGTCCCGATACCTCTTGAATAGCAACGCGCCGTTGGTTCCGCCGAAGCCGAAGGAGTTCGACAACGCGTAGTCGATCTTCAAGGTGCGCGTGACGTTGGGTGTGTAGTCCAGGTCGCAGCCCTCGTCGGCGTGCGCGAGGTTGATCGTCGGCGCCACCTTCTGGTGGCGCACCGACAGCGCGGTGATGCCGGCTTCGATGCCGCCGGCGGCGCCCAGCAAGTGGCCGGTCATCGACTTGGTCGAGGAGATCACCAGCTTGCGCGCGTGGTCGCCGAAAGTCCGCTTGATCGCCGTGGTCTCGATCCGATCGTTATGCGGCGTCGAGGTGCCGTGGGCGTTGATGTAGTCGATCTGGTCGGGCCTGATGCCGGCCGACTCGATCGCGGCGCGCATGACGCGGACC
>JBDTMB010000094.1:0-14871 GCA_039934485.1 Vicinamibacterales bacterium
GGCGAGGCTGGCCGTCGTCAGCGTGGCGATCACGCCGGCAAACACCCCGACGTCGCGCGGATTCACATGATAGAGAATCGGCTGCAACAGCCCTGATGCCGCCAGCGCAAGCGCGAGCCCGGCGGCGAGGCCGATCGCGAGCTGCACCACGCTCTTTCGCATAATCAACACGATGAGCTGACGGCCCTGGCCCCCAAGCGCCGAACGCACACCCATTTCCCGCGTCCGCTGGGTCACGGCAAACGACATCACACCGTAGAGTCCCGCGGCGGCGAGGAACAACGCGCAGAACCCGAACGCCATGAAGAAGCTGCCGAAAATCGTGTAGAACATCGTCTGCTGCGAGATTACCTTCCGCATCGTGTTGACGTCGTAAAGCGCCAGGTCGCCGTCGAGCGAGGCCATCGCCGCGCGCACCAATGGCGTCACCGCAGCGGGTTCACCGCGCGCGCGCACCGCGATCCGGACGCCGTTGGCGACGTCGCTTTGCGCGATCGGGATGTAGTAACCCACCGGGCTCGCGTTGTTGTTGCCGATGCCTTCCATGAGGAGGTCCGGCACCACGCCGACGATCGTCATCCACGGCTCTTTCGATCCTGGACGGCTGCGCTTGATCTGTCGTCCGAGCGGATCGAGGTCGGGAAAATGCCTCCGCGCAAACGATTCGTTGACGATCGCCACCGGCCGACTCGTCGCGGTGTCGGCGGGCGTGAACTCGCGTCCGCTCTTCAGCGCCGCTTGATAGGTGTCGAAGTAACCGGCCGTCACGATCCCTTCGCGGGCCAGCGGCGAATCGTTGTCGCTGGCGTAGGCCTGGCCTTCAATCTGCACCGGAACCGAGCCGTTGCCGGCGGCGGGCAACCCGTCGGACAGCGTCGCGGCCTCCACGCCCGCCGTCGCCTGCAGCTTCGGTAGCAGCAGCTCGAAGAACCGGATGCTCGCGGCCGAGTCGGGATACTTGGCGCGCGGCAGATCGATGCGCGCCGTGAGCACGTGGTCGATCGCGAACGGCATCTGCACGTTCTGCAGCTGGACGACGCTCTTGATCATCAGGCCCGCGGCAATCAGCAGCGCGCACGACACGGCGAGCTCCACGATGACCAGGCCGTTGCTGAAGCGGCCCAGGCCCGCGCTCGTCGATCCTCGCGCATCGTCTTTGAGCGCCGAGACGGGCTCGATACGAACGGCGTGGACCGATGGCAGGGTTCCGGCCATTACCGTCGCGAGGCCGATCAGTGCGCCGATGAAGAGCATCACGCGATAGTCGAGATCGAACACCATCCAGAATGGCGGCGGGTTGACGGTAAGCGTCCGCGTGAACCAGCCCATGCCGGCGATGCTCAGGACGATCCCGAGGATGCCGCCGAAGACCGCCAGCACGAACACTTCCGTCAGCTGCTGGCGCACCACGCGACCGCGGCCGGCGCCAAGTGCCATGCGCACCGCCACTTCGCGGCGCCGCAGCGAGGCGCGCGCGACCAGGAGGTTGGAGACGTTAACGCATGAGATCAGCAGGACGCCGATGCCAGCGGCCAGCATCGTATAGAAGAGGCCGAAGATTTCAGGCGGAAACATCGACTGCGAATAGAGCAGCAGGTCCGCCCCGATGCCCTTGTTGGTCGCGGGAAAATCTCTCTCGAGTTGCGAGGCGATGGCGGCGACCTGGACCTTGGCCTCTCGAAGCGTTACCGGAGTCTTCAAGCGCGCGATCACTTGATAATTCGGTCCCTCACCCCGTGGTTTCGGCGGTGAATCGATCGCGAGCGGCGTCCACACCTCTTCCAGGATCGGGAAGCCGAAGCGTTCCGGCATGACACCGATCACCGTGCGAAATGTCCCATTCGCGCGGATCGACGTGCCGACGATCGCCGGCGATGCGCCGAAGCGATCGCGCCATAACCGATCGCCGATGAGCATGACGGGCTCGGCGCCCGGGCGATCGTCGCCGGCGCGGAACCCGCGGCCCAGCACCGGCTCGACCGCGAGCACCTCGAACGCCGCGACCGACAGTTGCGCGCCGCTGAACCGCTCGGGGCGCCCGTCGTCTGTCGCGAGATTGACGGGCGCGAACGTATACGCGCCCATCTTCTCGAACACGCTTTGGCGTGCCTGCCACACTTCGAGGTCCTGGCTGCTAACCGGTTGCCGCGGCTGTTGCTGTGCCGGATTGGTCGAGACGAGCGCGACGATCCGGCCTGCGTCTGGAAACGGCAGCCCCTTGAAGAGGGCGCCATTGACGACCGAGAACACGGTGGTGCCGAGGCCGATGCCCAGGCCGAGCGTCAGCACCGCGACCAGCGAAAGGGTGGGATATTTGGCGAGGAGCCGTAAGCCCGAGCGGACGTCGGTTATCAGTTGATGCATCAGGGTCGACTCTAACGATCTACGGAGCCGATGCCACAAGGTTCCAGATGAGCGATAATCCCCGGTCATGATGTCTGCACGCACATCCGGGGCACTGGTGGCGGGCTTGCTCCTCCCCCTCCTGGCCAACGCTCAAGGAGCGAACGCCAGGGTCGCTCCCGGGTCGCCGACCGCTGAGCGGCTGCCGATCTACGAGATCGATCCCACCTGGCCACCCACCCTTCCCAACGACTGGATCCTCGGCGACATCCGCGGCCTGTTCGTGGACGATCGCGATCACCTCTGGGTGATCCACATGCCGTCGAGCCTCACCGATCAGGAAATCGGCGCCGCCGTCACTCCACCCATCGCCGACTGCTGCAAGCCCGCGCCGCCGGTGCTGGAACTGGATCCGGACGGCAAGGTGCTGCAAGCCTGGGGCGGGCCGGGCGCCGGCTACACCTGGTTCAACCAGGAGCACGGCATCTACATCGACCACAACGGCTTCGTGTGGATGGGCACCAGCAACGGCATGCACGTGATGAAGTTCACGCAGGACGGCAAGTACCTGATGACCATCGGTGAGCCGGGCGTGAACAAGGGCAGCAACGATCCCGATCACCTGGGCGGACCGGCTAATTTCTACGTGGAGCCAAAGACCAACGAACTGTTCATCGCCGACGGCTACATCAATAAGCGTGTCGTGGTCTACGACGCCGCCACCGGCAAGTACCTGCGGCATTGGGGCGCCTACGGCAAGCGTCCGGACGACACCCAGAAATATGTGTACCCAGTGAAGCCCGAGAGTCCGCCGCAGCAGTACTCGACGCTCCACGGCCTCGTCGGTGCCAAGGACGGCCTGATCTATGTCTCGGATCGCCGCGGCAACCGCATCCAGGTGTTCCGTCAGAACGGCGAGTACCTGATGGAGAAGTTCGTTCGTCCGGAAACCGGTGGTTCGGGGAGCGGCTTCAGCCTGCAGTTTTCACGCGATGCGGAGCAGACCCTGCTCTACCTCATCGACGGCACCAACCAGCGCGTGTGGATCCTTCGCCGCAAGGACCTCGCGATCCTCGACCGCTTCGGCAAGCCGGGACGCCAGGCCGGCGAGTTCATCCGCGCGCACATGATCGCGATCGACTCGAAGAACCGGATCTACACCGGCGAAGCCGGCAACGGCCGGCGCATGCAGCGATGGGTGCTCAAGGGAACCAGGCCAGCCTCGAGCGTGAAACCGCCGGTTCAGTAATTGCGAGTCCTATGATCGACGCTCGCGCAACGCGAGCAGCAGCGCACACGCGGACGCCGAGTAGACCGAATAATCGAGCGGCGACTTCAGGCCGTCGGCGAACACCATCGCCGTGGCAAACCACGCCAGCAGCACCGCGGCGCCATACGCCGCCCAGCGCACGCCGACGCCGGCGATCAGCGCGACGGCCAGCGAAGTCTCCGCGATCGTCGCCGACCACGCCAGCACGGGTACCAGGAACGGCGGCGCCCACGCGTTCAACGCGGCTGTCCGCGCGATAAAGCGATCAAAGGACTCCCAGCGGAACTGGCCGGTCCACAGCCCGAAGCGCCCGGCCACCGCCGAGAGAAACGCCGCGGCAAGCGCAAATCGCGCATAGCGCGGGGCCCAGCGCTCTAACACGGCGTCGAGAAACCGCACCGGCACAGTCACGTTGGTCTCCTTGGTTGCTTACGCCTTTCGGCAAAAGCCGGAAGCTACAGCTACAGGCGGACGTTACTACAAACAGGCGGACTACAGGGCCCGGGGCAGAGGCGATCGGTGACCTGGGTGCCTTTCTCCTTCGTACACCTTCGGACCCTCGTGGATATTCCCGACCCGCACTGTTCCTGCGGTCTGGAATATTCGCGTGCGCGTGCCGGTTTGGCAGATCGACCGACGAAGTCGCGATCGGCACCGGTGCCGGCTCTCGCTAGTGCACCAAGAGGGAAAGGCGATGATTTTTGCGTGGATGGCAATGCTGCTGGCCGGCGGTCCCGCGCCGGCGTCAGCGGGCGACAACGCGGCGCGAGCGCCGGTGAGAGTGTGGATCTACGACATCGCCGGCCTGCCGGCCGACGACATCACGGCCGCTCGCGCCGAGGCCGACGCCATCTTCCGGGAGGCCGGGATCGCACCGGCATGGTTCTACTGCGCGCGCGCCGACGTCAAGTGGTCGAGCTCGAGCGCTCCGTGCGAAAGCGGCGCCGGGCCCCATGACATCATCGTGCGCCTTCTGCCGTCATCACGCTCCGATGCCGAGAGCAACCGCGTGCCGCTCGGCGAAGCGCTGGTGGACACCCAGGCCCACACGGGTTCGATCGCGACGGTGTTTGCCGATCGCATTGCCCGCATGTCGGAACGCGCCGGCGCGAATCCACGCATTGTGCTGGGACACGTGATCGCTCACGAAATGGGGCATCTGCTGCTCGGGACCGGCCATCATTCGGCGAACGGGCTGATGCGCCCGGTCTGGACCGACCCGGAGCTGCGGCGTTCTGTCGGGCTCGAATGGCATTTCTCCGCGGCCGAGGCCCGGCGCATGCGGGCGGGCATCCTTCAGCGATCGGATCGCACCGGCGAACCTGGCGCCCTGCAAATGCGCGACTGGCCGTTATCGATCCTCGGACGCATCTCACATGTACAAGTGCAGCTGTGCCAGCAGTGTCGACGTGCTGCCGGCATCGAACCGCTGTTCGAAGTAGTAGCCCAGGTTCACGTTCCAGTGGGTGCGCGGCAGCAGATCGGCGGCAAACGCGAGGCGCAGGCTGGAATCGCCCGCCACCCCGCCGGAGGTGCGGAGTTGCGGCGAGAACTTCAACCAGATACCCCGGTGGACCTCGACCGACGTCTCGTTGACCACCAGCCACGAGCGACCGCCCAGCGCTTTCGCTTGCAGGTTGGCATCCACTTCCGTCCAGACCGACACGTGAGCCGTCGGCGCCATCCCGAACGCGGCGCCCACCGCGCCTGAACGCGGGTCCGAGCGGGTCGCATCACGATAGAAGGCCGAGCCGACAATCGTCGCGCGCGGCGCCAGGTCGAACTGCCAGCGCGCGGCGGTGGACGACCCGCGATGATCGGGGTCGTGCAGGATGCTCTCGGCCTTGCCTGGACTGATCATCACCTGGATCAGCGAGGGCCCGATCGTGTCGCTCACTTCGAGGCCGTAGACCTGGTCGTTGCGATCGAGGTCGAGGTCGACGCGCGAGTAGGTCGAGTGATCGGCGAAGCGCACGCCGTAAGCAGGCAGGAACCGGCCGGCGCGAATCCGCAACCCATCGTCGACCTGGTGCGAAATCCAGTGCTCGTACGAGATGAACGCGGGATCGGCCAGCATGCGGCCGTTGCGGACGGCGGAATTTGGCGGCTCGCGGCCGGCCGAGGCGTAGGCGGTCCATCCATTCTTCTGGACGGCGCCGACGAGGTCGAGGGCCATCTGCAGATTCATGTCCTGATGGCCACCGGGATAATCGACGCGCAGGTGGGTGGGGCGCATTTCGAGCCCGAGGCGCACCGGCCCCAACGCGTTTCCAAATGCACCGTACAGGAATGCCTGCTCGCCGTGGCGACCGTCCTCGGCGTCGGCATCCGCGGCGGTTTCAGCGGGGCCCGAGGTCGACAGCTCTCGATGCGAGAGGAGCCGTCCGTAGGGCGTCAGCAGCCCGCCACCGGTGGGCGAGTAATGACACGCCGTGCAGCGCGTGTATTGCTTCGCGAGGAATATTGGCTCGGCCCATCCCGTTGCAGCGAACAGGGCGGTAGCGAAGAAGAAGAAGAAGAGCGTCTTCACCATCGAGCTCCACGTGAAACGTCGAAGGCGACTTCGACTTGAACATTGTCGGTCACGCCAATCCCGAGGTAACGCGGCTTGGCGATGTTGTAATCCGGCAGGTCGAGGCGAAACGAGGCCTTCACGCGAAGGCTGTCGCCCGCGCGGCGGACATCGACGGAGCCGGCCACCGGCCGGACCACGCCATGCACCGCTAACAAGCCGGTGAAAGACCCCTTGCCCTCCGGTGCGATCGGACTGAGGCCGGTCAGGGCGATCGCCGAGAGCGTCGCCATATCGAACCCCGTCCCCTTGTTCACCTCGAGGTACTTCTCGCGAAGGTGTTCGTTGCGCAGGCCGATCCCAGTATCGAGCGTGCGGAGATCCACCGCGAGGCTCCCGTCCAGCGTCTGCGAACCGTTTGCGCCGACGGTCACCGATCCTTTCAGCGCCGCCGTCTTCGCCTCGAAGCTGCCGCCGACGGTCAACGGGCAAATCACGCGCACGTCGCCCTGCCCCACGCGCCAGGTGCCAGGGCTCACGAGCGCGGCGGCGGCGAGAACCACGCCGATCACAGTTGATTTCACATTCGCTCCAGCCATGGCCTCAGCTACCGGCGACGATCGTGCCGACCATCGATGGGTGGATCGAGCAGTGATAGGGCCCGCCGCTGGTGTTGATGGCCATCGGCTGGCTCGACGCGCCGGGGGCGAGGTCGCCGGTGTCGAGCGCGCCGTTGTTCAAGACGACGCGGTGCGTGGCGCCGTCGACGTTGTGCCACACCACCATCTGGCCGGCCGGCAACGTCGCTGGATCCGGCGAGAAGGATTGCGCGCCGCTGTTGCGGACGATGTTGATCGTCACGACGCCATTGGACGTTGTCGGCGGCGTGGGCGCGGCCGGGCTTCCACTGTCATTGGCGCCGGAACAACCGGACGCAACGAGGCTGAGTGCGACGATCGCTCCGGCGAAGATGTTACGCATGATGGCTTTCCCCTGTTCGTGTGTTTGTGGATTGAATGAAAACAGACGTCTCGATTCACCTAACCTGCGGACACGCGCGAATATTCCGCGGGCGCGGCAGAGCTGGCGAAATGGTGTTTTGAGGTGTGCGTTCGGCGGGTGCGATGCGCGTCACGCGCGGGCGGCTATGCCCGGTGGCGCGTCTTCAAGGCGTGGTCGATGTCCTTGATCACGGAGTCGATGGAGGTGACACGTCCGGCCGCGTAGGCCCGGCCCCAGCGATCCGGGCCCAGGCGGGCCCGCGCTTCCCGTTCCGCCTGCTCCCGAAGGTCCTGCACCGATCTGTCGACCACCGTGACACCAGTCCGCTCGGTGACGGCATGCCGGGTGCCGAGGAGCCGCGCCGCCCAGGTGTCGTCGCCCTTGAGCACCGCCGCGGCAGCCAGCGGCACCAGCGCGTAGACGAATGCGAACTGATCGTGCAGCTCGCGGATGCGTGTGAGGCTCTCGCGCAGCAACCCGATCGCACGGTCGGGATTCCCGCGCCGCACCGCCAGGATGGCGCGGACATACAGCGCCCAGGTCAGGAACCATGGACCGGCCTGTCGAAGCACCGATGTGGCCTCATCCAGAAGCTGCTCCGCCAGGTCGGCATCACCGCTCACGAGGGTGACCGACGCCATCGCGCTCAACGCCGTGCCGGTGCCCGACGGGATGGCGAGCACGCGAAACTTGTCGATGCTGCGGGCAAACCAATCGCGAGCCACGCTGACGTTGCCGGCCGCATGTTCGACGTGACCGAACATATACTCGAGGTTGGCGACCACCCCCGTGTCATCAGGGCCGTGTTCAAGCGCCAGGGCGCGGTTGAGGCCGGTGCGTGCGTGGTCGAGCGCTCCCTGCGTGTACCAGAGCACAACCGCTCCCGCCAGCGTTCTCAGCTCGGCGGCGGGAGGAAGATCGGGCAAGTTCAGGATTTCTTCGTACCACCGGATGCCTTCGGTCGCGTGCCCCCGGATCAGCCAGAAGTACTTCAGCCCACACGCGATGGTGGATGCTTCGGTGGCACGGCCGCGTTCGATCAGCCACGTCAGGGCGCTGCGGTAGTTTTCGAGATCGTCCCGCACGCGATCCAACCATTCCGCCTGCGCGCGACCAATCAGCCCCTCCGCGGCGAGAGAGGCTTCAGCCGCGCAATACCGCGCCAGGCCATCCAGGCCATCGTCGCGGTCGCCGGACGCGGCGAGCTGGAGCGCCGCATACGCCCGTACCGTTTCGAGCATCTGGTAGAGCGGGCGCGCGGCGACGGAAGTCTCGGCTCGCAGGAGGAGGCTGCGGTCGATCAGGGCGGCCGCCGCGAGCAGCGCGGCATCACTTGCCCCCGAGGGACCCTCGCGGCCGGCGAGCACCGCCGCGGCGGCCTCGATCGGAAACCGCCCCGGGAGAGCGCCGAGACGACAAAACGCCCGTTGCTCGCTCGGGCCAAGGAGTTGATAGCTCCAGGCCACGGTCGCATTGATCGTCTGTTGTCGTTCGGGCAGATCGCGTGCGCCGATGGCCGAGAGCAGCACATCGTGGTTGAGCCGGCGCAGCAGTTCCTCGGCGGTCAGCGTTTTGATCCATGGTGCGGCAAGTTCGAGGGCCAGCGGCAGCGCATCGAGCCGCCGGCAGATCGCCGTCACCGTGGCTCCGTTCGCGGGCGTGAGGCGAAAGCTGGGATCGACATCCCGGATTCGTTCGACGAACAGTCGCACCGCTGGAGAACGCACCAGATCCGCGGGCGATGTCGCGTCTCCGTCCGGCGCCAACGCCAGCGGCCCGACCGCGCACTCGCGCTCTCCCCGGACCCGCAGGGGGGCGCGGCTGGTCGCCAGCACGCGAAGCGCGGCGACCGAGGCCAGCAGATCCGCCACTAGCGGCGATGCGTCCAACACCTGCTCGAAATTGTCGAGCACCAGCAGCGTTGGCTGATCGCCGCATGCGACCCGTGCGCGCCCTGCCAGGTCATTCGGGCTGTCATCAGAAAGCCCGAGCGCCTCGGCAATCGCGGACGCGACAAATGCCGGATTGCGAATGGCGGCCAGCGGGACGAACACCACGCGAGTTGCGCCCTCGGCGGCGATGGCACGGGCGATCTCCAGCGCGAGGCGGGTCTTGCCGACTCCGCCTGTCCCGGTGAGTGTGATCAGACGCGCGATGGGATCGGCCAGCCATCCTCGGAGCGCCTGCATTTCCGCATCGCGGCCAAGCAGCGGCGTCAGCGCCAATGGCAACGGGACGCCGCTCAATGGATCGACTGCTGCTTGGCGAGAAGTTGCCCGCGCGCTGGCCAGCAGTGCGTCGCGGGTCGCGCCGGTCAGGTCAAGCGCCGCAGACAACGCCCGCACGGTCTCGACATGGGGGCGCCGCCGGTGGCCGCGCTCGAGCGAGCTCACGGCATGAACCGACAGGCCCGCGATCGTCGCGAGTTCCTCCTGGGTGAAGCCCGCGGCCTCGCGAAGCGTCTTCAGTTGCGGGCCAAATGACCCCGTAGGGCCAGGTGTCATGGCCTGCCATTCTACTGCCGCTGTACGGGCGTCGTACGGGTCCTGTGTGGGAACTGTCGGTGGCTTCCACCGCACCCACACTCCACACTGGCTCACATGACCAACTCATTTTGCACACCATCCACGACACCGGCGACCGGCGAGAGTTTTGACGAGGTCGTGCTGCCCCACCTGGATGCCGCTTTTCGCCTGGCCCGCTGGCTGATGCGGAATGAACACGATGCCGAAGACGCCGTGCAGGAAGCGGCGCTGCGCGCCTTTCGATACTTTCGAACTTTTTCAGGCGGCAACGGGCGCGCGTGGTTCCTCCAGATCGTCCGCAATACCTGCTGGAGCTGGCGGGGCCGTGGTATCCAGCCGCTGACCGACCCCTTCGATGAAGAGCAGCACACCGGCGATCGACCGGCATCCGATCCCGAGACGTTGTTGCTGCAAACCGATGACGTCTCGTCGATCGAGCGGGCGATGCACAGCTTGCCCGACCGATTTCGTGAGCTGCTGGTGCTGCGCGAGGTCCAAGGCCTGTCGTACCGGCAACTGGCGGATGAGCTGGCCATTCCGATCGGGACCGTCATGTCCAGCCTCTCCCGCGCCCGCCAGGCGTTGCGTGCAGCGCTGACCAGCCAGCGGAAGTAACCGCACGGCAGCGTCTGGGAATAATCTGGCCGGTCGCCCGATTACCTGAAGTGTTGAGGCGTCTGCGAGTCCGCAGCGCAACGGTCACGTCGCAATTGTGAAAGGTAGAACGGTACAGCAGATGGTCAAAAGAATCGCAGTGGCAGCAATCATTCTTCTTATCTTCGGCACGGTCGGTCGGCTCGTCGCCAAAGAGCGGGACTTCATCGCGCGGTTTGATGGCGGCATCGGTGTGATCCCGGTGTCGAACGGCGCCGGGCCCTTGAACGCCGATGGCACCTCCCCGAACGTGCGCCTGAATGTGGTGAGAGGGGTCAACCCGGGCGCCGGGCCCTGGCGGATCGGCGATCTCCGAGCCGACATCGACACCAGCGGCCGCATCAAGGTGCGGGGACGCGGTTTGCTGCTCGCCAGCGGCAACAGCATCGGGCAAACCGCCAATCAGAACGTGTTCGCGACTTTGATCTGCGGAGCCACCGCTCCTTTCGTCGAGTACAGCACCACCTTCGCGGTGGCGCTGGCGACCAACGGCGACTTCCATATCGACGATACGCTGAATCCCATACCGTCAGAATGCGCCAGCCCGGTGCTGCTGATCCGCAACACCGGTGGGGTGTGGTTCGCGGCCGGCATTCCCAAGTTGGGCGACGACTAGGCAATCGGTCGGCTCCCGGCGATGCAGCGATGCCGGGTGCCAGGGTGCCAAGCGGTGGGTGCCAGTGCGGGTGCGGGCACTCACCCTTGGGACCTGCGACACAGGACTGCTCGAAGCGAGCGTGGCGACCGCTCTTCATTCCCGAGCTGAACCATTCACGGCGCCACGCAGCCGCCCACATAAATTCCTTGAACCGCGGGTCATATCCGGCACATCCTCCCCTCTTCTGACTCGAAGAGCAGTCCCCTTTCAACGGGCCCGGAGGTGTGTATGCGGAGAGCGCTGGTGCCGGCAGTGGCCGGATTTCTCGTGATGGCAGGAGCGTCGACTGAGGCTACCGTGCTGTGCTCGAACCCGAGCGGTTCCGTGTTTGTGCGCGATGTCTGCAAGGGCAATGAAACCCCGCTCAACCTCGCGGCGATTGGGTTGGTTGGACCGACCGGCCCAACCGGCGCAACCGGCGCAACCGGCGCAACCGGAGCGACCGGTGCCATCGGCCTGACCGGTCCCGCCGGTCCTGGCGTCAACACCATCGCCGGCTTTGTCTACGGGGACGGAGCCACGTTTGGCGCCGGCTTCTCGGTGACCAAGCTCGAAGACGGCAGATTCGAGCTGCGCTTCCCCGCCGCGGCGTTCGGCAATTTCCCCGCTATCGCGGTCAGCGCATGGGGCGTGCCCGGGGTGCATCCAACCGTCAACGTCTTCTACAACACGTTCGAAGGCAGTACGAACTCGTATTTATCGGAGATCCGAATCGTCGCCGAGGACGGGCTGACGCTGGTGAACAGCGGCTTCCAGTTCGTCGCCGCGCAAGTGCAATAACGAGGCGCGGATTCACTCGAGTGGCCGCCGCGACAGCGGCGGCCAGTCGCGGGCGCCCCGCGGCGGTTCTCGGAGCGAATGGACTGATGCAGGGATCGGGGCCATCGATTACCATGCCCCATGCGCATCCTGGCAGCCGTCACGCTCCTTGGACTGATCGCTTCCGCGGCCGAACCGCCGCAGCAAATCGCCTTCACGCGGGTCTTTCCCAACGCCGGCCAAATCGGCCTGTTCGTCGCCGCCGCGGACGGCAGCGGCGAGCGGCCGCTCTTCCCCACCCCCGGCATCGACTACGACGCCACGTGGTCGCCTGATGGCGCCACGATCGCGTTCACCTCCGATCGCGAAGGCTCCGCGGATCTGTTCCGGGTCAAGCCCGATGGGAGCGGCCGCGAACAGTTGACCAACGATCCTGCCTACGACGACCAGGCCGCGTTCTCTCCCGACGGTAAACAACTGGCGTTTGTGAGCACGCGCAACGGCGGCTATTCGCGCATCTGGACGATGGATCTGCAGACGAGGCAGGCGAAAGCGGTGACGACCACCACCGCGGCCACCGGGATGGGCGGCGACTTCCGGCCGTCGTGGTCGCCGGACGGACAGTGGATCGCGTTCTCCTCCGATCGCGGCACGACGATGCCAATGGCGCACGGCCGCTGGGAAGCTCTGCAGTTGGCTGACATATATATCGTGCGTCCAGACGGCACCGGCGTGAAGCGCCTGGCCTCACCCGGCCACTTCTGCGGCAGCCCGAAGTTCTCCGCAGACGGCACGCGCCTCCTCGCCTACTGCATGCCGATCGAAACCACGCTCGAGTCCCGGCGCCCGAACCCGATCGCCGGAAACGACTCGACGATCGTCTCCATCGACATCGCCACCGGGAAAGTGACTGACATTCCTGCAGGACCCGGAATGAAGATCAGTCCCGCCTTTCTTCCAGGCAACGATGTCGGGTATGTGCGCAAGGATTCGAGCGACGCCGGCATCTACTACACGAGCGGCAAGCGCGGGCCGAAGGGCACCGTCCGCGTGGCGGCGTGGTCGCCGGACGGCGGCCGCGTGGTGTTTCATCGCCGCCAGGGCGCACCGGCCACGACGTGGCTGAAGACGTTCAGCCGCAACGCCAAGTACGAACTCGCGCTGTCGCAAGTGCTGCCCTCGTTCAATCCATCAGGCGAGCGGTTCGTGATGGTGGGCCGGCCCGACGGCACCAACGTCCTCGGCTCGAGCATCGTCGTGGGATCGCCGGGCGTCGACGCCGACAAGGTGATCTACAAGGACAGCGCGCGGAACGTCCTCGGGCCGCAGTGGTCGCCTGGCGGCGACGCGATCTTTTTCGGCGTCGGCACCTACCAGGCCTTCTTCAACGGCTTCGTCAGCCGGATCACGAGCCGCGAGCAACGCGTGGAGGGCGGCGCGCAGATCGCGATGATCAAGGCGGACGGCACCGGCTTCCGCGAGATCACGAAGGACACCAACAACAATGGGTTTCCATCGCTGGCGCCAGACGGCAAGCGGCTGGT
Organism: Vicinamibacterales bacterium; assembly: GCA_039934485.1. Taxonomy (GTDB): domain Bacteria; phylum Acidobacteriota; class Vicinamibacteria; order Vicinamibacterales; family UBA2999; genus 12-FULL-67-14b. The sequence continues at coordinate 13,268 of JBDTMB010000094.1, forward strand.
CTATCGGACGTTCGGGCCTGACGGCGACGGCCTGCGCATCCTGAACATCGCGAGCGGCGCCGTGACCAAGCTCACCGCGGGTTACGACAATTTTCCGCTGTGGTCACCGCGTGGCGACCGCATCATGTTCTCCCGAGTCGCGAACGGCGACTACGAGATCTACACCATCGCGCCGGACGGCACCGGCGAGAAGCGGCTGACCTCGGCGCGGGGCAACGATGCGCATCAAGGCTGGTCGGCCGACGGCGGCCACATCGTCTTTGCGAGCAGCCGGATGGGATTCAAGGATGAGGGGCCGTACACCGACGCGCCGCAGCCGTACGGCGAGCTCTTCGTGATGGGTTACGACGGGAGCGGCGTCGAGCAACTCACCGACAACCAGTGGGAAGACGGCGCGCCGGCGTGGCGCCCGCGAAAGTAACGCGTCGCGGCCATGCCGGAGCAACCGTTGCTCGACGCACTGCTGGACTCGTGGGACCGGAATCACACGATCCTGATCAACCTGCTTCGCCTCGTCCCTGAAGGCGGGCTCGAGGTCAGGGCCATCGCGGGCGGCCCATCCGTCGCCGAGCTGTTCACCCACATTCACTACGCGCGGATGGTGTTCGTCCTGGAGGACGCGCCGGAGTTCGCCAAGCCCATGCAAAAGGCAGAGTGGAAGGCCGCCCGTAACGCCGATCACATCGAGGAAATGCTGAACGAAAGCGCCGCGGCCGTTCGGGCCGCGGTGAGAGGCAGCCCGATCACCGACCAGGCTGCCGGACCGGTCACCTGGCAGGTCTGGATGAACAAGCGCCAGGTGCGCGCCCACGGTCCTTGGAGCGAATAGCCAGAGCCATGAAGTGGCACGTCGGTTATCATCACACCGCTCAAGGAGCCACCATGTCCAAGACCCGAATCGCATTGTTCACCCTCTGCTCTTCAGCCCTCGCCCTCACCGGGCTGGTGGCAGCACAGACCAAGGTCGTGCCCAACCCCGTCACCGGCGTTGGCTTCCCGAACCCCGCCCCGCATGTGACGCGCAACTGGGGGCAGCTTCCCGCCGGACGGAAGTGGGGCACGTCGGCCGGCATCGACATCGATCCGAAAGACGGCAACATCTGGGCCTACGAGCGCTGCGGTGCGGGCACGGCCGGCGGCGGGCCTGTTGATTGCGACAACACGCCGCTCGATCCGGTCTTCAAGTTCGACCGCCACACCGGCGCGGTGCTGGCCAACATCGGCAAAGGCGTGATGGTGACGCCGCACGGCATTCACGTGGATAAGGACGGCAACGTCTGGATCGCCGACTTCGCCAACAACACCGCGGGGACCAAGGGACAGCAGGTCCACAAGTTCAGCCCGAAGGGCGAGAAGCTCCTGAGCCTGGGCATCGCCGGCAAGCCCGGGAACGCCGACGGCCAATTCAACCAGCCCAACGACGTCGTCGTCGGGCCCGATGGCAGCATCTACGTGTCCGACGGCCACGACGCGCAGGGGATGACCACCGCCGCGGCGATCGCCGAGGGCCTCAAGCGCGGCGCCACGTCGCGCATCAGCAAGTTCACGGCGGACGGCAAGTTCATCAAGTCGTGGGGATCGATCGGCGTGAAGCACGGCGAGTT
>JBDTMB010000095.1:0-14819 GCA_039934485.1 Vicinamibacterales bacterium
GGCCGCAAAGTCGCCCTTCTCCATCCGCGCCACGCCGTAGTTCATCAGGCCGCGACCGTTGGTGGGGCTCTTTCGCGTGACATCGAGCCAAAGCGATTCATCCGTACGCCACACCTGGTTCCGCGCGCGAACCCCGAAGGCTTCGCCGCCCAGCACCACGATCACGATCGAGAGCGCGGCCGTTCTTGCCGCTGACGGATTAAGCCGCTCGATCAGCAGCCATGCCCCCCAACTGGCTGCCAGCGAGAGCCCGATGAAGGGGCAGAACATCCGGTGATCGTTGGCGATCTCCGCGAGCGGCGTCGCGGCGGTCGGCGCCAGCGTGAGCAGGAACCACCACAGGCCGAAGGCGATGGGCCGGGTTCGCGCGGTTCGCCCGGCCGCCCAGGCAGCGCCGATCACCGCCGTCACAAAGAGGAAACCTGCCAGCGCCCGCGGATCGGCGGCGCCGTTGACCGCGGTCCAATCGTTATCGGCGCTCAAGCCGATGGGCGCAACGAACGCGGCGAAATACCTCAACGTGACGAAGGGCTGCGACAGCCAATAGGCCGTGGACGAGGCCGCGCCGGTGGCGAACGTGGGCGGGGTGCGAGCGCTCAACCACCAGCCGACAGCGGCGGCCACGCCCACCGAGGTCGCCAAGTGACGCCACGCCTGCCGTCGCGCTTCGCCCGAGGGTCGCTCGATAATCGCCACGTAACTCGCCATGAGCGCGGGTTGGATCAACGCCGGCGGCTTCGCGAGGGCGCCGAGGGCCACGAGCGGAATCCAGAGGCCCAGGTGCCTGAGGTGCGGCCATCGAGCGTAGACCAGCATCGCGGACACGACTCCGAGCGTCGAGAGGATTTCGCCGCGCTGAATCACGTAGTTGACCGTTTCCGCGACGGCGGGATGGAGCGCGAACACGGCGGTGGCACCGAGCGCCGCCGCGCGCGGGTCGACGGCAACGGCTGACGGGCGCAGGATGCAGACGAAGAGTCCGTAGACACACGCCAGCAGCGCCGCGAACCAGGCGAACGAATCCGCCTGGAACACCCGGGGCCGGTAGCCCTTCGCGAGCCAGTAGTCGATGGCGAGCGTCGCCTGGAGCACCGGCCGGTACGACTGGTTCAGCGGCAGGACGCTGAAGGTCCGGGCATCGGTGAAGAAGCGCGGGATGTTCCCGAGGTCGCGAATCGCCGGGTTGTCGATCACCGCATGGCTGTCGTCGAAGTGAAAGCCGTTGTCAAAATGATTGGCGTAGGCGGCCACGAGCAGCGCCAGCGCGCCCAGCCATAACAGAAATAATGTGGGAGGCTTCGCCACCATTCCGGGAGAGTTTCAAGCTACGTCAGGTCCAAGGCCGGACGCAAGCGCCTGGAGGATCGCGAAGAGCCGTATAATTGCGGGCACCGATGCCGGCCCTGGCCCTGGCCACCGCGCCCCCGAGAGTCACGCTCCGCACGTCGCCGTCGGTGCCGTACGACGGCGCCATTGCCGCCGCTCGCACGTGCTATTCGCCGCGCGTCATCGAGCGCAGCGAAGTGACCGACAAGCAGCGCGATTCGATCGGGCCGCTGACCTTCGAGGGCGGCCACCATACCGTCTTCCAGCACGCGCATTTCGAGTTCGGCCTCGAAAATATTTCCCGCCAGCTGGTGTGGAGCGTCCTGCACTCGTACCCGTTCTACAACTCGGAGCAGTCGAGCCAGCGCTACGTCAAGCTCAACGAGCCGCGCGCGTTCGTCCCGCCGATCACGGGCGAAGCGCTCGATGTCTACGAGCAGGCGGTGCTCGCCGCCTGGGAGTCCTACGCTCGCCTCTCGGCGCTGCTGAAGGACGACGCCTGGGCGATTCTCAAGCAATTGCGCTACGTGCGGCCCACCAACGCGCCGGCGCGGCTGAAGACCGTGGAGCGCGAGGCGGAGAAGAAGGCGATCGAAACGGCGCGCTACGTGATTCCCATCGGCGCGTTCACCTCGATGGTGCATACCGTGTCGGGCATCGTGCTGCATCGCCTTCACCGGATGCTGAACGCCGGTGACGTGCCGTACGAGGCGGCGATGGTGATCGGCGCGATGGTCGATCTCGTCAAGGAAGTCGATCCGATGTTCTTCGAGAAGGTGGGCCTCGGCCCGCTCGAGCACGGGGTGCTGCCGGAAATGGCGTTCCCCACGCCGCGGGCCTCGGGCGACGCCTTTGCCGCCGAGTTCGATCGCCGCCTGGGCAAGCGGGTGTCGCGGCTGCGCGACTGGTCCGCGGGCGCCGAGCGTGTGGTTGCCGATGCCGTGCGCGCCACCTTCGGCCTGACCACGGCCGAGATGTCCGACACCGACGCCATCGACCGGGTGATGAACCCCGCGCGCAACCCGTACCGGGTCGACATGCTCGACGTGTCCTATCACTCGCCGATGATGCGGACGCTGCACCACGCCAGCTACGTCTTTGAAAAACGGCTCAGTCACACGGCCGATTCCCAGGATCAACGCCACCGCATGGTGCCCGCCTCGCGGCCGATGATGACGCTGGCCGACACCACCTCGCCCGACTACGTCACGCCGCGTTTGATTCGCCAGAATCCCGAAGCGCTCGCCGTCTACGAGCAGGCGATGACCAATGCGTGGACGGCGAAGAACCGGCTGTTGGCCCTCGGCGTCCCGCTCGAGTACGCACTCTACCTCCTCCCCAACGCCAAGGCGCTGCGCCTCGTCGAGTCGGGATCCTTCATCGCGCTGCAGCACAAGTGGACGCTCCGCACCTGCTTCAATGCGCAGGAGGAGATTTACCTTGCCTCGATGGACGAGATTGCGCAGGTCAAGGAGATTCATCCGCAACTCGGCCAGCATCTCGGCCCGCCCTGCGTCCTGCGCAACCAGATCGTCTCGCCCCGCTGCACGGAGGGCACGCACTTTTGCGGCGTGCCTGTGTGGCAGTCGTTCCCCAAAGTCGAGCGCCGCCTCTGACCCTGCTGCCCTGGATCGCGCACTTCTACACCGCGCTTGGCGCCGTGCTGGCGCTTGGGGCGGCGATGGCGATCGACCGGGGCGATTTTCGGACGGCGTTTCTGGCGATGGTGGCGGCGACCTTCATTGACGCCACCGATGGCTGGCTGGCCCGCACCGTGCGGGTCAAGGAACGCCTGCCGCACTACGACGGCGCCCGCCTGGACGACATCGTCGACTACCTGACCTACGTCTTCGTGCCGGTCCTGCTGATCGGCAAGGCAGGCTTGTTGCCGGGCGGATGGGAACTGGCGATTGGCGGCGCTGTCCTGCTCGCGAGCGCCTACGGGTTTGGACAAGGCGACGCGAAAGTGAAGACCGACGATCATTACTTCACCGGCTTCCCGTCCTACTGGAACATCGTCGCCCTGTACCTTTTCGTCTGGGGACTCTCGCCGCGCCTCAACGCGGCGGTGCTGCTCGCCTTCGCCGCGCTCGTGTTCGTGCCCATTCGCTACGTCTATCCGTCGCGGACGGAGGCGCTCAAGGTCCCGACGATCGTGCTCGGCGGCGCCTGGGCGCTCTTGATCCTGTTGATGGTGTGGCGGCTTCCCGCCCTCGACGGACCGTGGATGTGGCTGTCGCTGGTGTTTCCCGGCTACTACTTCCTGCTGTCGGCGTGGTTGCAATGTCGCCGCTAGTCATCATCTTCATCACCGTCTTCATTGATCTGCTCGGCTTCGGGATCATCATTCCGCTGCTGCCGTTCTATGCGGAGTCGTTTGGCGCCAACGCCTTCACCATCGGGCTGCTCGGCACCAGTTACTCGCTGATGCAGTTTCTGTTTTCGCCGATTTGGGGGCGATGGTCGGACCGGATTGGCCGCAAGCCGATCATCCTGATCGGGCTCGTCGGATCGTGCCTCTCATATTTCACGCTGGCCGTGGCGTCGTCGCTCTCCCTGGTGTTTCTCGCGCGTCTCATCGGCGGTATTGCCGGTGCCAACGTGGCCACCGCCCAGGCCTACATTGCCGACATCACGACCCCCGAGAACCGGGCCAAGGGCATGGGCCTGGTGGGCGCTGCGTTCGGCATGGGATTTGTGTTCGGTCCCGCGATCGGCGGCGCGCTCAGCCGCTTCGGCCCCTCGACGCCGATGTGGTGCGCGTCGGCGCTGTGCCTGGCCAATGTCATCGCCGCGTCGGTGCTGCTTCCCGAGTCGCGCACGCCGTCGCCTCACGCGGCAACGCTGGGCCGCCTGGCCGCGTTTCGCCGCGCCGTCGGTCATCCGCAGTTGCTCCTGCTGCTCGCGCTCTTCTTCGTCGTGACGGTGTCGTTCTCCGGATTTGAAGCGACCTTCGCCCTGTTCAGCGAGCGGAAGTTCGGGTTTACCGCTTCCAGCATCGGCCTGATGTTTGCGTTCATGGGCGTGGTGCTGTCGATCGTCCAGGGCGTGCTGGTCGGCAGGGTGGTCAAGCGGGTGGGCGAGGCGCGCCTGATTACCGCGGCCACGCTCCTCATCGCGATCAGCCTGGGCATGGTGCCATTTGCCTCGACCGTGCCGCTGCTCCTGGCCACCCTCGGCGTCCTCGCGGTCGGCATGGGCTTCAACGGACCGTCACTGTCGTCGATGGTGTCGAAGTTGTCCGACCCCGACGATCAAGGCGGCATCCTGGGGCTCGCGTCCTCGCTGGCCAGCCTGGGCCGTGTGTTCGGGCCAGCCTGGGGAGGTTTTCTGTTTGACCGTTTCGGCATGACAATGCCGTACCTCAGCGCCGCGGCGATCATGATGATCGCGTTCCTCGGTTCGTCGATTGGCTTGCGCGATGCACATCATTCCGCTCCACGCAGCTAATCCCGGTCCATTCACGGGCGATGGGAACTGGACCTACTTGATTCCGGGCGATTCGCCCGTGCTGGTCGATGCCGGCGTCGGCAACCCGTCCCATCTCGACGCGCTGGCCGCCGCCGCGGCCGCCGGGCCCGCGCACGTGCTGGTCACCCACGCGCACAGCGACCACGCGGCGGGCGTGCCCGCCATCGGCCGGCGCTGGCCGCGCGCGAGGTTTTCGAAATTTCCGTGGCCCGGAGAGGACCGCGAGGTAGCCGCGGGGTGGAATGCGATCGATGAGGGCGCCACCGTGATGACCGGCGCGGGGCGCCTCGACGTGCTGCACACGCCCGGGCACTCGCCCGATCACATTACGCTCTGGCACGCCGACTCGCGCACCATTTTCGTCGGCGACCTGATGCAGCTCGGCTCGAGCGTGTTCATCCCCGCCTCCAAGGGCGGCAGCCTCGCCGATTACCTGCATTCGCTGCGGCGCATCCTGGCGCTCGCGCCGGCCCGCGCGCTGCCGGCGCATGGACCCGCGATCGAAGACCCCGCGGCGTTGATCGCGCACTACCTGGAGCACCGGCACAAGCGCGAAGTGCAGGTGCTGAACGCGCTCGAAGCCGGCCGCGCATCGGTCGAGGCGATCACCGCGCGCCTCTACACCGGGGTGACCGCCGAGGTGTTGCCGCTGGCGCGCGAGAGCGTGCTCGCGCACCTGCAGAAACTGGCGCACGACGGGCTGGCGCGCAGGGATGGCGAGTCGTGGTCAGTGGTTCGCTGAAAGTGGCAGTTATACTGGCTCCTTCATGACGCGCCTGGTTGGCCTCGCGGGGGCCGCCTACCTCATTCTGTATGCCGTTGCGTCGCTGGTCACGGGACAGCGCAACCTCTGGCTGGGCGATCTCGCGCAACTGGTCCCGCCCCTGGCCTACGCCGCCCTTGCTGCGGCGCTTGCGCGCCGCTGCCGCGGGCAGGTCCGGGTGTTCTGGAATCTCAACGCCGTGCACGGCGTGATCTGGGCGGCCGGCCAGGTGGTGTGGACCTACTACGACGTCGTGCTCGGCAGCGTGCCGGTGATCTCACCGACCGATCCCATCTTCTTCGTCTCGAGCGTCCCGCTCGCGGCCGCGCTCTACGGCCGCCCCGAGCGGGATCGCCCGCGATGGCTCTTCGACATCGTGCTGCTCGATCTCGTCCTGATCGCGCTCTTCTCGGCGTTTGTCTACATCTACTTCGTGGTGTCGATCGCCGTCACCGACGGCCCCAAGGATCTGTACAACGACAACCTCACGCAGCTGCTCAACGCCCGCAACCTGCTGATCGCGCTGTGGGCCGGCTGGGTGTGGTACTCGGCGACCTCCCCGGCGTGGCGGCGCGTGCTCGGGGTCTATGCAATTGGGCCGCTGGTGGCCTTTGGCGCCGGCGTCGCCTACGACCTGATCGATGGCGGGGCCGGCGCCTATGCCGCCGGAACGGTGTTTGACCTGGCCTGGATGGCGCCCTACGTCGCGATGTCGATCGCCGCGGCCATGGCCTACGACGCCCGGCTATTCGCGCCTTCCGAGGAGGTCCCGCGGCTGGCGCGGCTGCCGGCGGTGTCGCTCATCGCGATCACCCTGCTCGTGGCCATCCCGGCGATCGACGAAGTCGCCCGGCGCGTACTTTCGGTGTCGCCCGCCGCCGAGGCCCTCCGGACGCGGCTCGCGCTGGCGATGCTGATGCCCTTCGGCGTGGTCGTCGTGGTCCGCGAATTCCTGTCGAGGCGCGCGTTGATCCGCGCCGGCCAGGAGTTGGTCTCGACCCGGGAGCAACTCGTGCAAAAGGAAAAGCTGGCGGCGGTCGGCCAGCTGGTGTCGGGCGTGGCGCACGAGCTGAACAATCCGCTGCAAGGCGTGCTCGGCTATGCCGAGCTGATGCTCGCCGGCAAGCACACCGCCGTCGAGAGCGAGGAGTTGAAGGCGATTCGGGACAACGCCAATCGCGCCGCCGGCATCGTCCGCAACTTGTTGACCTTTGCGGGCCGCACCTCGTCCATCCGCGGATGGCAGCAGATGAACCGCGTCGTCCGGGACGCGGTGGCCGTGCGCGAGCCCCACCTGCAGGCCGCAGGCATCGACCTCCGCGTGGAACTGGCCGATCGGCTGCCCCTCGTGTATATCGACCAGTCCAGGCTCGAGGACGTGTTGGTCAATCTGATCCAGAACGCCGAGGCCGCGATTGCGGTACGGCGCGACGGCCAGACGCCCAGGTCGCTGGTGCCGGCCCGCACCCGCGGCGAGATCACGATCGTCTCGAAGTGGCAGGGCACTCCCGATCGCATCCTGGTGACGGTGTCCGACAACGGCAGCGGCCTGCCGGAGGCGGATCTGTTACGGATCTTCGATCCGTTCTTCACGACCGGCGAAGTCGGCAAGCGAGCCGGGCTCGGCCTGTCGGTGTGTTACGGCATCGTCCGCGAACACGGTGGCGAAATTACCGCCGCCAACAACGAGACCGGCGGAGCGGTATTCACCGTCGAGCTGCCGGTGATGGCCGAATCGCTGGCCTCGGCGGAGGCGGCCGAGGCGGCGGCTTTCCTGATGCAACCCGTCCAGGCCGCGCCGGGGTTTGCCGTGAGGCCGCGGGAAGACGACGTCGACCAGACGCCGCGGCGGCGCAAGGCGCTGGTGGTTGACGACGAAGAGTCGAATGCGGCGCTGGTGAGGCGCGTGCTCGCCGGCGCCGGCTACGACGTCGAGAGCACGACCCTGTCGAGGCGCGCGCTGGTGATGATGGAGCGCGTCGCCTACGACGCCGTGATCTGCGACGTCAAGATGCCGGAGCTGAGCGGGCAGGAGCTCTACGGCCGGGTTTGCCAGATCCGCCCCGAAATGGCCCGGCGGTTCATCTTCATCACCGGGGACATCGACGGCGAGGACACCCGCGAGTTCCTCGACCAATCGCGCTGCAGTTACTTCATGAAGCCTTTTAACCTCGAGCGGCTCACGGCCGCAGTGGACATGCTCACCGGTGCCAAGCCTCCGGATACAATCGGATAAGCCATGGACAAAGTCGTCGACTTCATCAACGTCAACCGCGACCGCTACATCGATGAGATGAAGCGTTACTTCGCGATCCCGAGCATCAGCGCGCTGCCCGAGCACGCCGGCGACGTGCGCCGCTGCGCCGAATGGACCGCCGAGGAGATGCGGCGCATCGGCCTGCAGAACGTGCGCCTGGAAGAAACCCCCGGCCATCCCGCCGTCTACGGTGAATGGCTCGGCGCGCCAGGCGCACCGACGATCCTGTTCTACGGCCATTACGACGTGCAGCCGGTCGATCCGATCAACCTGTGGACCTCGCCGCCGTTTGAAGCCACCGTTCGCGACGGCGAAATCTACGCCCGCGGCGCGGTGGACGACAAGGGCCAGGTGTTCATGCACTTCAAGGCCGTTGAGGCCCACCTCAAGCAACACGGCACGCTGCCCGTGAACATGAAATTCCTGATCGAGGGCGAGGAGGAAGTGGGCAGCGCCAACCTCGATAACTTCGTCAGGGCACACAAGGACCTCCTCAAGGCCGACGTCGTCGTCATCTCCGACTCGCCGATGTTCGACCGCGGGGTCCCGTCCATCTGTTACGGCTTGCGCGGGCTGGCGTACTTCCAGATCGATCTGCGCGGCAGCAAGTCGGATCTGCATTCCGGGTCCTTCGGCGGCGCCGTCGCCAACCCCGCCATGGTGCTGGCGCAAGTCCTCTCGCAGATGAAGGACAAGGGCGGCCGCGTCAAGATCGACGGCTTCTACGACGACGTCCTGCCGCTGCGGGACGAGGAACGCGCCGAGTTCGCGAAGCTGCCGTTCAACGACAAGAAATACCGGAATGAGCTGGGCGTGCCGAAGCTGTTTGGCGAGACCGGATACTCCACGCTCGAGCGCGTGTGGGGACGGCCGACCTTCGAGGTGAACGGGCTGCTGTCGGGATTCACGGGTGAGGGCGCCAAGACGGTGCTCCCCGCCGTGGCGATGGCCAAGGTGAGCATGCGCCTCGTGCCGAACCAGGATCCGCGGAAGATCGGCGACCTCTTCGAGGAATACGTGAAGAAAGTCACCCCGAAGACCGTGGAACTCCAGATCACGCGCATGCATGGCGGCAAGCCCTGGATGACGGCGTTCGACAACCCGTTCGTGCAGGCCGCCGGCCGCGCCATCGAGGCCGGCTTCGGTAAGCGTCCGGTGTTCAACCGTGAAGGCGGATCAATCCCGGTGGTCTCGACGTTCCAGGAAGAACTCGGGTTGCCCTGCGTGCTGTTCGGCGTCGGGCTGCCGGACGAGAACGCGCACGCCCCCGACGAGAAGCTCGACCTTGGCAACTTCCACAACGGCGTGATCGCGTCGGCGTATCTCTATCGGGAGATCGGCGCGCTGAAGCTCAGTTGAGCTGAGCGACGCGGCGGCGGAGGGTCTTGACGTGCTCCCAGACCGTCTCGGTTTCCTTGCGCTCGTCTTCGTCCTGCTCCGACAACCGCGCCAGCTTGAGGTATTCCTCGAGGTCCCGCAGCGCGTGTGAGAAGTCGTTCATGTGATACGCCAGCAGCCCGCGATCGCGCAGGTCGGCGAGCGACGACGGCTGCAGCGCCAGCAGCGCGTCGGTCGTGATCCGCGCTTGCGGGAACGAATGCATCCGCACGTACAAGCGCTTCAGGTTCAGCAGCATCCGCGCCAGGATTTGCCGCCGCGTGGCCCGCGCCAGCAGGGCCGGCTCGAAGGCGGCGTCTTCACCCATGTGGCGGTTGAGCAGCTGTCGGCATTCGGCCTCGTTCAGGATCGCGCCGCCGTGAAAGGGATCGACGATCAGGCCCTCGCTGGGATTGTCGGTGTGCAGATCGTGCATCGCCCGCACCAGGAAGTGGCCCGGAAAGTTGACGCCCTCGGCGCGCACGCCGGCACGACGGGCAATCTCGATGTACAGGAGCGCCATCGTGATCGGGATGCCCTTCTTCCGATCCATGACCTCGTTAAGGCAGCTGTTGCGCGGATCGTCGTACTGCTCGCGGTTGCCCTCGAAGTCCAGCTCGCCAAACAGGTAGCGGTTGATGGCGTCGACCCTGGCCCCGAGCGGGGCATCGTGTCCGGGATCGCTGGCGACGAAATGAAACGCCGCGTCGCCCATCTCGTCGAGGCGATCGAGATACGGTCCCGGATCGAGGTGGGGATACTCGATGCGGGCGACGAGCAGGGCCGCCGGCGCCAGGTCGGGGCCCGGCCGATCGGCGGCATCCGCGATCTGCTCCGCCAGCGGCTTCATCTCGACGGCCTCAATCGCCACAAAGCGCGTCCAGCGCGGCCAGGGTGACGGCGTGGAGGCCGGGAAAGACCAGTTCGGCGTCGGGCTCGAGTTCGGCCGCCGAGTAGGTGTTGGTCACGGCGACGCAGCGCAGGTCGGCGCCGCGCGCCGAGACGAGGCCCCACTTGGTGTCTTCGATCGCCACCGTGCGCCACGGCACCAGCTCCCGGCCCGTGTGCGCGCACAGCTTCGCAAAGGCGGCCAGATACGGATCGGGATGCGGCTTGCTGCGCTCGGTTTGATCGGCGCCGACGATCACCTGGAAGAGGTGCCGCAGGCCGCCGCGATCGAGCGTCTCTTCGATCTCGTGGGTCAACGAACCGGAGGCAATCGCGATCGGCACGCCCGCCGCGGCCGCCGTGCGGATGAAATCCGCGGCGCCCGGAAAAAACATCTCTCCGGCCGACACCAGCGACTCGTAACGCGCGCCCTTGCGGGCGATCAGCGAGTGCACGCGATCGGCGTCCATCGGCAAGCCGCGGTCTTTCCCAAGCTCCTTGAACACACCCACATCGTCGTAGCCCAGGTAGCGCTCGAAATAATCGTCGCTCGAGAGCGTGACGCCTTCGGGGGCGAGAATCTCCTGGTAGGCGCGCAGGTGCAGGCGCTCGCTGTCGACGATGACGCCGTCGAAGTCAAAGACGATGGCGTGCAGGGCCTTGAGTTCGATCATGGTACCGAGGAGGCGGCCTTCTGCAGCCGCTCGCCCGCGCGGATCGGCATGGTCAGCCGGTTCTCGGCCGGCGGATACGGGCAATCGTAGTCGGGACTGTAATAACAGTACGGGTGATACGCGATGTTGAAGTCGACGACGTAGATGCCGGTGGGCGTGGGGTCGAGTTCCATGTAGCGGCCCGCCGCGTAGGTCTCCGCGCCGCTTGTCAGATCCGAGAAAGGCACAAACAGGCGGTTGGCCTGGGGTTCGTCCACTTCGAGGAAGGCGGTCAGCTTGAGTTGCTGGCCCTTGAGGGTGAACTTGAGCGTGCCGACGCGCTCGATGTTACGGGTCTTGCCGGTGGAGGTTGGCACCTGCAGGCGCGTCCGCTCCGCCGCCGGGACGAGCGTCGCGGGCACGGCGTAGAGTTCGTCCACCGGAAAATAGGCGAGAGGAATGAGCGTAGCTTTCTTGTCGGCCGGGACCGGCGAGTCGGCGCTCGACTTGAAGTTCTCGTCCTTCGCCGCACGCTGGGCCGCAATCCTGGCTGGGTAATCTTCCGGCTTCGGCGCGCACGCCGCCGCAAGGAGTAAGGCGGTAAGAATCGCGAATCCACGCACGATCTCACTATGCCATAGAGTGAGCTCAGGCACCCCTAAAGGGGCGCCCTACGGCTGTACGGTGGGTTGAAACGTCGGCGGCTTGCGGTGTTTGGTGCCCTGTTCGTAGGCGTAGGCCAGCTTGATCAGCAGCGGCTCGCTCCAGGCGCGGCCAAAGAACGAGAGGCCCACCGGCAGCCCCGACACGTTGCCGGCCGGGACCGTGATGTCCGGGTAGCCGGCAATTGCCGCCATCGCGGTGCTGCTGCCGCCGAAGGAGTCGCCGTTCACGTGGTCGGTGAGCCACGCCGGGCCGGTGGTCGGCGCGATCAGGGCGTCGAGCTTCAGCTTGTCCATCACCGCGTCGATGCCTTCCTTGCGCGCCAGCCGCGTGTCCCGGGCCAGCGCATCGAGATAGGCCTTGTCGGTGAGCGGCCCCTTCGCCTGCGCCTGCTCGAAGAGCTCCTGGCCAAAGAACGGCATCTCCTTGTCGGCGTGGGCCTTGTTGTACGCGATCACTTCCTCGAGCGTGTGCACGGGCGCCTTCGCGCCCAGGCCGGCCAGGTACTTGTTGAGATCGGCCTTCAGCTCGTAGAGCAACACGGTGAGCTCGCTCGCTCCCATGTCGTTGATGGTCGGGATGTCCGCCGGATCGACGATCTCGGCGCCGAGCCGCTTGAGGTCGGCAATCGCGGCTTCGAAGAGGCGATCGGTCGCCGGGCTGTAGCCGGTCACGCCCTTCCGCACCACGCCGATGCGCGCGCCCTTCAGGCCATTGGCGTCGAGCGACGCCGAGTAATCCCGCGCGCCCTTGGTGGCGCTGTCTTTGGTGACCGCATCCGCGGGGTCAGCGCCGGCAATGGCCGCGAGCAGCACGGCGGCGTCCGCGACGGTGCGCGTCATCGGCCCGGACGTATCCTGCGTGTGCGAAATGGGAATGATGCCGGAGCGGCTGACGAGTCCGATGGTGGGCTTGATTCCGACCAGCGCGTTCAGGCTCGAGGGGCACACGATCGATCCATCGGTCTCGGTCCCGATCGTCACCGCGGCGAGGTTGGCCGCGCCCGCCGCGCCGGAACCGGAGCTCGACCCGCACGGGTTGCGATCGAGGGCGTAGGGATTCCTCACCTGTCCGCCGCGGCCGCTCCACCCGCTCGACGAGTGGCTGGAGCGGATGTTGGCCCATTCGCTCAGGTTGGTCTTGCCGAGGATCACCGCGCCGGCGGCGCGCAGCTGCGACACGATGAAGGCGTCCTGCGGCGCGATCGATCCGTCGAGCGCCAGCGACCCCGCCGTGGTCATCATCTTGTCGGCGGTCGCGATGTTGTCCTTGATCAATACCGGGATGCCATGCATCGGCCCGCGGACCTTCCCGGCCTTGCGTTCCGCATCCAGTTGATCGGCAATGGCCGTCGCGTCGGGATTGAGCTCGATGACGCTGCGCAACGTCGGGCCCTTCTTGTCGATCGCCTCGATCCGCGCGAGGTATTTGTCGACGATGGAGCGCGACGTGTCCTGGCCGGCCTCCATGCGCTTCTGCAGGTCCGCGACGGTCGCTTCTTCGAGGTCAAACTTCGCCGGAGCGGCGGCGGCCGGCGGGGTCGGTGCCGGTGTCGAACAGCTGACAGTCGCAAGCAGCACAACGGAGCAAAGAATCACGCGCATCCACGAAGTGTAACGCAGCCCACAGCCCCGAAGCCGCCTGCAGCCTGAAGCCCCCGAAGCCCGAAGCCCGAAGCCTGATATTCTGGTGAGATGCTCAGAGCCGGAATTGTCGGACTACCGAACGTCGGGAAGTCCACGCTGTTCAATGCCGTCACCCGGACCCGCAAGGCCGAGGCGGCGAATTATCCCTTTTGCACCATCGATCCCAACATCGGCATCGTCATCGTGCCCGACGCGCGCCTCGCGGAATTGCAGCGCATTGCGAAGACCGGCGTCGTCATTCCCGCGGCGGTCGAGTTCGTGGACATCGCCGGCCTCGTCAAGGGCGCCAGCCAGGGCGAGGGCCTGGGGAACAAGTTCCTCACCCACATCCGAGAAGTGGACGCCATCGTCCAGGTGGTGAGGTGTTTCGAAGACGAGGACGTGCACCATGTGTCCGGAACGATCGACCCGGTGCGCGACATCGAGGTGATCAATACCGAGTTGATGCTGGCCGACCTGGAGACCGTGACCAAGCGGCGGGAGCGCGTGGCCAAGGAAGCCAAGCGCGGCGACAAGGCCGCGATCGCCGAAAACGAGGTGCTCGAGAAACTCGAGAACTCGCTGAATGCCGGCAAGCCCGCGCTGACGGTGGAGCTCACCCCCGAAGAGAAGGACCTCGCGAAGCAGTTCTTCCTGCTGTCCGACAAGCCGACGATCTTCGCCTGCAACGTCAGGGAGGGCGACCTCGCCACGGCGGATACCAATCCCTACGTGATCAAGGTCCGCGATTACGTCAAGACGCACCTGGCCTGCGAGGCCACGGTGATCAGCGCGCAGATCGAAAGCGACCTGGTGGACCTCGCGCCGGACGAAGCCGACGCCTACCTGAAGGAGATGGGCGTGCAGGAGAGCGGCATGGGCGCGCTCATCCGCGCCACCTATCACCTGCTCGGCCTGCGCACGTATTTCACAGCGGGTGAGAAGGAAGTCCGCGCCTGGACCATTCACGTGAACGACACGGCGCCGAAGGCGGCGGGTGTGATTCACTCCGACTTCGAGCGCGGGTTCATCAAGGCGGAGACGGTGGCCTACGACGACCTCGTGACCTGCGGCTCGGTGGCGGCCGCGCGCGACAAGGGGCTCTACCGGATGGAAGGCAAGGAGTACATCGTCCAGGACGGCGACGTGCTGCTGTTCAAGTTCAACGTGTAGGCCACAGATAAACGCAGATATGCGTTCTTAGAACAACGCGGTGACGAAGACCAGCACGGCGCCTGCTGCACTCGAGATGCCTGTCGTCGGGCGCCCCTTCAGGGGCGCCTTGACGATCCATCCGGGTTAGTCGGCGCGGAGCGCGACGACGTACATGAAGTTCGCTTGCAGCCGTGGCACCGTTCCGGTCCGCCCGCCGCGGCTCCCGCGGGCGTTAGACAGCCGGTGCACCATCCGGGTATTCCCCGGAAGGTGGTCCTTGCAGATGCCTTGGCCCGAACACATCATTGTGAATCCGTTGGTCTGCACGGGAAAGCGTGTGTGCGTGGCACGCGAATTCCGGTGGCTGTCGTGCTGGCGAGCCTCGCAGACGGCCTCTCCGCCGCGGAGATCGTCCGCAGTCATCCGTCGCTGACACACGAAGCGATTCAGGCGGCGTTGGCGTACGCGGCGGAACTCGCGCAAGAACGGGTCTTGCCGCTGCCGGCGTAGTGTCGGCACATCCGAGGCAAAGTCGACGAGAACATGCCGATTGAATCTGCCGATGTTCTTCGTACGGCTGGCCTAGTCCCGAAGCCCACTTGAATTGCCGGGCGCGGCCTCCTAAGAGGGACGCGGACTCG